>NZ_CP060398.1:2890591-3211768 GCF_015840915.1 Synechococcus sp. CBW1002
CCGTTCCGGTCGCGCCCTCGCCCCGGCTTCGAGTCCATTCCATGCTCGGCGCGATGGAGGCCGATGACAACCGCGAGCACGTTGATCGCAAGGCGCCGTTGAACCGGCTGGGTCATCGTTCAGCAGCGGAGACGGAGGCCCAAGAGAGTGATCTGGTGCAGTCGTGCGTATTGGATGTTCCGGCTTTCTGCTGTTCAAGGAGCTCTCCCGCCGATTGCAGAAGGCTGGCCGTCCGGAGCTCAGCCGCCTGTTCAACCTGATGGCCCGCGATGAGGCGCGCCATGCCGGCTTTCTCAACCGTGCCCTGATGGCCGAAGGCATCGAGATCGATCTGCCCAGCCTCGGCACCAAGCGACCGATCACCTGGTTTCCGCTCAGCTGGGTGCTGGATTCGTTCTGCCTCACGGAATACATCGGCACCTGGCGTTCCATCCTCATCGACCGCCCTCTCAAGGCCCATCCTGACCATGCCTTCGCGCCGTTGTTCGATTGTTTCGAGCCCTGGTGTCAGGACGCGAATCGGCATGGAGACTTTTCAACCCGTTGATCCGTTGCTGGCCTGGACTGCGTCAGGGGCTTCAAGGGCGACTGCTTCGTCGATTTCCAAGGTCCAGCCATCGCAGCCATGGCCGCAGGATGGGCCGCGCCGCCTTAAGTTGACGCCGCTACAGCACCCGTGGCAAAAGGACCATGCTCTGGCAGGCGGTGCGAGGAACTCTGGGAATTGCATTGCTGCTTTTGGTGGCGTGGTTGTTCTCGCAGGATCGGAGGGCCACGCCCTGGCGGCTGATCGGGGTGGCCCTGGCCACCCAGCTGGGGCTTGGGGTGTTGCTGTTTCAGCTGGCGTTCGGCCGGGTGGTGTTTTCCTGGCTGAATGGGGCTGTGGTGGCGCTACTGGCGCCTGCCCGCACGGGTGCTGAATTCGTGTTTGGCCCGCTGGCGGTGCCCGCGGGCGAACAGGGCAGCCTGGGCTTGATCCTGGCCTTCCAGGCCTTCCCGATTGCCATTTTTTTCGCAGCTCTCACGGCTCTGCTCTATCACCTGGGGGTCATGCAGAGGGTGATTGCCACTCTGGCGCGCTTCTTCCGCCGGAGCCTGGGAATCACAGGCGTGGAGGCAACCGTGACCGCCAGCAATGTGTTTGTGGGGATTGAATCGATGCTCACGATTCGCCCTTATCTGGCCACTGCCCAGCCGCATGAACTGGCGGTGGTACTCACCGCCGGCATGGCCACCATCGCCAGCACCATGCTGGGGCTGTATGTGGGTGTGCTCCAGCCCCACTTTCCGGGCATTGCCGGCCATCTGATCACGGCCAACCTGCTGAGTGCTCCGGCGGCAGTGATGATGGCGCGCCTCCTGGTGCCGGCACCGCTGGTGCGGCTGCCTGTACCAGCCAGCGAATCACGGCCGCTGCTGCCCGAGCCGGTGCAAGAGGTGCGCTATGGGAGCAGCGTGGAGGCCATCACCCAGGGCGCCAACGATGGACTGAAGCTGGCCGTGGGCATCACGGCCGTGCTGATTGCCTTCGTTGGACTGCTCGCCTTGACCAATTCAGGCATCGGCTGGGTGGGCGGCTGGTTCGGCCAGCCGCAGGCCACGCTGCAATCCCTGCTGGCCTGGGTGTTTGTTCCGTTTGTGTGGATGATCGGAGTGCCCTTCAGCGACGCGGTACCAGCTTCGGAACTGCTGGCGTTGCGGCTGGTGGCCACGGAGGTGCCTGCGTTCGTCAGCCTGGCCAGCAGCCTGCAGGCGGGCCAATGGAGCGATCCGCGCTCGGTGGTGATCCTCGCCTACGCACTCTGCGGCTTTGCCCATCTCCCCTCGCTGGGAATCTTTGTGGGGGGGTTGTGTGCGTTGGCGCCCGAGCAGAAGGGAGTGGTGGGAACACTGGCCTGGCGCGTGCTGCTGGCCTCCACGCTGGCTTGCCTGCTCACCGGTGCAGTGGCAGGATTGCTGGGTGGATTCACGGGATTCTCGTTGACACCATAAGCGTTGTTGGTGCTGATGCCAGAGCTGCGGGCACCAGATGTGCTGGCCCGAAGCATGACGACGCGCCGAAAACTTTTGGTTGAGGGGCTCCCGCCATCGGGGAGCCCCCACTGCTCAGGTGTTGTTGGCGACCCTGGGCAGCAGCTCTCAGCTCACCGCTACATCCACAACCCGGCCGCCGAGGCGATTGACCCGACGCAGGGCTTCATTCATGCGGCTGAAGGGAATCCGCAGCACGTAGGCACCACTGCGGACGTAGGAATTGTCGGCGATGCCGGTGGCGGTGATCGTCACCACGCGGCCAGAGGCGTCGCTGCTGCGGCTGCCGGCATCCACCCGCAGGGCTTCGCGGCGATGGCTCTGGGTGGGGGTGCTGCGGAACTCACCGGACTCGAACGACTCGCCCAGATCGTGGGTCGTGCTCACCAGGGCCTGGAACGGTCCTTCGGTGGAGACAATCACCACTCGGGGTGCCGAACCCTGGACGGGCAGAGCCCGATCCTGATGGAGGGCTTTCCCAAGCCGGAACTGGTTGCCGGAGGCATCGCCCTTGGCTGAGGCGGCGGCGCCACGGGCCAGTTGCATCAGCCAGGAGAACTGGCGGCCCTCATGGCCCTTGGAGTAATCCCAGCCGTGCAGATAGGGAACGGTATCCTGACCAAAACGCTCCTGATATTCGACGCTATCGATGTAGGAATCAATCTCTGCATCATAACCCTGCTCCTGCAGGATTGTGAAGTGATGCAGCATCTCCGCCTTGTTCTGGGGAGCCCGGCCGAGCAGATGCTTGTGGTTGAGCTCAATGAAACGGTAGGGATTGCTGTTCTCGAAGAAGCGGCTGCGGTAGAGGCCGCTCTTGGCGACGGCCCGCACCAGCTCGCGGACGTTGAGGTAATCGTTGCGGAACAGGGATTCCACGGCGCTCAGCCGTTCGCTGGCCATCACGTATTGATAGCCGAGAACCTGCCGATAGACCGCCCGGATGATGGTGCTTTTGTCGTCGGAAGAAGCATGCGACCAGCTTTCCTTGTCGCGATCATTGGCGAAGCGATCAATGCCCAGCTGGGGCGCTCTGACCAGGGTCATGCGAAGAATGGCAAAAGGGCTAGGGGAGGGCACATGGCAACAGTCATGGCCGGCGCGATGCTAGGTGTAACTGTCCGAGGAAATCATGCAACGGCGTCGCTGTATGCAAACTCTACGAATCTACTGCTTGAATGATGCGTTTGCTCACGAAATATGTAGTCATGTTATGAGCATCTCGTCCGGTCGACCTCCCTATCCATCCGCTCCGGCTCGAACCCCCTGAGCTCTTGATCTCTCGAGCTCCTGGGCCTCCGTTCCTGGCTCCTCGTCCCTGAAGCTGAAGCTTCGCCCGGGCTTCGGCGTCAGGCCCGCATGCGGCTGGCCTGATGGCTGTCCAGTCGGATCAGGTCAGCTGTGCTGCCACCGCTTTGGCGGCGACGAGCCCGCAGGGCCTGGTCGGAGGGGAGGCGCAGCTGGCTGGCCAGGCCCAGCTGCTTCAGCAGCAGGATGAAGCGATAGGTGGGATCGGGCAGGACAACCGGTTCGCCCTGGCGCAGGCCCAGGCCCTGGCGGGCTGAGGAGGGGAAGGCGTGGTGCAGGTTGTGCCAACCCTCACCCAGGGTGATCAGGGCGACCCAGCGGCTGTTGCGGCTGGCATCGCCGCTCTCGAAGGGCTGCTCTCCCCAGAGGTGGGCCGCGGAGTTCACCGTCGCCACGCCGTGGAACAGGACCGTGGTGCTGAGGCAGAAGGCCGCCAGCCAGGGCAGGCCGCCCAGGGCGTAGGAGAGGCCCGCCAGGGCCAGCACCGGCAGCATGTGCAAGCGGTCGATCGCCCGCAGCACCGGATCGGCTTCCACATCCGCAGGCAGCTGTTCGGGGAAGAAGCTGCTGCCCAGCAGCCAGCCCGCCTGGGAACGCCAGAGGCCATGCCACCAGCCCGTCGCCGGCTGCAGGGGGCTGTGGGGGTCGCGGGGGGTGTCCACATGGCGATGGTGCTGCTGGTGATGGGCCTTCCACCAGCTCGGTCCCATCTGTCCGGCGGAGGCCGCCACCAGGGAGCCAAGCCACCAGATCGGCCGCGGTGCCCGGTAGCTGCCGTGGGTGATCAACCGGTGGTAGATCGCCGTGGTGGCCAGCATCCGCGCCAGATACAGCCCCACGGCCCACAGCGCTGCTCCCAGCTCCAGGCCCGTGCTCAGCAGCAGCAGGCAGCCCAGATGGCTGAGGATGATCAGAACGGGGCCACATCCGTAGGCCAGCCGGCGGCGAAGAGGGATCAGAAATCAGCTCACAGCAGGACTGATCCTAGGCAGCCGACATGGCTCGACTGAACGGTCAGCCTTCCTCCGCCCGTTCTTCCCCGGGGTCTGGCATTGGGCAGGCGCGCGTCTGGTGGAAGCGGGAGAAGTCGATCACCGCCCGGGCACCGTCGGTTTCCACCATGTCCACGAAGCAGCGCCCGAAGGCGATGCAGTCGACCGGATAGCTGGCGTGGGCGTGGATCGGACGCTCCAGGATTCCGTCGGTGCCGCTGAAGGACACCACCACCTCGGCATGGTCCACCGCCAGCTGGTCGGGACCCAGTCCCCACAGGGGGCTGTCGCGGTTGATCGGATGCATCGCCGTCCAGGCCAGGGTGAAGGCGATGCCGTCTTCCCGGCTGAGGCGCAGGGGATGCAGTCGCCGCATCCGGTGGCCTTCGCTGCTGCGCTCGTCGATGCTGAGGTAGGCCTTCAGATTCGCTCCCAGGATGGTGTTGCGTCGCTCATTGGCCACCCGGAAGGTGAGGGTGGGAACGCCGTTGTAGGGATGCACCGCCGCCAGGCTGGAGAAACGGATCCGGGCCGAGCTGCGGGAAAAGCGGGCAAAGGCCAGGCCGGTGGTGAGGGCGATGAAGATCAGCCCCGTCAGCGCCTCGGCGGTCACGATCAGGTGGGCGGTGAGGCTGCTGGGGTGGAGCACGCCGTAGCCGATCGAGCCCAGGGTCTGGACGCTGAAGAAGAAGGCGTCCGCGAAACTGGCCGCGCCTCCGCCTGAAACCCCGCCGATGCCGGCCGGATCCAGCCGGTACAGCGCGGCGAACAGCAGGTTGATCAGCAGGTACAGCGTCGTGATCAGCCCCAGGAACAGGGGCCACGACACGGACAGCATCAGCAGGTAGGGCTCTCGCCAGTGGCGGAAGCCGCTCTGTGCCTCGGTGATCGTGAGCAGGCCCCTCAGGCGTCTGGCCTGTTCCCGTTGTTCGGGTCGGCGCTGCGGCCGCCTCTGGCTCACTCCTCGCCGCCTTCGCCGCCTTCACCGCCTTCATCTGAACCGTGCATCTCCTGATCCTTGGTCTTGCCCTGCATCGCCCCCTCGCCCATCGCTTCCTTCTGCATCTTCGGTGCGGTCTGCGGAGCCGGCGTGCTCATGCCGGACGACTCTTCGCCGCCGCTGCCGGAGTCGGGTGCCTTGCCGCAGCCCACGGCTCCGGCCATCAGGCCGGCGGTGGCAAGAAACAGAGCGATGCTGGGGCGGGCCATGGAGGTGGTGCGGCTGGCCACCATTCTTGAGGAGTCCGCGCCCGGCGGTGGCTGCTGGGCGGAGCAGGTCGTGATCCATCGGTCTCACTGATGTGATCAACCGCCGCAGTGGTGCGGATCAACAGGCACAGCGCGGCGTGATCCAACGGCAAAGCATGGTGGGATCCACCGACGGCCTCCGTTCATGCGCTTCATTGTCGAGCCCCTGTTCAGCCCTGAGGCGACCCGTGCCCTGGCTGAGGCGCTGCGGGCCGACGACGCTCCCTGGCGGCCCGGTGCCGAAACCGCCGGTTGGCATGCCCGCGGGGTGAAACGCAACCGGCAGCTGGAGCGGGGCTCCGACCTGCATCACCAGCTGGAGGCTCAGGTGCGGGAGGCCCTGCTGGCCGATCCGCTGGTGCGTTCGGCGGCCCTGCCGCTGCATGTCCATGGGGTGCTGTTCAGCCTCACCGGCCCTGGCGAGGGCTATGGGCGCCATGTCGACAACGCCTTCATGGCCGGTGGTCGCTCTGACCTGTCCTTCACGGTGGCCCTCACCGATCCAGCGGCCTACGAGGGTGGTGATCTGGTGCTGGAGTCGCCGGATCGGGAGGAGCGCGTGCGTCTCGGCTCAGGCCAGGCGATCGTGTATCCCAGCACCCTGCTGCATCGGGTCGAGCCGGTCACCGCCGGTGAGCGCCTGGTGGCGGTGGGCTGGATCCAGAGTCGCATCCGCAGCAGTGAACAGCGGGAACTGCTGTTTGAGCTGGACGCGGCGCGGCGGGCCCTGTTTCAGCAGCAGGGCAAGGGGGAGATCTTCGATCTGCTCTGCCGCAGCTACACCAACCTGCTGCGGATGTGGGGTGAGTGAGGCCGGCGCCCCGGAAGCCATGTAACAGTCTTTCTGCGTAACAACAGTAGCGTTATACAGTTTGACTGTTTCTTCGTCGCTTTCGGCGTGTCCGCCCATGACTGCTGCCATCCCCGGGTCCATCTCGGACCATGCCCGGCCTGCCGATGCCGTGATGCGCAAGGGGTTCGGGCCACGCGTCCGGCGGCTGCATGGCCGCATCGGCGCCGCGCACCACAAAGCGGAAGGCATGGCCTTCTCCCGCTCGCTGCTGGCCGGAGAAGCCAGTCCGCTGCAGCTGGCCGCCCTGCTGCGGGCCCTGGCACCCGCCTACGCCCTGATCGAGCGGCGGGGGCCGGCCCTGGCGGAGGCCCTCGGGGCCACGCTGCCCTGGGCTGATCTGGCTCGCAGCGCCGCCCTCGGCCATGACCTGGCCCAGCTGGAGGCTGCGGCCGTTCCCGCCACGTCTCCGTCTGCCGCCGCCAGCTCCTGGCTCGAGCAGCTCTCCACCCTCGCTGAGACCGCGCCCCACCGCTTCCTCGCCCACGTGTACGTGCGCTACGGCGGTGATCTCTCCGGCGGGCAGCAGCTCAGCGAGCAGGCCAATGCCATCCTGCGCCGCCACGGCCTGCCCGCCGTGGAGTTCTGGCAGTTCGACCGGCCCCTGAGTGAGCTCAAGCAGGGTCTCCACGACGGCTTCGAGCAGCTGCGGCTCAGCGAGTCCCAGGAGCAGGAGCTGCTGCAGGAAGCGGAGGACGCCTTCCTCGCCACCCAGCGCCTGCTGGCCGAACTGGGCGAGCTGGTCTGAGCGGAGCGCCGCTGTCCAGCCGTTCCCCATCCGCTCTCGCCGCACCCTTCGCTCCCCTAGCCCCCGATCTGATGACGTTCGCGCCATCCCGTTCCGTTTCTGCCACCAAGCCCTCGGTTTCCACCCCGATCGCGCTGCTGCTCAAGTACGACAAGCCGGTGCCGCGTTACACCAGCTACCCCACCGCCGCCGCCTTCTCGGAGGCGGTGGGCGCCGCCGATCTGGCGGCCCAGCTGGCCAGGCCCGCTGCCGAACCCCTGTCGCTGTATGTCCATGTGCCCTTCTGCCGCCATGCCTGCTGGTATTGCGGTTGCAACCGGGTCACCACCCAGGCCGGCTCCCGGGTGGTGGGCCCCTATCTGCAGGCGCTGGAGCGGGAGCTGCAGCTGATCGGGGCCGCCGCGGGCCAGCGGTGGCGGGTGGGGCAGCTGCACTGGGGCGGCGGCACCCCCAACTACCTCACGCCGGCGGAACAGGGGCAGCTGTGGGAGCTGCTGGATCAGCACTTCGATCTCGCCACCGATCTGGAGGCCTCGATCGAGGTGAATCCCGAGTTCCTCAGCCGTGACGAGCTGCTCGGCCTGCGCCGGCTCGGCTTCAATCGCATCAGCTTCGGCATCCAGGATGCCGATCCCGAGGTACAGAAGGCGGTCAATCGGGTGGTGCCCGTCGAGCAGCTCCGTCGGGCGATGGCCTGGATGCGGGAGGCCTCGTTCGAGAGCGTCAACGTGGATCTGATCTGCGGCCTGCCGCTGCAGACACCGGAGCGCTTCCGCACCACCCTGGAGCTGGTGCGGGAGCTGCGGCCCGATCGCATCTCCCTGTTCTCCTTCGCCTATCTGCCGCAGCAACTGCCCCTGCAGCGCAAGATCGCGGCCGAGGATCTGCCCAGCCAGCACCAGCGGCTGGCCATGCTGGAGTCCGCCAGCCAGCTGCTGGCCGCCGCCGGCTACGACGCCATCGGCATGGATCACTACGCCCTGGCGGGCGACAGCCTGGCGGTCGCGGCCCGCGAGGGCCGGCTGCACCGCAACTTCCAGGGCTACACCACCGGTGGTGAGCTCGATCTGCTGGGGGTGGGCCCCACGGCGATCAGCCAGTTCCCCCATCTGTTCAGCCAGAACCTGCGTGATCTGCGCGCCTACTACGCCGCGCTCGAGGCCGGTCGCCTGCCGGTGGAACGGGGCCTGGTGGTGCGCGATCCGGCGGTGCTGGAACGGCGCCGGCTGATTCAGGAGGTGATGTGCCGCTTCCGGGTTGCGCTGCCCCTGGAGGGTTTCGCGCAGGAGTGGCACGACCTTCAGGCCCTGGCCGCGGATGGCCTGGTGCAGCTGCAGCGCCAGGGCGATCAGGGCCTGGTCGAGGTCACGTCCCAGGGCCGCTGGCTGATCCGCTCGATCGCCGCGGTGTTCGATCCGGAGCAGCGCCGGCGTGCCAGCGGTTCCCGGCTGGTCTGACACCTGCGCGGCGGCCCGCCGTCAGGATGGCCTGGTCTGGCTGCCGGTGCGATGGCCCCTGCCTCCCCGTCAGCGCTGCCGGCCCCGGCAGCGCTGCCCTCCCTGGCGGATCTGGAACGCCGTGCCGCAGGCGGCGGCCTGCTTCTGCGCCTGCAGGTGTCCGACCGTCTGGGGATCCGGGGCCTGCGGGTGGTGGTGGCCCGGCCCCGGCCGCAGCAGCCTCCCCTGCTGCTGGGGGAGCTCAAGGGCTGGGCGCTCCCCACGGCCGCGGGCCTGCAGCTCGACACCATGCGGGTGCAGGGACAGGACACCGCCGCGGTGGGCCCCTTGATCTGGGCCGCCACCGGCGCCTGGGCCCTGGAGTGCACGCCCTGCCGCCAGGCGCGCCTGCTCGCCATCCGCGACGATCCGCGTCAGCACCGCCGCTTGGTGCGCTATTTCGAGCGACTTGGCTTCATGCCGCTGCGCGACCTCGGCGCCGGTCCGCTCGATCTTGCCCTGCGCCTGGTGTGGGGCGGGACGGGGTTGCTGATGCGCGGCGAGCTGGTGGAGGTGCTGCGGCGCAGCGTGCGGCGGCTGGAATGGATTGCCCCAGGGCCTTGAGGGCCGCGGCCAACAGCCGCGCGCCAGGATCGCCTCCCCAGCACGGACGGAACGGCATGCAGGGCTTGCGCGGGGTGGATGGCTGCCGGGCCGGCTGGCTGGCGGTGTCCTGCGAGGGACCGGGGGAGCCCGTCACCGCCCGGCTGTTCCCCTCCGCCCTTGAGCTGCTGGAGGGGCCGGGCTGGCAGCTCACCGCCATCGACATCCCCATCGGTCTGCCCGAAGCCGGGCCCCGCCGCTGCGATCGCGAAGCCCGCCGCCTGCTGGGCCCCCGCCGCAGCAGTGTCTTTTCAGCGCCCCTGCGCGGCGTGCTGGCCGCCACCAGCTACCCGGAGGCCTGTGCCTTGTCCCAGGCGGCCCAGGGTTGCAAACTCAGCAAGCAGGCGTTCCACATCCTCGCCAAGGTGCGCCAGGTGGACGCCTGGTTGCAGCGCGATCCAGGGCAGGCCCGCTGCCTGGTGGAGGTGCACCCGGAGCTGTGTTTCCGCGAGTGGAACGGTGGTGTGCCGATGCCGCACCCCAAGAAGAGCGCCGCCGGCGCCGCCGATCGCCTGGCCTTGGTGGAGCGGACCTTCCCGGGGGCGGCGGCCGCGATCCGCGCCCGTTTCCTGCGCCGCCAGGTGGCCGATGACGACATCCTCGATGCCCTGGCGGCCCTGTGGAGCGCCGCGCGCATCGAGGCCGGCACGGCCCTGCGCCTCGGCGGCGACCTCGACGGCACGGGCCTGCCGATGCAGATTCTGGTCTGAATCTGGTACAGATGAACTACTGTGAGCTGGTTCGGCTGGTTGCCGTGTCCGGATCCCGTCCCCGTTCCTGCTTGCCCGCTCCGCCACCCGCATCGCCACCCGCGCCGCCGCCGGAGCCGGCCGTTGCCGGGCCCTGGCGCCTGGAGCCGCAGCGCCCGCCGCTGGCCCTGCCCCTCGCCGCCGAGGCGGTGGCGGCCGGCTTCCCCAGCCCCGCGGACGATTACATGGAGGCGGCCATCGATCTCAACGAGGTGCTGATCCGCCATCCCAGCAGCACCTTTTTCCTGCGGGTCAGCGGTGATTCGATGATCGGGGCCGGCATTCACCACGGCGATCTGCTGATCGTGGATCGCAGCCTGGAACCGCGCCCCGGGCGGATTGTGGTGGCGGTGCTGGAGGGGGCCTTCACGCTCAAGCGCCTGGTGCGGCAGCAGGGGCGCTGGCTGCTGGAGGCGGCCCATCCGGCCTATCCGTTGCTGGAGCTGGGGGCGGCGGACGATGACCGGCTCTGGGGCGTGGCCATTCACGTGATCCACCCGCTCTGAGCGCTCTCCCATGGCCCTGGCCACGGTGCTGATCGACGCCAACAATTTCTACGCCTCCTGCGAGGCGGCCCTCGATCCCGCCGTGGCCGGCCGGCCGCTGGTGGTGCTCTCCAACAACGACGGCTGCATCGTGGCCCGCAGCGCCGCAGCGCGCAGCCTGGGCATTCCCATGGGCCAGCCCTATTTCCAGGTGCGTCGCGAGCTGGAGCGGCTGGGGGTGATCGTGCGCAGCTCCAATTACGCCCTCTATGCCGACATGAGCCAGCGGCTGATGGCCACGATCGAGCCCTGGGTGGAGGAGCTGGAGGTCTATTCGATCGACGAGGCCTTTGGTCGCCTGCATCGGCCTGCAGCCGGCGATCCCAGCGGCGCGGATCTCAGGCCTGGCGGTGATCTCACGAGTTGGGGGCGGCGGCTGCGGGCTCAGGTGCAGCGCCATCTCGGTCTGCCGGTGGCGGTGGGCATCGCGCCCACCAAGGTGCTGGCCAAGATCGCCAACCGTCTGGCCAAGGGCGATCCCCGCCACGGTGGGGTGTTCGATCTGGGGGCGGTGGCGGATCCTGACCCCTGGCTGGAATCCGTCGCCATCGAGGACGTCTGGGGCATCGGCCGCCAGCTGGCGCGTTGGTGCCGCCTGCGCGGCGTCGCCGATGCCCGCCAGCTGCGCGATCTGGCCAGCGGCGAGCTGCGCCGCCGGTGTGGCGTGGTGGGTCTGCGGCTGCAGGAGGAACTGCGCGGCCGGAGCTGTCTGCCCCTGGTGAGCCTGCCGCCGGCCAAGCAGGAAACCTGCGTCAGCCGCAGCTTCAGCCAGCCCGTCACCACGCTGACGGATCTGCGCGAGGCGATCGCCACCTATCTCAGCCGCGCCGCCGAGAAGCTGCGGCGTCAGCGGCAGCGGGCCGGGGCGATCACCGTGTTCGTGCGCAGCAGCCCCTTCGATGGCAGCCGCTTCTACAGCAATGCCGCCACGGTGCAGCTGCCCCTGGCCAGCAACGACACCGCCGTGCTGCTGGCCGCCGCCCTTCCCCTGGCCGAGCGTCTGTTCCGGCCCCACAAGCCGTTGCAGAAGGCCGGTGTGCTGCTGCAGCAGCTCCAGCCCCTCGAGCAGCTGCAGCACCATCTGCTGGCACCGATGCCGCTGGAGCAGCAGCAGCGCCGTGAGGCCCTTCTGGCCACGATCGATGCCCTGAACCGCCGCTACGGTCGAGGCACGGTGCAGTGGGCGGCCTGTGGCTTGCGGCCCGCCTGGATGATGCGCCGTTCCCGGCTCTCCCGTGCCGCCACCACGCGTCTGAGCGATCTGCCCTGGGTGCAGGCCGGCTGAACATCCAACCGAATCGTGACTGGCGGCCGCTGAGATCCGACCGGATGCGACTGGCGCTGGACTGGCGTGATGACACCGATAAGGTCGATGCATTCCGGAGCCCCTGAGTGACATCCGCTCCGGCCGAAATCCTTCTGGGAGGTTGTCATGAGCATGCAGAATCTTCACCGCCTGGTGGTGGATGCCGAGAGGGACGAGCGGATGCGTGCCCGTCTGCGCCGCTGCCGCAACACCGCCGATCTGATTCGCACGGCACGGCGTCTCGGCTATGGGATCAGCGCCGTCGATCTGAAACGTGCCCGCCAGGACGATCAGCGCAGTCGCGAGGTTGTAGCGCGGCAGGCGGTGGCTGGCTCAGTCAGCTCCCATCAGGCGTGAGATCTGGTCGCGGCCGTTGGTCTTGGCCAGATCCAGGGCATGTTCGGCGCGGTGCAGCAGATCGTTGAAGCTGGTGTCGCCGGCGGTGCGGCTGGTGAGTCCACCGCTGATCTGGAGCTGGTAGCCGGAATGGGAGAACACGCCAGGGAGGTGGTGAACGCTCTCGCGCAGTTGTTCGGCGATCTGCAGGGCGGAGTCACTGTCGCGCTCCAGCATCAGCAGTGCGAATTCGCTGTTCCCCATGCGCACCACCAGATCATGCTCCGGCAGCAGGCTGCGGCAGAGCTGGCTCACGTCGCGGAGCACCTGATCACCGGCGGGGTGGCCCCAGCGGTTGTTGATCAGGCGGAAATTGTCGAGGTCGATGCACAGAAGTGACAGGGGCAGGTCGTGCTGCAGCGCTCTCTCGAACTCCTTGGTGCCGAGTTTGTGCAGCAGGGTGCGCTGCGGCAGTCCGGTCACCGGACAGTGGTGACTCATCCGCCGGAGTTCGATCTCGCGCATCACCAGGTCGGCCAGCAGCTTCAGCTGATCGATCTGCTCAGGGCTGGGCTGGCGCGGTTCCCGGTCTATCACGCAGAGAGAGCCGAGCTTGTGCCCATCGGGCGTGCGTAGCGGCGCTCCGGCGTAGAAGCGGATGTGGGGATCGCCCGTGACCAGGGGATTGGTGGAGAAGCGCTCGTCGGCCAGGGCATCGGGCACCACCAGCACCTCGTCTCCGAGAATGGTGTGGCCGCAGAAGGCCTGCTCCCGCGGTGTTTCCCGCACCGTCAGGCCCTGACGGGAGAGAAACCACTGCCGATCGGCTTCCACCAGGGAGATCACGGCGATCGGAGTCTGGTAGAGGCTCCGGGCCAGGGTCAGAATCCGATCGAAGTGGGGATCATCGGCATGGCCCTTGAGATCGTGCCGCTCCAGATCACGCAGGCGCTCCTGTTCATCGGCAGGAATCGGAAAGCTGGCCATGGCGGTGCGGAGACAAACAGGGAGTGCCGGTGAGGCCGGAGGACGGCGATCAGAGCAGGTGGCCGTCCGGCGGCGTATCGCCAAGGGCCTCTCTGATCATGGCGGCGGTCACCGGCAGCGTCTCAAGTTCATCGGCGTTGTCGAGAAAGGCATCGAAGGAGGCGTAGCGGCGCACCATCGGTTCGGCGCCCGGCGCGGCGCAGGCCTGCTCCCAATCCTGATCATCCGGGCGAACGGCGGCAAAGCATTCCAGGGCCTCGGCCAGGTCGGCGCCGTCGCCGATCTGCTCGCCATGCCAGAGAACCTCGTAGAAGCCCATGGCGACACCATGCACGCTGTCTTCATTGTGAAGGCAGACAGCCTCAGGCCGGGCC
This sequence comes from Synechococcus sp. CBW1002, assembly GCF_015840915.1. NCBI lineage: Bacteria > Bacillati > Cyanobacteriota > Cyanophyceae > Synechococcales > Synechococcaceae > Synechococcus > Synechococcus sp. CBW1002. Next base: position 2,904,165 of record NZ_CP060398.1, read on the forward strand.
CGAGGTCAGCTCCGATCTGGCTTCCCGGACCAGCTCCTCATAGCCGGCGCGGCGGCGGGCATCGAGCTGCTCGAGATAGCGACGCTCGTTGTAATAGAGGTCCTGGAAGCGCAGGGCGTCGCTGTTGAGCTCCGCGAACATGGCCTCGATGCGGCTCTCCATGTCCAGGGCGGCTTCCGCCGGAGCCGTGGCTCGTGCCGGATCCGTGGTTGCTGCTGTGCTGGCCTCTGCCGCTCCCGGCGGATTGGTGGCGGTGGGGGCATCGATGGGGTTCAGCAGGCGGGCGAGACAGCGTTCCAGAGTTTCCAGGTTCTGGGACCTCCAGGCATCGAGCAGGTGTCGGCAGCGCTTCAGGGCCCGCTGCCGCTCGAGCACGGCCGTGGTGCCACGCAGCTGCAGCTCGGGCTGGGCCAGGGCCATGCGATGCAGTTCGCAAGGTTCCAGCAGCGGCGTCAGACGGCTGAGCAGGGCGCTCTGCTCCACCACCAGCTGATCGCCCAGCAACCGTGGCAGATCCAGATCAGCCAGATCCTCTCCGCCATCACTGCCGCGGTTGATCGCCTCCAGCCGGCCGGCCCCGAGGTTGTCTTCCTCGAGGGCGCTGATCGCGGCCCAGAGCAGGCGATGGTGCTGCAGGGCGAAGTCTTCCAGGTCCCGTTGCCGCAGCTCCCGCCGGATCAGGGGACGGTGCAGCGGGCAGTGGAGGTAGAGCCGCAGCACCTCCGCCTCGGCCCGTTCCCGCAGTCCCGCTTCGCCGGGCTGCTCCCACTTCTGGGAGCGTCCGTGCCAGCGCTGGCCCTTCACCTGCTGGCGCAGGTCTTCCTCCAGCTGCAGGGCCAGGCGGGCCTGGCCGCCGCTGAGCCGCTCCGCCACCTGCTGCAGGTAGTGGCTGCGCACGGCGCTCTGGGGGAGTTTGCCGAGCAGTTCCACCAGGCCAGCCACCGCCTGCTGGAACTGGTCGGCCCGGGCGAGATCGCGGTCGGCCAGCACCTGCTCGATCTGCCAGTCGAGCCAGAGGGGCGCGGCTTCCAGCAGGGCGCGGTACTCGCCGGGGCCGTGCTGCCTGAGGAACTCGTCGGGATCCTTGCCGGCGGGCAGGTGCAGCACGCGCAGCTCCAGCTGCCCCTGCAGGGCCAGCTGCTCCACTTCGCCGATCGCCCGCTGGGCGGCCCGCACGCCGGCGCCGTCGCTGTCGAAATTGAGGATCAGCCGCTTGCTGTCGCAGCCGCGGCAGATCTGGGTGATCTGCTGACTGCTCAACGCTGTCCCCAGGGCCGCCACCGCATTGGTGATGCCGGCCGCATGGAGGGCGATCACATCGAAATAGCCCTCCACCACCACCGCCTGGTCGTCCTTGCGGATCGCGGCGGTGGCCCGGTCGAGGCCGAACAGATGCTTGCCCTTCTCGAACACCTCCGTTTCCGGGGAGTTGAGGTACTTCGGTTCGCCGCCATCGAGGCTGCGGCCACCGAAGCCGATCACCCGGCCCTGGCGGTCCTTGATCGGCACCATCACGCGATGGCGGAAGCGGTCGTAGAAGCCCTCACCGCCCTTGCGGGCCACCACCATCCCGGCGGCCTCCAGCAGATCCACCCCAAGGCCCTCCACCTGCTGCAGGTGGGTGAGCAGACCGTCCCAACGGTCCGGGGCGTAGCCCAGCTCGAAGGTCTCGAGAGTGCCTTCGCTGAGGCCGCGATTGTCCTTGAGGTAGGCGAGGGCCGCGGCGCCCTCGGGACTGCGCAGCTGGCTGCGGAACCAGCCCGCCGCCAGGGTGAGCACCCGATGCAGCTGCTCACGGCGGGACAGCTGCTTGCGCAGCCGTTCCTGCTGGGGTCCGTCGACGGTCTCGATCGGCAGCTGATACTTGCGCGCCAGCTCCAGCACCACATCGCCGAAGCTCTGGCGCTGCAGTTCCATCAGGAACTTGATGGCGTTGCCGCCGGCACCGCAGGAGAAGCAGTAATAGAACTGCTTGGCCGGCGACACCGTCATCGACGGTGATTTGTCGTCGTGGAAGGGGCAGATCCCCACGAACTCGCGCCCCTTCTTCTTGAGCACCACGTGCTCGCCGACCACATCGACGATGTCGGCCCGTTCCTTGACGGCCTCGATCGTGCGGGGGTGGAGGCGGGGCAGGCTCAAGGAAAAGGCGGAGGGGGAAAGGAGAGAGGAGGGAGGAGAGAGACTGAGGGCGATTCTGCAGGGATCAGGAGGGAGCCGCTGCCGTTTCGATGGCACAGCCTGGCTGCAGAGTGCGATCCTGAGCAGCCCGCCAGGGACACTCGTGCGCGTTCTGCCGCTGGGGTCAACCCCGATCGAGGCCGCCGCCGTGCGGGCGATGCTGCTCAGCGCCCTGAGCTTCAGCCTGATGGGGGTGTGCGTCAAGCAGGTGGGCGCCCGCATCCCCGCCGCCGAGGTGGTGCTGGCCCGGGCGCTGCTGAGCGTGGCCCTGAGCTGGTGGTTGCTGCGCCGCGCCGACATCGACCCCTGGGGCCGCCGGCGTGGCCTGCTGATCGTGCGGGGGGCCATCGGCACCCTGGCGCTGCTGTGCGTCTACGCGGCCCTGGCGGCGCTGCCGCTCGCTTCAGCCACGGTGCTGCAGTACCTCTACCCCACCTTCACCGCCCTGCTGGCCTGGCTGGCCCTGGGGGAGCGGATCGGCCGGCGCGTGCTGGCGGCCATGGCGGTGGGCTGGCTGGGGGTGCTGCTGGTGGCCCAGCCGGCGGCGCTGCTGGGCGGGATGGGCCGGGCCTCCGCCCCTTCCCTGCCGCTGATTCCGGTGCTGATCGCCCTGGCCGGAGCCCTGTGCACTGCCCTGGCCTACGTGAGCGTGCGCCAGCTGGGCCGCAGTGAGCATCCCCTGGTGATCGTGTTCTATTTCCCCCTGGTGGCCGTGCCCCTGAGCCTGCCGCTGGTGGCGCTCGATCCGGTGATGCCCACGCCGGTGGAGCTGCTCTGGCTGGTGGGGGTCGGACTGTTCACCCAGCTGGGCCAGGTGTGGCTCACCCGGGGCCTCACCGCCCTGCCGGCGGCCACGGCCACGGCGATCAGCTACGCCCAGGTGGTGTTCGCCGGGCTCTGGGGCTGGCTCATCTTCCAGGAGGGGATCGATGGCTGGACGCTCCTGGGCGCGGCCCTGGTGCTGCTGGCCACCCTGCTCAGCCTGAGCGGCCGTTCAGAGGCAGGGGGTAGGTCAGCCAGTCCTGGTTGAGACCGTCGCTGCTGCCGGTCGGTTGGGCCAGCCGCCAGCTCTGGCCCCGCTCGCCCCGCTGCAGATAGAGATCGAAGGGGGTATCGACCCGGATGGGATCGCCGGCCAGGCGCCAGTCGAAACGGCCGTTGAGGTGCAGGCCCTTGGCCTCGCCGATGGCCAGGCTTTCCTGGTGCTCCACCCGCACCCGGCTCACCTCGGGCGGGCCGGCCGGCTCCAGGGCCAGGGCCTGGGCAATGGCTCCCTGGGTGAGGTCGATCTGCAGGCCCAGGGCGCTGAGCAGCACCGATCGCGGCGGCTGCCCCACGCCGCCACATCCCCCCAGGCTCAGCGGCAGCAGCAGCGCCAGCAGGATCAGGCTGCCTGTGAGCAGCCGGCGCAACTGCGAGGGGGGTGGCAGGGCGGGCAGCATGGGGGCGACGAAGCGAGCTTCCCCATGATCGGTTGGCTGCAAGGGCAGGTGAGCGATCCCTGGCAGCAGGGGGCGCGCTGCGGATTGCTGCTGCTCTGCCAGGGCGTGGGCTATGAGGTGCAACTGAGCCAGCGGCACTGGCGGGAGCTGCCGTCGGCTGGGTCGCGGCTCAGCCTGCACATCCATCACGCCATCCGGGACGATGCCTGGACGCTCTACGGCTTCCCCCAACGGCAGGAGCGCGACCTGTTCCGAGAGCTGGTGGCCGTGAGTGGCGTGGGCCCGCAGATGGCCCTGGGGTTGCTGGGTGCGATGGCGGCCGAGGAGCTGGCCCGCGCCATCGTCCAGGCGGATCTGCGCCAGCTCAGCAGTGCCCCCGGGGTGGGCAAGCGCACGGCGGAGCGGTTGTCGGTGGAACTGCGGAGCCGTTTGCAGGAGCGCTTCGCTGACCTGCTGGACGGCGTGGTGGATGGCTTCGACGACTGGGCGGAGAGTCCGACCGCTGGAGCGGAGGGCGCGGCGACGGCCCTGGTCGCGTCCACCCGCAGCGAGGTGGAGCAGACGCTCGAGGCCCTCGGTTATGAGGTGCTGGAGATTCACCGGGCCCTGCGGGCCGTGGCGGCCAGTGATGCCGCCGCTGTTGCCCAGGGCGAGCTCGGCCTCTGCGGCGACGCCGAGACCTGGCTGGCGGCCTGCCTGCGCTGGCTGTCGCGGCCAGCGGCCTGATCAAAACAGGGAAGGAATGGCCTGCCAGAGAGCTGTTCTGCCGGAAGGTAGGGTAGATGTTTGTTCGTTACGGGCCAGACGCCGCCCCCATGCCGCTCAACACCATCCAGAAGCAGGAACTGATCAACAGCCATCAGACCCACGGCACCGACACGGGTTCGGTCGAAGTGCAGGTGGCGATGCTGAGCGAGCGCATCAGTCAGCTCAGCGGACACCTGCAGAAGAACATCCACGATTTCTCCTCCCGCCAGGGTCTGCTGAAGATGATCGGTCGCCGCAAGCGGCTGCTCGCCTACCTGCGCAGCAACAGCGAGGATCGCTACACCTCTCTGATCGCCACCCTCGGCATCCGCGGCTGAGGTCTCGCCATGGCCCGCCAGGGACAGCCCAAGCCGTTTGAGCCCCGCGGGTCCAGGAAGCCTGCAAAGGCCACTGCCAAATCCTCAATCAGCCCTAAAGCCTCGGGCAGCGCCAAAGCCTCCCGTGGTCAGCAGGCCATTCCTGAGATGGTGGCTAATCGCATGGCCCGTCGTATCGCCATTGCCACCGGCATTCCCTCCGCTCTTGGCATGGGGGTGTTCGTGGCCAGTTATTTTCTGGTCAGCCGAGGTGTGGTGGACATCGCTCCCGCCCTCACCCTGGTGACTTCCGGAGCGTTTTTCCTGCTGGGTCTGGTCGGCCTGAGCTACGGCGTTCTGTCTTCCAGCTGGGAAGATGTGCCGGGCAGCCTGCTGGGGCTGGAGCAGATCCGCGTCAATCTCGGACGACTGCGTCAGTCTGTGCGGGCCATGCGTCAGGGCAGCCCGGCTGAGTGAGGTCCTACCCGCCTTGAGTCCTACCCCGCCTTGAGGGGAGAGCGCAACGTCGCTCGGAAGTCTGCCGAGCCCAGGGTGGCGACGGCAGCTTCTGCATCGGCCACACAGAACTGGTGGCCCAGGCGCACATAGAGGGTTTTCTCGGCCTGTCGCACCACCGCCACCACCGGCACCCGCAACCCCGCTTCGTCCTGGGGCGGACGGTGGCGCTGCAGACATTCGCGCAGCCGATGCTGCACACCAATGTCGGCAGCGGCCTCGGCGGGCAGCTCCACCAGCAGCAGTTGCAGGTCTTCGATGCTGCGACAGTCGTCCACGATCAGCTGAACCCGGTCGTCGCGCCGGTCGATCGAGCCCCAGATCAGCAGCCGCGCATCCACCATCAGGTGATCGGCGAGCCGCGCGTAGCTCTTGGGGAACACCACCGCCTCGCAACTGCCGGTGAGATCCTCCAGCTGCAGGACCGCCATGCGATCGCCCTTGCGGGTGGTGACCTGACGCAGCTCCGGCACCATCACCACCGCACTCACCTTGGCCTTGTCCGCCTGCTCCTCCAGGGCCGCCAGGCTCACCGGTGACAGCAACTTCACCTGCTGGGCCAGCTGCTTGAGCGGGTGGTCGGACAGATAGAACCCCACCAGATCCTTTTCCAGCCGCAGCTTCTCGGTGGGGGGATAGTCCTTCACGGGGGCCGCCTTGGGGGCGGTGCTGAGGTCGCTGCCCGTCGAACCGCCGGCTGCGGTGCTGTCTTGCGCGGCACCACCACTGGCCAGGCCACCACCGAGCAGGTCGAACAGATTGCCCTGGCCGCTGGCCCGGTCCTTGGCGCGGGAACTGGCCCAGTCGAGCACCAGATCCAGATCCGCCATCAGCTGGGCCCGGTTGGCGCTGGGTTCGAGCGCGTCGAGAGCACCGCAGTGGATCAGGGCCTCCAGAGCGCGGCGGTTGAGCTGCTGGGAGGGGATCCGGTCGCAGAGATCCGCCAGGGAGCGGAAGGCTCCATCGCTGCCGCGGGCCTCAAGCAACTGGCGGATGGCGCCATCGCCGAGGTTGCGCACGGCCGAGAGGCCGAAGAGGATGCGATCACCCACGGGGGTGAAATCGATGCCGGAGGCATTCACATCCGGCGGCATCACTTCGATGCCCATGGCGTTGCAGTTGGCGATGTAGCGCTGCACCTTGCTGCTGTCGCCGGCATTCACCGTGAGCAGCGCCGCCATGTAGGCCACCGGGTAGTGGGCCTTGAGATAGGCGGTCTGGTAGGTCACCGCGCCGTAGGCGGTGGAGTGGCTCTTGTTGAAGCAGTATTCGGCGAACAGCACCATCTGCTCAAACAGCGCTTCGGCGAGCTTCGGATCGACTCCGCGTTCCGTGGCACCCTGCACGAAGAGGCTCTGGTGCTTTTCCATCTCGCTCTTTTTCTTCTTGCCCATCGCCCGCCGCAGCAGATCGGCCTCACCGAGGGAGTAGCCGGCCAGGTCCTGGGCGATCTTCATGATCTGCTCCTGATAGACCATGATCCCGTAGGTTTCGTTCAGAATCGGCTTCAGGGTCTCGTGGGCGAAGTCGATCGCTTCGCGGCCATGCTTGCGGTTGATGAATTTGGGGATCAGGCCCGCATCCAGAGGCCCTGGTCGGTACAGGGCCAGGATCGAGGAGATGTCTTCAAGGGATGAGGGCTTGAGGTCGCGCACGATCTGCCGCATACCGCTCGATTCCAGCTGGAAGATGCCCTCCAGATCTCCGCGGGCCAGCAGCGCGAAGGTGCCTTCATCGGCGGGCGGCAGATCGTCGGGATCGATGCGTTCGCCACAGCTCTGCTGCACCAGATCGAGCGTCTTCTCGATCATGGTGAGATTCTTGAGGCCGAGGAAGTCCATCTTCAGCAGCCCCATCGACTCCACATCCTCCATGAAGTACTGGGTGATCACCTGACCATCGTTGTTCCGCTGCAGTGGCACCAGCTCATCGAGGGGATCGGCGGCGATCACAACGCCCGCGGCATGGACGCCGAAGGTCTTGTTGGTGCCTTCGATCCGGCGGGCCAGATCCACCCAGTGCTTCACCTTCGGGTCGTTCTCGTACTTCTCGCGGAACTCCGGCGCCGGTGATTCGGGTCCGATCATCTCCTTCAGCTTGGCGGGTTTACCCCGCACCACCGGGATCAGCTTCGCCAGGCGGTCGGCTTCGCCATAGGGAATGTCGAGCACGCGGGCCACGTCCTTGAGCACCGCCTTCGAGGTCATGCGGTTGAAGGTGATGATCTGCGCCACCTTCTCCTCGCCGTAGCGGCGGGTCACGTACTCGATCACCTCACCGCGGCGCTCGATGCAGAAGTCGGTGTCAATATCCGGCATTGACTTGCGTTCCGGGTTGAGGAAGCGCTCGAACAGCAGACCGTTGGTGACCGGGTCGATGTTGGTGATCCCCAGGGCGTAGGCCACCAGGGATCCGGCGGCCGATCCCCGCCCCGGACCCACTGGGATGCCGTTGTCTCGGGCGAAGCGGATGTAGTCCCACACCACCAGGAAGTAGGTGGGGAAGCCCATCTGCTCCATCACCTGCAGTTCGAAGGCGAGGCGCTCGCCGTAGGTGGGATCGAAGCCGTCTCCCTCGGCCAGCTTCAGCCGCGCCCGCAGGCCCTGCTCAGCCACGGCGGTGAGATAGCTCACGGCCGTGTGCCCCTCCGGGATCGGAAAGCGGGGCATCTGGTAGCGGCCGAGGATGTCGTAGTCCTCCACTTTGTCGGCCACCTTGGCGGTGTTGGCGATCGCCGCCTCGATCACCGCCGGCTCGAGGTGATCGCTGAAGAGCTGGCGCATTTCCGCCTCGCTCTTGATGTATTCGGTGCCGGTGTAGCGCAGCCGCTTCTCGTCGGTGATCAGCTTGCCGGTGAGCACGCAGAGCAGCGCATCGTGCGCTTCCACATCCCCCACGCTGAGGTAGTGGGCATCGTTGGTGGCCACCAGCGGAATTCCCAGCTCGGCACCGATCGCGGCGATGCCGGTATTGACGATCCGGTCTTCGATGCCGCCGTGGTCCTGGATCTCGAGGTAGAAATCGTCTCCGAAGACGCTCTGGTACCAGCCCGCCACCTCCCGCGCCACATCGGGCCGGCCCCGCAGGATCGCCTGGGGGATTTCGCCGCCGAGGCAGGCGGTAGCCACGATCAGTCCCTCGCTGTATAGCTGCAGCAGCTGCTTGTCGATGCAGGCGCGTGAAAAGATGCCGCGGCCTCGCATGCCGCGCAGGTGGCTGATGCTGGTGAGCTTCACCAGGTTGCGGTAGCCGGTGGCGTTCTTGGCCAGCACCACCAGGTGGTAACGGCGCTCCTTCTTCGGCTGTGGATCCTCGATCGAACCGTTGATCACATACATCTCATTGCCGATGATCGGCTTGATGCCGGCGCCCTTGCAGAGCTTCAGCAGCTCGATCGCGCCGTACATCACACCGTGATCTGTGAGGGCCAGGGCGGGCATACCCAGCTCCACAGCCCTCTCCACCATCGCCGGCAGCTGACTGGCCCCGTCCAGCAGGCTGTAGTCGCTGTGGTTGTGGAGAGGGACGAAGGCCAAGGGGTTGCCGGGGGTGAAGCGGGCTGAAGACGGCAGGCCACCGCAGACAACGGGGCCCCGTGCACCCTAGGCCCGCCGGACCCGATTCACCCCAGATCCAGTGTTTCAGAGCAGTTGGATCGCTCTGAAACACCGGATCTGGTGGTCCTGGTGCCGCCTGCGATTCCGGGCCAGGGCAGCGGTATGGCTCAGGGCACCAGGGCGGCTTCCGGTCGGCTGGCCATCACATCGGCGGCTTGCTCGTAGTGATGCGCCACCTGCAGCAGGCGCTCCTCTTCCAGCACGCCCGTGATCAGCTGCAGGCCGATCGGCAGGCCCTTGGAATCGAAGCCGCAGGGAACGCTGATCGCCGGCAGGCCGGCCATGTTGGCCGGGATGGTCAGCAGGTCGGCCAGGTACATGGCCAGGGGGTCGTCGCTGTGGGCACCGAAGCGGAAGGCGGTGGTGGGGGAGGTGGGGGTGAGCAGCACGTCCACCGTCTCGAAGGCGCGATTGAAATCACGGCGGATGAGGGTGCGCACCTGCTGGGCCTTCTTGTAGAAGGCGTCCACGTAGCCGGCCGAGAGCGCGTAGGTGCCGATCAGGATGCGGCGCTGCACCTCGTCGCCGAAGCCCTCGGCGCGGCTGCGGGAGGTCATCTCGGCCAGGCTGCCCGTTCCTTCGGCCCGGTAGCCGTACTTGACGCCGTCGTAACGGGCCAGGTTGGCGCTGGCCTCCGAGGGGGCGATCACGTAGTAGGTGGCGATGCCGTCGTTGAAGCGCGGGCAGCTCACATCCACCAGGTCACAGCCGAGGGCCTCGAGCTGGGCTGCGGCGGCCATCACCGAGGCCTTCACTTCCGGGTCGAGCCCTTCGGCTTCGAAGCACTCGCGCACCAGGCCCACCCGCAGGCCCGCCACCGGCTGGCGCAGCGCGGCCAGGTAATCGGGAACAGGAGCCTTGAGGCAGGTGGCATCGCGGGGGTCGGCGCCGGCGATCACCTGCAGGATCTCGGCCGCATCGGCCACGCTGGTGGCGAACGGACCCACCTGATCGAGGGAACTGGCGAAGGCCACAAGCCCCCAGCGGCTCACCCGGCCGTAGGTCGGCTTGAGACCCACCACCCCGCAGAAGGAGGCGGGCTGGCGGATCGATCCACCTGTATCTGAGCCGAGGGCTGCAAGGCCTTCGCCGGCTGCCACGGCGGCGGAGCTTCCACCGGAGCTGCCGCCCGGTACGCAGTCGGGGTCCCAGGGATTGCGGCTGGGTCCGAAGGCCGAGGTCTCGGTGGAGCTGCCCATGGCGAACTCGTCGAGGTTGGTCTTGCCGAGCAGCACGCCGCCGGCGTTCCAGAGCCGCTCGGTGACGGTGGATTCATAGGGCGGAACGAAGCTCTCCAGCATGCGGCTGGAGCAGGTGGTGCGGATCCCCTTGGTGCAGAGGTTGTCCTTGATCGCCAGCGGAACGCCAGCCAGGGGGGGGAGCTCCTCACCCGCGGCCCGGGCCGCATCGATGCGATCCGCGTCGGCGCGGGCGCGATCGGCGGTCACCTCGAGGAAGGCGTGGATGGCGGGATCCACGGCCTTGATGCGGGCCAGATGGTGATCGGTGAGCTCGCGGGCGGACACCTCGCCGCTGTTCAGCTGCTCACGCCATGCGGCGATCCCCATCCACCCTGATCCCGACTGCGATGGACGCTATCAGTCGGCACCCTCGCCGTCGTCGGGGAATTCGGTCAGGGGTTCGCTCTTGTGGGTGCGTACCAGCTCGTGCTCGATCGATCCGGGCTTCTCTTCGGACAGATCGGCGAGGAAGGCCGGCAGGGCGGCCTCCAGCGAACGGCGCCGCAGGAAGGGGCCGAACCAGTACACGGCTTCGGGGTCATGGGTTTCGATCCGGGCCCACCAGGCCAGTCCCAGCCCATTCACAACACTCCGCGTGGGCCAGAGCAGGGGATTCATCAAAAGGGCGCCAGTCCTTTCCATTCTGCCCAGGTCATCGGCCTCTGATCCGCCATGCCGTCAGAGCCGGATATCTCCGTCAAAGCCGGAAGCGGCGCCGTAGGCATCACCAGTCTCGGAGGCGGTGAAGTCGTCGCTGACGAGCGCGTCCGGGGCCGGATCCTCCAACGGGGTGCCAGCTCCCTGGTCCTGCAGCCCGTGATCCTCAGCAGCGCTGCTGCCACCGGAATGGACCAGGGCAGCACTGGTGCCGGCCATCGGGAGGTCGGCAGCGTCGTGACCGACGGTGCCCAGGAGGGGAGACCCAAGCTGAGCAGACTCTGGAGGGGCGGCCTCCAGGGGGGCTGGGTCCAATTCGGCCGTGTCGAGCGGGGAATTGGCGAGATCGAGAGTGCTGCGATCGGCAGGGTCGGGATCAGGGGTGTCGACCAAGTTGATGGCCTCCTGGATCAGTCCCTGGCTGTCGACAGGTTGCGCGGATGCGGCTGCCTCGGGTGCGTCTTCGTCGTCCAACTCTGGTTCGCTGGAGACAGCCGGCATGGTGACAGCTGCGGCACTGGGCAGGGCCGGCCGCACAATCCGCGGCGCCGGAGCGGAGCCCAGCACGGTCTTCATCCAGCTGCGGCGGGCCACCTCGTAGAGCATCAGGGCCGTGGCCACCGAGGCATTGAGACTGGGGGTGGCGCCCCGCAGGGGAATGCGCACCAGCTGGTCGCAGGAGCGGCGGGTGAGCATCGACAGCCCGTCACCTTCTGAGCCGGTAACGATCACCAGCGGACCATCCAGGTCAGCCTCCTCGAGGGTGACGCTGCCTTCGCTGGCCAGGCCTACGACGCGATAGCCCTCCTTCTTGAGGGTGTCCAGGGCGCGGTTGAGGTTCACCACCCGGGCCACCGGCAGATGTTCGAGGGCGCCGGCGGCCACCTTGGCCACTGAGCCGGTCAGGCCGGCGCTGCGGCGTTGGGGCAGGACCAGGCCGTGGGCCCCGAGGGCTTCGGCGCTGCGGGCGATCGCGCCCAGGTTGTGGGGATCGGTGACGCTGTCGAGGGCCATCAGCAGGGGCGGTTCGCCGATCTCGCGACAGCCCTCGATCAGGCTGGGCAGATCGAGGGTTTCGGCCGCGGCGGTCTGCAGCACGATCCCTTGATGCACGGCCCCGCTGGTGAGCTGGCCGAGGCGGGCCCAGGTGACCTCCTCCACCAGCACACCACTGGCCTTGGCCTCCCGCAGCAGCTGCAGGAATTTGGGGCTGAAGCGCATCTCCGGCGTGCACCAGACCCGGTGAATCGGCCGGCCGCTTTCCAGAGCCGCCTGGGCGGCATGACGGCCCCAGAGCAGGTCCGGAGGAGTGTCGCCGCCGAAGCTTTCCGATTCGCCGCTGGGTTCGGGCTCCTGTCGGCTGGCCGGCGGCCGCTCGTCGCTGTGGCCCGGCCGGCTGAACCGGTTGCCATCGCGGCTGCTGCTGCCCGCGAAGCGGGAGCCGCCGCCGGCGAAGCGGGAGCCACCGCTGGAGGAGCGCGAACCGCCGCCACCGAAGCGGGAACCCCCGGCGGCAAAGCGGCTGCTGCCGGCTGCACGCCCTTCGAAACGGCGCGGTTCCCCACGACTCATGCCACGACGCAGCTCGCCCGTGCTGTCGTCGCCGCGGGCTTCCAAGGGCCGTCGTTCGAAGCTGCGTCCTTCCGGCCGCCGCTCCGGCCGATCGCCGCGCTCGTCGCGAGCATCGCTGCGGCCGGCGAAACGCTGGGGCGGCTTGCCGAAGGGCCGATCGCCGCCGCGATCACGCATCTGGCCGCGGGGCTCGAAACGCCCTCCCTGGCCGGCGGGGCGTCGCCCTTCGCTGCGGCCGCCTTCCGGCCGGCTTCGCTCGATTCGGCGCGCATCCGGTCGCCGCCCATCAGGCCGACCTGCCGCTGACCCCTCGCCCCGAGCCTCTGTGCGTCCGCCCCAGCTGCCTCGACCGGCGGCGCCTCCCGGGCGCGGTCGGCCGAAGCGGGGATGTCGCTCACCGTCGCGCCCGCCATCCCGGGCTCCGTCCCGTCCACTCTCGCGTCCGCCATCCCGTCCGTTGTCCCGTGCTCCGTCCCGTCCTCCCCGGCCGATGGATTTGTCCGGTTGGCGATCGAACCGTGGGCTCATGGTGATGTCGGCGGATGGAACGGGGTTATGGGTCGGTCTCCTCCAGGTGATCGAGCAGCTTGGCGAGCCGCTGCGGATTCTGCAAAAAGAGCCAGCCCACCATTGTCTCAAATCCCGTCGCCTGGCCGTAGGTGGCTGAATCACCCCGCCGCGGCCCGCGACCGGCCCGATTCCGACCCCGTCGCACCAGGTCGCGCTCCTGCTCGTCCAGCAGCGGCTCAAGCCGCAGCAGGGCACGGGCCTGGGCCTCCGCCTTCACAGCTCCCACCACGGCCCGATGCAGGGTGACGGAGCGCTCGGCCCGGTCGCAGTGGCGCCGTCGCTGGTGCAGCTCCCAGACGGCATCACCGAGCCAGGCCAGCTGCAGGGGGCCGAGAGGCATGCCGGGTGGCACGGCAGGAATGGCCGCGAGCCAGGCAGTGGAGGAAGCTCCTGCCGAGCTGGCACTGGCTGCCGTCTCAGGCGGTGGCAAGGCTGGCCAGGGCCGTGGGCAGGTCGGGCTGCAGGTGGAGGAAGGCTTCGAGCCGCACCAGCTTCACGGTCTGCACCACGCGGGCGTTGCCCACCACCACGAAGCCGGTGCCATCAGTGGTGCACTGCTTGGCGAGCTGCACCAGGGCGCCGAGGCCGGAGGAATCGATGAAATCGATCCGGCTGAGGTCGATCACCACAGGCAGGGCCTCGCCGGTGAGCTGGGCAACGACGAATTCGTTGAACTGCTTGTCCGAGTAGGCGTCGAGCTGACCGGTGAAATGAAACAGCAGACAATCGCTGCGGCGCTCGCAACCGCCGCGCAGGGACACCGTGAGTCGTTGCAGGTCGTTGATCGCTCCAGCTCCCGTCACAGGACGAATGCGCGCAGTGTAGGGATATCGCCGCCAACGTCCTGAAGGTGACACAGACTGCAGATGAGGCAGGCTGGGCTCAGCCTTTTCAGGGCGTTTTGTCCAGACGCCGGTCCGCCATCAGCGCCGCGAAGCGGCCGAAGTGGTGATCGGCGTCGTGGGGGCCGGGGCTGGCTTCCGGGTGGTACTGCACGCCGAACACCGGTTGGTGCCGCAGGGCCAGAGCCGCCACCGTGCCGTCGTTGAGATTGAGATGGGTCACCGTCACCCGCTCTTCGGGCAGGGAGGTGGCGTCGATCGCGAAGCCATGGTTCTGGCTGGTGATCTCCACCGAACCCGGTGAGCCGCAGGGATGGTTGAGGCCGCGGTGGCCGTAGCCGAGCTTGAAGGTGGTGCCGCCCAGGGCCAGACCGAGGATCTGGTGACCGAGGCAGATGCCGAACACCGGCAGATCGGGCTGCTTCAGCAGGCCCTTGGCCAGATGGATGCCACTGCTCACCGCCGACGGATCACCGGGGCCATTGGAGAGGAACACCCCCTCCGGCTGCAGTGCCAGCACCTGCTCAAGGCTGGCATCGGACGGCAGGACCGTGACCGTGCAGCCGTGGGCCACGAGCCGATCGAGGATGGCCCGCTTGATGCCGAAATCGATCGCCACCACCCGGTAGGGCTGCTCAGGCCCCGACTGCAGGCGCGTATCGAAGCCGGCAGCGCAGGGTCGATCCCAGTCGTAGGGCTGGCGGGTGCTCACCTGTTCGGCGAGGTTCAGGCCTGTCATCACCGGGGCCTCACGCACCTGCTCCAGCAGGGCCTGGGGGGTGGTGCCGTCGCTGCTGATCGCCCCGTTAATGGCGCCGCCCTCGCGCAGATGGCGCACCAGGGCACGGGTGTCGATGCCGCGGATGCCCACCACCCCATGCTGCTGCAGCCAGCCATCGAGATCACCCTCGGACCGCCAGCTGCTGGCCACAGGCGACAGCTGGCGGGCGATCACGCCACGCACGTGGGGCGCCTCCGCCTCCTGATCGGCGGCGTTGACCCCGGTGTTGCCCAGCTCCGGATAGGTGAAGGTGACCAGTTGGCCCGTGTAACTAGGGTCGGTCATCACTTCCTGATACCCGCTCATGCCGGTGTTGAACACCACCTCACCGAGGGCGGTGCCGATGGCCCCGAAGGCCGTGCCGCGCAGCAGGGTGCCATCGGCGAGCACCAGCAGGGCGGCGGAGGTGGGCTCTGGCACGGCGCTCAGGTGCGACATCGCCCCGATCATCCCTGAAGACCCCGGCGGTGAGTGTTCGCTGCCGTTGGTCCCTTGCTGCTTCGCCTCGCTGCTCCGCCTCAGGCCGCCGCCAGCTGGTGCCGCAGGGCCAGCAGACGCTGCCAGGCCCCGTCGCCGGTCAGCACGCCCAGAGCCTGTTCGAGGCCCGTCGGGATCGAGGCTGCCCGGCCGGCGGCCCACAGCACCAGGGCGGCGTTGAGGGCCACCACATCGCGCTGGGCGGTGGTGCCGCGGCCCTGCAGCACGGCTTCGAGGATCGCCGCATTGGTGGCGACATCCCCGCCGGCCAGGGCCGCCAGAGGTGCCGGGGTGAGGCCAAGGTCGGTGGGGTCGAGCGTCTCCTGGCGAATCGTGCCGTTCTCCAGCAACCGCAGCGCATTGGGGCCCGAGAGGGAGGCTTCATCGAGGCCGCCGTGGCCATGAACCACCACGGCCCGCTCCAGGTCGAGGCGCTGCAGGGCCTCGGCCATCGGATCCAGCAGATCGTCACGGGCTACGCCGAGCACCTGGGCATCGGGTCGCAGCGGGTTCACCAGCGGTCCGAGCAGGTTGAACACGGTGCGCACCCCCAGGCTGCGGCGCAGCGGGGCCAGTCCCACCAGGGCCGGATGCCAGCCCGGCGCGAACAGGAAGGTGAGCCCCGTCTCTTCCAGGGCCGCCACCACCTGGGGCTGGGGAGCCTGCAGCCGCAGGCCGAGGGCTTCGAGCACGTCGGCCGAGCCCACCCGTCCGCTGGCACTGCGGTTGCCGTGCTTGGCGACATGGGCGCCGGCAGCCGCCGCCACGAAGGCCACGGCGGTGGAGATGTTGAAACTGTCGGCCCCATCCCCACCGGTGCCGCAGGTATCCACCAGGAACAGGGGCGGCCGGGGCCCGGGCAGCGGACAGGCCTGGCGCAGCACCTCTGCCAGGGCGGCCAGTTCCTCGCCGTTGACGCCCTTGGCCCGCAGGCTGGCCAGCAGGGCCCCGGTCTGCACCGGCTCCAGCTGCTCCTCCAGCCAGGCCCGCATCAGGGCGGTGGCCTGCTCGCCGCTGAGGTCGCGCCCCGCCAGCAACTGCTCCAGCAGCACCGGCGGCGACAGGGGATGGGCCATCGAATCACTGCGGCTGCCGGCAGGCTAGGGATCGGGGCCGTCAGGGCTCCTGATCGGCTGTGTCGAAGCCCGACCCCACCGGTTCGTTGGCGGCGGCGGCGGCTCCAGGCCGGAAGCCCGCCGCCCAGATGGCGCGGGTGCGCTGATGCAAGGCCTGCCGCTCCAGTCCCCAGAGGCGCAGCACTTTCTCCAGATCGTCCTGCACGTCGCGGGCGCCGGGGAAGCCCTGGTAGCGCATCAACAGGCGGGCCGCATCGACCAGATCCGCCTCGGTGGGCGTGGCGGCGGCGAGCAGGCGATCGACCGTGTCGCGGTCGCTGGCGTGGAGCGGATGGCTCTGCTCGTTCTGGTTGGGGGCCGACGGATCGGAGGCCATGGGCTGCGCGGGCAGGGCAGCGTTCCAGCCTGGGGCATGGCGCCGACGCGGCGGTGGAGCACCCTCCGTAAGTTGGACCTTCGCTTCGCCGCACGGCCCTGCCATGAGCGCCCCACGGCTCGCCCTCATCCTTCGCTACCTGCGCCCGCACCGACGAACGGTGCTGCTCGGGGCGGCGGTGCTGGTGGTGGTGAACCTGCTGAGCGTGTCGATTCCCCTGCAGGTGCGGGGGGTGATCGACGATCTGCAGGATGGCTTCTCCATGCAGGATGTGCTGCGCCAGGCGGCGCTGATCCTGGCGCTGGCCACCGTGATGGGGGCGGCGCGGCTGTGGTCACGGATGCTGGTGTTCGGCGTGGGCCGCCAGGTGGAGGCGACCCTCAAGGAGCGCATCTTCAGCCACCTGCTGCGCCAGGAGCCGGGCTGGGTGCAGGCCACCGGCAGCGGTGAGCTGATCAGCCGCGCCACCAGCGATGTCGAGAACGTGCGCCGGCTGCTGGGCTTTGCCGTGCTCAGCCTCACCAACACCGCCCTCGCCTATGCCCTGACCCTGCCGGCGATGCTGATGATCGACCCCTGGCTCAGCCTGGCGGCGGTGGGGTTGTATCCGCTCATGCTGATGGTGGTGCGCCTGTTCGGCGGCCGCATGATGCGTCAGCAGCGTCGCCAGCAGGAAAGCCTGGCTGGCCTCAGCGACCTGATCCAGGAAGACCTCTCCGGCATCAGCGCCATCAAGATCTACGGCCAGGAGCGCACCGAGCAGGGGGCCTTCGCAGCCCGCAACCGCGTCTATCGCGATGCCGCCCTGGGGCTGGCCCGGACCCGCAGCACCCTGTTCCCCCTGCTGGAGGGCATTTCCTCGATCAGCCTGCTGCTTCTCCTGGCCCTGGGCAGCGGCCAGCTGGAGAGCGGCCGGCTCACGATCGGCGATCTGGTGGCCCTGATCCTCTTTGTGGAGCGGCTGGTGTTCCCCACCGCCCTGCTCGGCTTCACGCTCAACACCTTCCAGACCGGGCAGGTGAGCCTGGAGCGGGTCGAAGAGCTGCTGCAGCGTCAGCCGCAGATCGTGTCGCCCATACAGCCTGTGCCCGCGACCCAGCCGCCCCGGGGGGGGCTGGAGGCCCGCGGCCTCTGTGTGCGCTACCCCGACGCTCCCCGACCGGCCCTGGTGGATGTGTGCTTCCGGCTGGAGCCCGGTGAGCTGGTGGCGGTGGTGGGGCCGGTGGGCTGCGGCAAGACCACCCTGGTGCGGGCCCTGGGGCGGATGGTGACCGTGGAGCCCGGTCAGCTGTTCCTCGATGGGGTCGACGTGACCGACCTGTCGCTGCCGGATCTGCGCGAGCGGGTGGCGGTGGTGCCCCAGGAGGGCTATCTGTTCACGGCAACCCTGGCGGACAACCTGCGCTACGGAGTTCCGGAGGCGCCGCAGGAGCGGGTCGAGCTGGCGGCCCGGCAGGCCCGCCTCGAGGCTGATGTGAAGGGTTTCCCCGATGGCTACGCCACCCTGGTGGGCGAGCGGGGCATCACCCTCAGCGGCGGCCAGCGCCAGCGTGCCGCCCTCGGCCGGGCCCTGCTGGTGGAGGCACCCCTGCTGGTGCTCGACGATGCCCTGGCCAGCGTGGACAACACCACGGCGTCTGAAATCCTGGCCTCGGTGCGTCAGCAGCAGGGCCGCACGATCCTGATGGTGAGCCACCAGCTCTCGGCCGCCGCCGCCTGCGACCGCGTGCTGGTGCTGGAGGATGGCCGCCTGGTGCAACAGGGTCACCACCGCGATCTGATCCATCAGAGCGGCACCTACCGGCGCCTGTGGGAGCGGCAACAGGCTGAGGAGCGGCTGCAGGTGGTCGAGGCCTGAACCCTCCCTGTTGGGATCGACTGCCTGAAGTGATGTTGAGGGCTGCGGACAACACCGCTGCGGCCCGCTTATGTGAGAGCACCCATCTTCTCTGCCGGGACCCCGACCCCATGGATCCCTCCAAGGGCTACAACCTGCGCTGCACGCTCACCTTCGGTGACATCTACGGCCAGATCCTGATCTGGATGCTGGTGATCTTCGCCAGCCTTGCGGCTGGCATGGCGCTGATGGGAGCCAGCAAGCCGATCTTCGCCCTGGTGGGAGTGGGCGTGATCCTGGTGCTGTCGTTGCCGTTCCTGTTGTTCGCCTTCACGACCACCCTGTTGAACCACATTGCCCTGGAGCCCAGCGCGACTGGCGGTGGCCCTTCCTAGGCTCGTTTTCTCTCGGTTCCCATCTCTGTGTTCGGGCTCTTTGCCACCTCCCCGTCCGGTTCGTCGACCCGTGATCACACCCCTGCAGGCGACGTTCTGCATGCCGTGTTGAAAACGCCCCTGGCGGCTCCGCTGGTGGAGGGGCAGGCCGAGGCCCTGTTCGGTTGCGGTTGCTTCTGGGGCGCCGAGAAGGGGTTCTGGCGCCTGCCCGGCGTCGTCACCACGGCGGTGGGCTATGCCGGCGGTGACCCGCCCCATCCCAGCTACGACCAGGTCTGCTCCGGCCGCACCGGCCACGCCGAGGTGGTGCGGGTGGTCTGGGATACGGCGGTGGTGGACGCCAGCGATGTGTTCAAGCTGTTCTGGGAGTGCCACGACCCCACCCAGGGCAATCGCCAGGGCAACGATCGCGGCAGCCAGTACCGCTCCGCCATCTATGCCAACGATCCGGCATTGCTGAGCCTGGCGCGGGCCAGTGGCGCCGCCTATCAGGAGCAATTGCAGGCGGCTGGTCTGGGCACGATCACCACCGAGATCGCCGCGGATCGGCCCTTCTTCTACGCCGAGGCCTACCACCAGCAGTATCTGGCCAAGCCCGGCAGCCGGCCCTACTGCTCCGCCCAGCCCACGGGTGTGCGCCTCGGTGCCTTCCCCGCTGCCGCCTACCGGCTCGGGGATGCGGTCTGGAAGCAGTACGACTGGAGCATCGCCCACTGCGTGCTGCGCAGCGACAACACACCGATCCAGGCCTCGTAATCCAGTCCTCGTAAGGTCGCTCTTTTCGCCCTGTGCCCCGCTCCACCTTTGCCTACGACTGGGAGGGCCAGGCCTGTTTCTGCCGGGTGGAGGGCGATCTGGAGGCCGGAAGCGCCGATCCGATCCTTTCGCTTCACCCGATCGGTGTAGGGCTGTCCGGTGCCTTCTGGCAGCGGTTCAGCCATGAATGGAACGCTCGCCGCCTGTCCCAACCCCTGATTCATCCGGATCTGATCGGCTGCGGCCGTTCCGCCATGCCGGACCGGATCCTCCGCCCCGAGCACTGGGCGGACCAGATTGCCGTGCTGCTGGATCAACGGGTGCGCCGGCCGGTGTGGCTGCTGGTGCAGGGCGCCTCCCTGCCGGTGGCCCTGGACTTGCAGGCCCTGCGGCCGCAGGCGATTCGCGGCATGGTGCTGTTCGGCCCTCCCTCCTGGAAGGTGATGACGGGGCCGGCTGATGAGCGGCTGGCCAACGCTCTCTGGCGTGGCTTCTTCCACACCCCCCTGGGCGGCCTCTTTTACCGCTACGCCCGCACCGAGCGGTTCCTGCGCTCCTTTTCGGAAAAGGAACTGTTCGCCCGCTCCTCGGATGTCGACGCGGAGTGGCTGTCGATGCTGCGGGAGGGATCGCGCGATCTGGCCAGTCGCCATGCCGTGTTTTCGTTTCTGGCCGGGTTCTGGCGCCGCGATTACAGCGACCGCCTCCGCCAGCTGGAGGTGCCGGTGCTGGCCCTGTTCGGCGACCAGGCCAGCGGCATCAGCCGCCGCGGCAAACGCGATACCCCCCAGATCAAGGCAGCAGATTATGCGGGTCGGCTGCCCAGGGCCTCCGCCCGTCTGCTGGGCGGTCGCAACGTGCTCCCCTGGGAGACGCCGGACCAGGCGGTGGAGGCGGTGCATACCTGGATGGCCCAGCAGGCCTGAGGTCTCGGCCTGAGCCGTTCTCGCTGGAGCCCGCCTGGCTTGGATTCCATCACGCTGCAGCTGGAAACGGCCATACATTGAGCCTCGGTATTGGCCAGGCCCCTGAACCGCTCGCCCGATCCTGATCCCCATCCGGGGAGGCAGCGGGATCCCGATCTGATCCGGCGGCTGATGCCGCTGTGGGGCTGGTTCTACCGGTCTTACTTCCGGGTGCAGACCAGCGGTTGGGAGCATGTGCCGGCCTCGGGCCAGCTGATGTTCGTGGGCTCCCACAACGGTGGTCTGGCGACACCGGACCTGCCGATGTTTCTCTACGACTGGTTTCGCCGTTACGGCCTGGAGCGGCGGGTCTATGGACTGGCCCACGCCAAGGTGTGGCAGGCCTATCCCTTCGCGGCGGATCTGGCTGCCCGGGTCGGGGCGATTCCCTTCTATCCGCGCCAGGCCCTAGCAGTCCTGCGCCAGGGCGACAGTCTGTTGGTCTATCCCGGAGGTGGCCAGGATGCCTTCCGGCCCCATCGGCTGCGGGGTCGCATCCACTTCGGCGGCCGCACCGGTTTTCTGCGGCTGGCGATCTGGCATGGCCTGCCGCTTGTGCCTCTGATCTCCTGGGGCAGTCATGACAGCCTGTACGTGATCGAGGACTGCTACCCCGCCGCCCGGCGTCTGCATGACCACGGCATGCCCTGGCTACTGGGCCTCGATCCGGAAGTGATGCCGCTCTACCTGGGACTTCCCTGGGGCCTGGCGGTGGGGCCTCTGCCCAATCTCCCCCTGCCCACGGTGATCCATACGCGGGTCTGCCAGCCAATCCATCTGCCCCGCAGCGGCCATGCCGCCAGCCGCGACCGCGCTTACGTGCAGGCCTGCTACGACCGGGTGGTGGGGTGCATGCAGACCGAACTCGACCAGTTGCGTGCTGAGGTGACGGGCGGAAGGCGGGGCGCATGGTTCAAACCATGATCCGCCGCGAAGGATTCCCTGCAGAGCCTGGCTATGGTGCTTTTCGCACGGGCCGCTGCCTGAGAGCCGTGGGTGCGTTATGAACGCTGATCATCAGCCCGCCACCACCCTGCGGAGGATGACTGTCCCCCTGTTCGGCCTGCTTTTCGGACCCCTGATCGCCATGTCCTCCCCCTGGTGGGAGGACTACGGCATCAAGGAGAAGTTTCTCTGCGCCGACAAGGCTCAGCTGGTGCTGGAACGCAACGACGCCCAGGCCTCCCTGATCGCCGGCCGCTTCCGTTCCACTCTGTTCCGCGAGGATTCCGCCGAGCCGGGGATCCGCTACCGCAACGACGGCATGCTGGTCATCCTGCGCGGCGATGAGCTCACCCTGGAGAAGCTGCCAATCCGGTTGCAGTGCATCCGCACCGAACAGGTATGACGCCACTTCCCGATCGGATCGTGATCGTGGGCATCCTGGCCACGGTGGGTCTCTGTTTCGCCCTGGTGTTCTGGACCGTGCGCCTCAACCCCGGTGGAGAACCCCCGATGCAGTGGCGCGATTCCGCCCCATCCGCCACCATCGACCGACCGATGGCTGGCTCAACGGAGCGGGGTCTGTTGTGACCCCTTCCAGGCCCCCTGGAAGCCGCCGCCAGCTGCATCCCCTGCCCCGCGGGCTGGTGGAGCTCTACGGCCTGCTGGCGGTGCTGTTCGTTCTGATTCCCGAGTGGATGGCCGGGAGTGCCCTGGTCGGATTCCGCGAGGGTCGCGGCGGTGCAGATCTGCCGGTCACCAGCCAGGCGTGGGAGCGGTTGCCTGAGTTGCGACTCGCCACCATGACCCTGGCCCAGCTGCGCCTGCTGGCCCGTCAGCTGCGGGTGTGCGGCTACGCCGGTCTGAGCCGCGACAAGCTCACGGCCCGGCTGCTGCGTCGCCTGAAGCGCCGTCAGATCCAGGGGCGAGCCCGGCAGACGCTGTGATAATTTTCACTTGCCGGGGCGTAGCGCAGCTTGGTAGCGCACCACTTTGGGGTAGTGGGGGTCGTGGGTTCAAATCCCGCCGCTCCGATTGAATCAACGGCAACAACGCAGCGGTTTCCATCCAGCCGCTTCTTTATCTCATAACCGTCCTGAACAGGGCGGTTTTTTATGCCTGCTGTTTTTGACTTAGAACTCAAAGCGCACCACTCAGTACTTGGTGACGAAGGAGTCGCCGACAGGGTTGTTCAGCACATTCTTCGAGCACTGAGCACATAGCTCTGAGCACTGAGCTCTGGGCTCAGAACACTGGCACTGGCTCTGAATACAGAACGCTTGCTTTGAAAATCTCACCCTGTCTCGGCAGTCACGATCAGAACTCTGGGTTTGGATCTGAACTCTGAATCCTCCATTTTCATGATCTCTCGGCGGCAAGCGGATTCCTTCTCGTCGTCTTGCTTCTCCTCCTTGACCTGTTCTTCCCAGTGCTTCTGTTCAGTGGCTTGTTCCGGTTGACAAGCGTGCCCTCGATGGATGGCCCGAGGCTCATCGACGCAGGCACGCCTCCAGGGCACTGAGCAGGTTCTCGATCAGCAGCGTCGCGCTGCGCTCGGTGCTGGCCTGCCAGTGCCGTCCGTCGCGGCGGATGCGCTCGACGCCATCAGCCCCGAGGGCTTCGATCACGTAGGCCCGATCCTGCAGCAGCCACGGCTCCAGCAGCTCCGGTGTGACCTCCAGATGAAACTGCAGGCCCCAGGCGTGCCGGCCGATTCGGAACATCTGCTCGACGCAGTGAAGGCTTGAGGCCAACAGGGTGGCGCCCGGTGGCAACACAATCCGATCGCCGTGCCAGTGCAGCACCAGTTCACTGGCGGCCAGCCCCTGCAGCACAGCTTCCTGCTCCGCCGTCGTCGTCCAGGTCACGGCTCCCCATCCCACTTCCCGCAATGGCCGGGGCGGCTCTCCCACCTCCAGGGGCACCGCATCGCCCCCCATCGCCCGGGCCAGCAACTGGGCACCCAGACAGATCCCCAGGACTGGCTGCTGCGCCTCCACCCGCTGGCGGATCAGCTCCAGCTCCGCCTCGAGCCAGGGAAAGGCATCGTTGCCGAGATCGGCCACGCCCATCGGTCCGCCCAGTACCAGCAGCACCTGGTCGGTGGGGGTGCCGTTGGGGGTCGCTGCCGGCAGAGCCTCACCCCGATCCGGCCGGCAGACGCTCACCTGCCAGCCCCTGGCGCGGGCTGCGCCTGCGAAGCGGCCAGGCCCTTCCCGATCGAGGTGCTGAATCACGAGAAGTTCGGTCATCGCCCTGGGCTCATTCCAGCCGTGTCACCACGCCCATCCTGCGCAGCCAGCGATTGACGCGTCGCCGCAGGCGTGGCGGCACCTCCTGCAGCAACTGGCCCAGTTCCAGGGCCGCCAGGCGATGCAGGGCCCGGACGTCCACCCGCCAGAGCGCTTCGGCCTCCCGGATCAGCCGCGCCCAGGTGCGCACGTTCTTCCAACGGCGGATGCGCTGCTGCGGCACATCGACCAGAGACCAGTGGGGGCCGGGCTCACTTCCGCTGGTCATCACTGCAGCCCGGCACGTGGCTTCTCCAGCCTGTTGAGTCCTGGCTGTTTTGTCTTCAACTCAGTCGCAGGAGTTCGGAGTTGGACGGCGACTCAGATCCGCTTGTTTCGGTCGGATTGATCCGGTCAGGCCGAGCGAGGCAGTGTCCGCCGGGTGGGCTGGCTGCTGCCGGTGATGGCTCCAGAGCCTGCTGGTCGCTCCTCTCGATCGAGTTCCACCTGCTGGACGGGAAAGCCCAGGGCCTGCACCTCAGACTCGCTCAGCCGGCGGCTCCAGGCTCCTGGCACGGGGTCGTTCCAGCGAAAACCCGCCTCCTTGGCGCGGTGGCGTTCCGCATAGCTGAGGTTGGCGCGGTAGAGATGGCGCGGTTCCTGGGCCGCGGCCAGCAGCGTGTCCAGATCGCTGCAACGCTCGAACACCTGGGCCAGGTAGATGCAGTCGGTGAGGGCGCGATGGGCGGCCCAGACGGGGACCCCGTAGGCCAGGGCCAGGTCCCGCACGGAGGGGTTGGAGCGCAGGTGCTTCTCGGCCGGCCAGCGGATCTCCTCCATCGAGCAGATCCAGGGCCGCTCCAGGGCCGGCAGCTCCCCGTGGCCGAACCACTGGCGATCGAAGGCGGCGTTGTGGGCCAGCACCGCATCGGCGGCGGCGGCCATCGCCAGGAAGCACTGCAGCCCGGCCTGCCAGGGCTGCTCCAGTCGTGTCCAGTCGGCGGCGATGCCGTTCACATGCTCTGCCGGATTGGCGTTGCAGGGCAGCAGGAACGACACCTGGCTGAGCACGGCGCGGCTGGGGACATGGAACAGCACCGCCCCCACCTCGATGCAGCTGCCATCGGCAGGGGAGAGGGCCGTGGTTTCGGTGTCCAGGATCAGGAGGCGCTGCGGCACCGCTGACCGCGCAGCGGGTTGCGAAGCCGATTGCGAAGCCGATTGCGAAGCAGTGGTGGTTGGGGTCTGGGACTCGGAATGGGAGATGGACACGGCTCTGGGGATCTCAACCGGCATGGGCGCTGGCGTGGATGCCGGGTTCTGCGGCTCCGTTTGCCGCGATGGTTCCGGTTGCTCGCCCTCTGATTTCTGGGAGGCGGTGGTTGTCTTCAGAGCAGGGTCTGCTGTATCGAGGGCCGGCTCCGGCGCAGGTTCTGGATCCCTGGGCGCAGGAGCGCCCGTCTCCACAGATCCGCCCAGCAGGCTGAGCAGGTCGTCCTGGTGCCACTGATTGGAGTGCGACTGACTGGAGTGCGACGCCATCACCGCCCTGCTTGCCGCCCCATGCTCTCAGCCGCAGGGGCTCTGCGCAGCAAGCACCCTCCGTCCCAGTGGATCCGCAGCGTTCTGTCAGTCAGCCTGCTTAGGGTTTGGGTTCTCTCCATAAGCTCTTGGCACGCCCCCTTGCCCCCGGTGATCGGGCCCCCCTGGTGGCCCTGCCTGATCAGAACGGCGTTGAGCGGCGCAGCGATCAGCTGGGCGGCAAAGCCCTGGTGCTGTTCTTCTATCCCAAAGACGACACCCCGGGCTGCACGATGGAAGCCTGCGCCTTCCGTGACAGCTACACCGACCTGCAGGCCCTCGGCGCTGAGGTATGGGGCGTGAGCGGCGATGACACCGCCAGCCATCAGCGCTTCGCCAGCCGTCACCAGCTCCCCTATCCGCTGTTGGTGGATCGGGGCAACGGCCTGCGCAAGGCCTTCGGGGTGCCAGGGGTGCTGGGCCTGCTTCCGGGGCGCGTCACCTATGTGATCGATGGGCAGGGCACGGTGCGGCATGTGTTCAACAACCTTCTCGATGGCCCCGCCCACCGGCGTGAGGCGATCCAGGCCCTGCAGCAGCTTCAGCCAACCTGAGGCCAGAGGGGCGTCGGTCGATCAACAGGAGCAGCGGGTATGGCGCGATGGAGGCAGCAGGGGGAGCTCTGGCAGCTGGAGCCGGCCGGCGCGCCGCGGGGCCTGATCGAGTTCATCGGTGGCAGCTATCTGGCTGCCACCCCCCAGCTCAGCTACCGGCGTTTCCTTGAGGCCCTGGCGGCTCGCCACTGGCGGGTGCATGCCTGGAGCTACGTGCCAGGCTTCGATCACCAGGCCCAGGCCAGTGCCGCCTGGCGGTTGTTCCGACGGTTCCGGCTCGGCGACGACGCCACCACGAGTGGCTTCCCAACGCCGGGACCCGCCTCCGGTCCGCTGCTGCGGCTGGGCCACAGTCTCGGCTGCAAGCTGCATCTGCTGGCTCCGGATGGCGGTCGCCGCTGTGACGGGTTGGTGGCCCTGAGCTTCAACAACTTCTCGGCGGAGCGTTCGGTGCCGCTGCTGGCGGAACTGGGACAACAATTCAAGTTCCGCAGTGAGTTCAGTCCCTCGCCGGAGGAAACCCTGCTCCAGGTTGGGGCCACCTACCGCCAGCCCCGCAACCTGCTGGTGCGGTTCAACCGCGACGGCATTGATCAGAGCAACCGCTTGCTGGGGGTGCTGCAGGCGCGGTCCGGTGATTGCTCCGAGCTGCTGGAGCTGCCCGGTGACCACCTCACCCCCGCCAGCGGCGGCCTGCGCAAGCAGCTGCTGGGCGCCTGGGCCGACGATCCAGCCCGGCAACGGGGGATGGAACGGCTAGTGGATCAGATCACGGCCTGGTCTGGGGTGCCTTAGCCAGGAGCGCCACAGATCAGGGCTCCCACGTCTGGGAGCCCAGGTAGGTCAGCTCCACGAAGTCGCTGGCTTGCCGGTCGCTGGGGCTCAGTTCCAGGGGAAAGCCGCCCAGATCGACGCGCCCCATCGACTCCAGGGCCTGGGTCAGCCCCTTGCGACTGGGGTTGGGCCCGGCCCGCTGCAGCCCTTCGCTGATCAGGCGGGCGGCGAGGAACCCTTCCAGGCTCGTGAAGCCGTACTGGGGCTCGGTGGCTTGCCGCTGCATCAGCCGCTGGTACTCCGCCACCACCGGGATCCGGCGGTTCCAGGGGAAGGGCACCACCTGGCTGATGCCGATCCCGGTCGACTGGCCATCGGGCAGGGCCTGCTGCAGGGCCCGGCTGCCCACGAAGGAGACCGTCATCAGCTGCGCCTTGCTGCCCAGGGTCAGCAGGTCGCGGCTGATGGCCGCCGCACCGGGGTAAGAGCTGATGATCACCACCCCGCTGGGGTTGGCCGCCTGCAGGGTGCGGGCCGCAGCCTTGGTGGCGCTGGAGTTGCGCTCCACGCCGGCCGTGGCCACCGGCTGGAGTCCATGGCGCTGCAGGGCCCGTCGCGTGGCGGCCAGCCCGTCGTCGCCGAAGGCATCGTTCTGGTGCAGCACGGCGATCCGGTGGCGGCCGGCGCGCACCAGGGCAGCGACGATCTGGTCGAGTTCCGCCTGGTAGCTGGCCCGCAGGTTGAACACCAGCGGCCGCCGCGGCTCCCTGAGCAGCATCGCTCCGGTCAGGGGGGCGACCAGGGGGATGTGTTCGCGCTCCACCGTCGGCAACACGGCCTTCACGGTGGGGGTGCCGACGTAGCCGAACAGGGCCAGGACCCTGTCCTGCTGGATCAGCCTGTCGGTGTTGCGGCGGGTCAGTTCCGGTTCATAGCGGTCGTCGTGGCTCACCAGGCGGATCCGGCGTCCATGGATCCCACCGCGGCGGTTGACCTCCGCGAACCAGGCCTGGGCGCCGAGCCGATACTCCTGGCCCAGCTGGGCAGAGGGGCCGCTGAAGGGTGCTGACTGTCCCAGTACGAGCTCCGGAGCGCTTGCGGCTGATCCAGGAGCACCGGAGATCCTTGCTGTCGCTGCCGTCGCCATCGAGGGCAGGCGCAGCACGCTCGGCAGTAGGGCAGCCAGGGGAAGGACGACCAGGGCCAGGGCCGCCTTGCCGGCAGTGCTGCCGGTCATCCCTAGGGTCAGGCGTGGTGGCAAGGCGCCAATGCACTCCGATGAGCCCTTGCCTGAGTCCGGTCTCCCGGAACCGCCAGGTCCAGAACCGAGAGGTTCCGAAGGCAGGGCGCCCGGTCGACGGCGGAAGCGCTGGAATGGTCTGGCCATTGGGTCCGTTGTTCTTGCCGTCGCCCTGTTGATTCTGGGGCTGATGCGGATCGATGTCGCCCAGGTGCGCAGCCGAGACTCGCTGCGGCTGTCCTCGGCCTCCCGGGCCCTCAGCACCGATCCGGCCCTGCTGGCCGGCGGTGGCTGGACCTCCCTGCGAGGGGAGCGGCTGAACGCGACGGAAGCCCGCGAAGACCAGGTGGCTCTGGAACGGGCCGCGAACCACGTGCAGGTGGGGGTGTATGTCAACAGCACCTACGACCTCGAACTGAACATCCCCAGCTATTCGTCCAGTGGCTACGTGTGGCTGCGCTGGGACGAGCCGCTGCAGCGCTATCTCGAAGCGCAGAACACCAGCATCGACCGCCGCTTCACCCTGCTCAACGGCCTGCTGTCCGATGCTGATCCGGTGTTGCGGCCCCTGGTCGATCGTCCGGTACGCCTCGCTGATGGCAGCTTTTACCAGTTGTTCAACTACATCGGGCGCTTCTACATCGACAAGGCCAGTTTCCGCCACTTTCCCTTCATGACCGTGAGTCTGCCCCTGGTGCTGGAGGTCGACGACGTCGATGGCGGCCTCGACTACACCAGCCTCCGGCTCGAACCGGATCTCCAGAACAGTGGCATGGGGCTCTACGCCGGCATCATCGGCTGGCTCAACCGCGGCTGGTCGATCGCGGAGTACCGGCACCACTACGCCACCAACTTCGGCCTGGGTGGTGCCGAGAACGATTACAGCCAGGTGGTGTTCGATATCTCCTTCGGCATCTCCGCCTGGGCAGCCTTCTGGCGCCTGCTGTTGCCCCTGGCGGTGCTGATGGTGATGGTGCTGCTGGTGTTCAAGGTGCGGCCCGATGAACAGGATGCCCGCGCCAGTATCCCGGTCACGGTGCTGCTGACCCTCGTGTTTCTGCAGCAGACCTACCGCGCGGAGTTGCCCCAGCTGCCATTCCTTACCTTTCTCGATCAGGTGTACGTGGTGGCCTACGTGGTCACCCTGATGGCGTTTGTGCTGGTGATCTGGATCGGCCGCCGCTACAGCGACATGGAAGCCATGCCCGATGGGGACGGCAAGGAGATCCTGCAGCAGCGGCTGCATCGCCTTGATGACATCTGGCCCCTGGCCATGGTGTTGATCAGTGGCCTGAGCATCTGGCTCTGTTGGGTGAACCTGCTGCCGCCAGGCGGATGACAACTCCCAAGTGGATGGTGATGGTCCAGGCAACCTCCTCCTCCAGGGTTGAACGCAGGCGGAGCAGGAGCGTCTGCCGGCCAAGCCCTCCGTGGGCGACATCGTGGTGGGCCGGATCCGAGGCGCCGGCAGCCGCCGGATCCTGCTGATGGTCCACTACGACACCATGTTCCCGGTGTGGCGGATGCCAAGGGTGGGCCCGTGATGATCCTGCGGGCCCTGGAGCTGACGGCCGAACGGAACGTCCGCGATTTCGCCACGATCACGGTGCTGTTCAACCCCGATGAGGAGATCGGCTCGCGCGGATCGGCGGATCTGATTGCCCGCCAGGCCCACCTGATCCTGGCTCTGCAGACCCTGAGCGATTCAGCCAAGAGCACCACGGTCCACTGGACCCGCATCCGCCCTGGCGAGAGCCCCAACGTGATCCCCATCCGGGGCAGCCTGCCCGTGTCGCTCAATCTGGCCGGTGGCCTCGATGCCCCGAACCTGGGCCAGGCGATCGAGCAGGTTCAGCCCTTTGGCGTGGATGTGAAGTGCGGTGTCAAGGGATCCGATGGCTTCAATGATCCTGATCTCGTCGTTGCAGAGAAGACGATCGCTCATGATGATCAGAGGCGGTGCAACGGGGCAGAGGGGAAGTTCGGCCAAGGAAAGCACCGTTTCGGGTTTGGGCTCGTTCGTGAGAAGCTGGCCGAGACCTCAGATTGCACCATCGCCATGAATCTGTTGGTCATGAACCTCGAGACGAATCTCCTGGAGCATCTTGTTGTCTTGATTGCCATATTCCATGGCTTAAAAATGGCATGCATCGCCTCTGAGAGGCGTCCCACACTGCTAATTTCTACGGGACTGAATATCGCCACATGCTGAGATGATCACGGCGCAGGCATCTCTGGATCAGACGCTGGCCCGAGTAAAAGACTATTCAGGAGGCCCCACTTAACGGAATTCTGGCCGTTTGTGCTGATCGAAGCTGCGCTGCAGGGCCTCGTCAATTGTCAGCCCCACCGGCAGGTCCCCCCCAAAGGATGTTCCCAGCACATGCCGGTAGAGCTTCGATTCCACGAGTCTGTAGGTGTCGGCTGGCAGGGGGATGTACCCTGCCTCCTCCACGAGACGAAGGCCATTGCCAACCGTGTATCCCACGAAGCTTCGGATCACGTCGTTGGCGCGCATCTGTTGGTCGTTCACATAGATGAACAGCGGCCGCGATAGCGGCCTGTAGCTG
Organism: Synechococcus sp. CBW1002; assembly: GCF_015840915.1. Classification (NCBI taxonomy): domain Bacteria; kingdom Bacillati; phylum Cyanobacteriota; class Cyanophyceae; order Synechococcales; family Synechococcaceae; genus Synechococcus; species Synechococcus sp. CBW1002. The sequence goes on from NZ_CP060398.1 coordinate 2,934,422, forward strand.
CCGTTCTGGGCTGAGGCCACCGATGGGGCTACGGCCATGCCATTGGGGGGAGCAATCGCGAGGGCCTTCAACCGGTTGGCATTGGCCCGAAAGTAGCCGAAGCCAAGGTAGCCCATTGCATTTGGCTCGTCGGCCACACACGACACGATCACATTGTCGTCTTCGCTGGTGTCTACATCGGTCCGTGAATTAGCTTTGCCGCCATTGATCGCCTCGTTGAAGTAGTCGAAAGTGCCCGAATCACTGCCGGGGCCGCAGAGGTGTAGAGGGCGATTGGGCCAGTCAATGTTGATCTGGCTCCAGGCCTTCACCTTCCCTTCGGCTTGTTTTGACCAAGTTCTGCCCAGCTCCTTGGTGGTGATTTCCGAGGCCCAGTCGTTGCGGGCGTTCACCACCACGGTGAGTGCATCGAAGGCCAGCGGCAGCTCGATGAAGGTAATGTTCTTGTCGGCGCAGGCTTTGAGTTCGGTGCTGCTGATCGGCCGCGAGGCATTGGCGATTGGAATGGCACCCTGGCAGAACTGCCTCAGGCCTCCGGTGGTGCCCACCTCGCTGAGGGTCACGGTGACGTTGCGGCCCTGCTCGGTGCCGCTATAGGACTTGATCGCACGCTCGATGATTGGAAAGACCGTGCTCGAGCCGCTGACGGCGATCGTGTCACCGCTGCTCGGGTCACGGCCCCCGCAGGAACTCAGCAGGGCTGCCAGGACAGCTGCCAAGGCCAGGCAACTGGGTCTTGCAGGAATCCGGAACGGCTCACGCTTGCAATCAGAACTAGAAGGCAGGCCAGCCATGGCTGCAGAGCAAGACTCCACTCACCCTGACCCATCAAGGAGAATTGTTGGTTAAGGGATGAATGAGAACTGGCCTTCTGACACAGTTCATCGCATCAGTCTGCTCCTCGAGCCAATCGATCAGAAGCGCAGATAAGGCATCTGCTTACGGTTGGTGATTACATGGCTGGCTAAGATGGCCTTGGAATTGAGGCCGAACAGGCTGACCGCCCCAGAAACCGCCAACTCAGCGAGATTGGACGCAGCGATCATCGCTCCGAGAGCAGCGATCGTCTGGGGTTGGCGCGAGAGGCGCATCCACACTGCCGAGGAGCACAGGCATTGGGAGCCTCCAGGACCTGCTCTGCTGGCCGCACAATTGACCTGAAAGACAGCGACCTCAGCCTCTCAGTAACGCCCCCCTCCTCCAGCTTCATTCACAGCTCCGCAGCACAAGCTCGATCGAGAGCTGGCCGGGTAACTGCTGAGCGAGCCATTGTCGCCAGCAGATCAGCCACTTCGCTGAACCCGCCCTATTCGAAGCCGCTGTTTGCGCCTGGGTATTCCAGAGGGATTGGCCAAACCCTTGGTATTGAGCAGCACCGGCAAGCTCGGCTGGCATCGCCAGCCTGGGGTCGGTGCCCATCCCGCCATGCCAGTCGCCGATCGAGAGCCCTTGCCCTCCTCATCCGCCGAGAATGATCGGCTCACAGCCGCTGCACCGCGCTTGGCAGCCAATCTGGAGAGCCTGCTCAGGGACATGGAGTTGCTGCAGGCCGAAGAGGCCGATCGACGCGATCGCGTTGCCACCCCTTACGTCACGTCCGCCCAGAACCTGATTGACTACCTGGCGCTGCGGCGCCAAGACCTCAGGCCACTGCAGGATGAGCTTGCCAGCCTGGGCCTCTCCTCCCTGGGTCGCTGCGAAGCCAGTGTGCGTCACTCAGTGGAGAACGTTCACACCATCCTTCGCCGCATTGGGGACCTTCCCGAGATCCCACCGCCCCGTTCCTCCGGCCAGGCTGTCGATCACCGTGGCGGTGCCGAGGCTGTTGCCCGAAACGCCGCCCGACTTCTCGGGGCTCCGATCGATCTGGAAGACGCCTCGATCCTTGTCACGCTGCCCGTCGCAGCCGCCACGAATCCAAAGCTGGTGGAGGATTTGCTTGAGGCGGGGATGACGATTGCCCGGATCAATGCCGCTCACGACGACGTGCCGGTCTGGGAGCAGATGGTCCACAACGTCCGCCAGGCCTCTGCTGCAACTGGCCGCCCCTGCAGGATCACCATGGATCTGGCCGGGCCAAAGCTGCGGACGGGACCGCTGCAACCTGCCTCCCCCGTGCTGAGCGCCAAGCCTCGGCGGGATGCCTGCGGACGATTGTGCGAGCCGGCCCAGATCTTGCTCGTTCCTGTTCAAGCTGGGCAGACCCATCAGGCCACAGCGTCGGCCCGGGGAGTCGATGCTGTGATTCCTTTCGTTGGAGACGGCTGGAAGGCGCTGCAGCCGGGCACTGCTCTTCGCGGTATCGATGCTTCAGGGCGACAACGCACTCTGCGGGTGCGGAGACTCGGTCCTGAAGGCCTCTGGACCACGGCGACTCATCACTGGCATTTCACTCCGGGTCTGCGCCTTCTGGTGGAGAAGCCCCGCCTGGAGCTGAGGATCGATGCCCTTCCCGCCCAAGATGGATGTCTCCTGTTGCGACCGGGCGACCACCTGCGACTGACCGATGCCTGCGATCACGGCCGGCCTGCCGTGATTGATGCAGAGGGACACGTACTCAAGCCGGCACAGATCGGATGCACCCTTCCAGGGGTGTTCTGCCAGGTGGAGCCTGGACAGCGGATCGCGTTTGATGACGGACGCATCGGAGGAGTGATCGTTTCTGCGAACCGAGAATGCCTGCTGGTGAAGATCACCAATGCGGGGAGCCGAGGCAGCCGCTGACTGTCAAGATAGGTTGTGAAGTACACGTCCTCAGGGACCTTCGAGCAGCGCTGAACAGAACCGTCACGCAGGAGGAAAAGGGGCATGAGACAAAGGTAGGAATGACCCCATGACGCCACACTGGTCGATCCATGGCAAGCGGTAGTTTGCCGGCATCAGATCAGCAGCTCTTATCTCAGCTGTCTAAGCCTCCACTCTACTCCCCTGACTCATGGGTCCTGTTAGGAAACTGTGAAGTTTGGAACGCCATTAGGGGCACCTCGAAACATTCACGCTACGCACTGACAGCCTGTTAAAGATGCAATAGAAATGGATCAGTTCAACATAGTTGAATGGGACAGCGTGGAATCTGAAGTGAGGGGAAGCGCATCCACAGACTTCAGCAGAAGAAGCCCTCGCTAACGACCCTATCCTAGGAGCCTGTCGCGCATAGATCAGCACCCAGTCTCTCCACAGCCGCCCATCAATCTGCCCAGATCCCAGTGACTGCAATGGATCTGGGCGATACACTCGGGCATGCAGAAGCGCAAGACCTTTCGCCCCTGGCAGCCGCAGCAGGCCACCCTGCTGCCGCCGTCACCGCGTGAGTGGCTCTCAGAAGACCACCAGGTGTATTTCCTGCTGGACCTGGTGGATGAGCTGGATCTCTCCGCGATCCTCGTACCCGCTCAGGCCAAGGACCCCCGCGGAGAGAAGGGATTCGATCCACGCATGATGACGATGCTGCTGCTTTACGCCTACTGCGTGGGCATCGTCTCCTCCAGGAAGATCGAGCGGGCCTGCTACGAGGATCTGGCATTCCGCGTGCTGACCGGCAACCAGCAGCCGGACCACAGCCGAATCAGCGAGTTCCGCCGGCGCAACCTTGATGCCCTCAAGGGCCTGTTTATTCAGATCCTGCGCCTGTGCCAGAAGGCGGGGATGGTGAGCCTGGGCCATGTGGCCCTCGATGGCACCAAGGTGCAGGCCAATGCCTCCAAGCACAAGGCGATGAGCCACGAGCGGATGCTCAGGGCGGAGAAGGAGCTCCAGAAGGAAATCAACGCCTTGATCCGCAAGGCCGAGATCCTGGATGCCCAGGAAGACCGGCGCTACGGCAAAGGAAACCTGGGCAGTGAACTTCCCGATGAGCTGCGCCACAAGCAGGGCCGCCTCGCAAAAATCCGTCAGGCCCGCAAGGAGATGGAGGCGGAAACCGCTGCAGCTGCAGCGCGGCAGCGGCAGGAGGAAGCCGAGAAGGCCAGAGCCAAAGCGACCGCAGCCGAGGAATCGGATGGATCGGCCCCTGAGCAGGCCGAGCTGAACAGGAAAGCGGAAGCCGCAGCGGCAAAGGCAGCAGCGGCGGGGGACAAAGCCATCGAGGCCGCCGAGAGCGCTGGCCTCGAGCCACCAGATCTGGAGCCACTCGCCTCTGACGCGATGCCCAGGCGTGGTCTGGCGAGAAAGGCTGACGGCACACCGACGGCCAAGACCCAACGGAATTTCACAGATTCCGACAGCCACCTCATGCAGTCCGGCGGCACCTACCTGCAGGGCTACAACTGCCAGCTGGCGGTCGACAGTGACCACCAGGTGATCGTGGCGGTGGGCGTCAGCAACCAGCCACCGGACGTGGAGCACCTGGAGCCCATGCTGGAGCGGATCGCCGCCAGCGCCGGTGAACTGCCGGACGTGATGACGATGGATGCGGGCTACTGGAGCGACGACAACGCAGGTCACTGTGAGGACCTTGGCATTGACGCCTACATCGCCACCGGCCGTCTGCCGCATGGGAAGCCGCCACCGCCACAGCGAGGACCGCTGCCCAGAGATGCCGACGCCAGAACCCGCATGGCCCGCAAGATCAGAAGCAAGAAGGGATCCAGGATCTACGCCCAGCGCAAAGCGATCGTGGAGCCGGTGAACGGCCAGATCAAGGAAGGCCGGGGCCTGCGGCGGTTTCTCTTGCGGGGCCTGGAGAAGGTCGATGGTGAATGGCATCTGATCGCTGCCACCCACAACCTGCTCAAGTTGTTCCGGTACAGGCGATCACAGCAGCAGCTCTGGGCAGCAGCGACGGGATGAGGGGTAGAGACCCTGGCAATGCCGCCAGGGCTGAGTCAACCTCGCCCCAATGAACCAGCTCAGCGGGAGAGGTAGACCTCAGAGCTCACCTCACCGGGATTCGTCGTGACCAGGGGCTCGCTGCTCTATTGGCAACAAACTCCTAGTGTGCCGTCCCGGAGATCTGCGAGCAAAGTCGCTGGAGCTTCTCCAGGATTGAATCCGCTGTGGCCGTCCAGTTGAACGGCGCCTTGGTCTTGTTGTAGGCCGCCACGAATTGCTCGATCTTGGAGATCAACTCCTTGACGCTGGAGAAGCTGCCGCGTCGGATCGCCCGCTGGGTGATGATCCCAAACCAACGCTCCACCTGGTTGATCCAGGAGGCGTAGGTCGGTGTGTAGTGCACGTGGAAGCGGGGCCGCTGCGCCAGCCAGGCCCTCACCTTGGCGTGCTTGTGGGTGCAGTAGTTGTCCACGATCAGGTGGATGTCCAGGTCATCGGGAACCGACGTCTCGATCTGCCGGAGAAATCCCAGGAACTCCTGGTGCCGGTGGCGGGGTTTGCACTGGGTGATCACCTCTCCGGTGGCCACGTCCAGGGCGGCGAACAGGGTGGTGGTGCCGTGGCGGATGTAGTCATGGGTCACCCCCTCCACGTAGCCCAGACCCATGGGCAGCAGCGGCTGGGTGCGGTCCAGGGCCTGGATCTGGGTCTTCTCGTCGACGCAGAGCACCATCGCCTTGTCGGGCGGATTCAGGTACAGGCCGACGATGTCCCGGACTTTCTCGACAAAGAACGGATCGGTCGAGAGCTTGAAGTGCTTCTGCCGGTGGGGCTGGACCGAGAAGGTCTGCAGCCAGCGGTGAACCGTGGTCTTGGAGATCCCAGTCGCTGCAGCCAAAGTCCGTGCGCTCCAGTGGGTGCTGCCATCGGGAGGCCTGGTCTGCAGAGCCCGGTTGATCACCTCGGCCACCTTGTCGTCCTCGTAGGTGCGGGGACGGCCGGGACGCAGTTCGTCATGCAGGCCCTCGATGCCCAGATCGATATAGCGCTGCCGCCATTTGCCCACGGTTGAGCCGCGGACCCCAAAGCGCTTCGCGACAGCGGTGTTGGTGTCACCAGCAGCGCAGGCCAGCACGATCTGGGCCCGATGAACGATCGAATGCGGCAAGGTTCTTGATCCAGCCAGGCTCTGGAGCTGGCTGGCCTCATCAGCCGAAAGCTCCAGAGGAGCCATGGGCCGACCGGTCGGCATGAAACGACCCCGCGAGGAGACACCCCACATTCTACTGTCTATTTGCGGGACGGTACACTAGATGGTCGTGACGTTACCCCCTTTATCGGTCCAGTGCTTATGAGAGTGGGTGGTCGTAGTCATGCAGCAACTCCCTGTTGAGCTGCCTCCAGGGGTGTACGCCCCTGGAGGGCCGAATGTGGCCTGAACGTGTTGTACTCCCAGCGCCCGCGATCAGCCAGGAGCTGAGCCTCTGGAGCAGTGGCGAACAGCTCGATGTTCAGGAACTCATCCCTGAACCGGCCGTTGAACGACTCGGCAAAGCCGTTCTCCCATGGGGATCCTGGCTCGATGTAGGCCGTGCTGGTGGTCTCGGTGGCCTCGCACCAGTCCCGTAGGGCCTGGGCAATGAACACCGGCCCGTTGTCGGAGCGGATGAACGCCGGAGCCGGGTAGATGCTGGTCAGCTCCTCCAGCACCGCCACTACGTCCTTGGCCTTGCAGCGCCTGCCTACCCGAATGGCCAGGCAGAGGCGGCTGTGCTCGTCGATCACGTTGAGGAACTTGAGCCGCCGCCCATCGGCGGTGGCATCGAACTGGAAATCCATGGCCCAAACCTGGTGGGGACGTTCGGCCCGGTGACGCCGCACGGAGCCGTCCGCCGGCCGTGCCCGCTTGCGCTTCCTGGGCGTGGGCCGCTGCAGACCCTCCTCCCGCCAGAGCCGTTGAACCCGCTTGTGGTTCACGCTCCAGCCTTCCCGCCTGAGCAGGCGGTAGGCCATCCGTCGCCCCCAGCGGATGTGGTCAGCCGCGATCTCGCGGAGACGATGCCGCAGCTTCCCCTCCTCGATGGAGACGACCTTGGCGGATGGCGCTGGGTGCTGCGGTGTTGGCCCACGACCCGGCAGACCTGCCGCTCGGATGCCCGGTAACGCTCCTGCAGGACCGTGACGGCCCTACGCCTGCGTTCCGGGCTCAGAAGTTTCCCTCTGCAAGGTCCTACGGCTTCGCCGGCCTTCGGCTAGAGCATTGCCTTCTCCAGCTCGGCCTCTGCCAGAAGCTTTTTGAGCCGGGCGTTCTCCTTCTCCAGCTGGGTCAGACGCCTGGCCTCCTCCGCCTGCATCCCCCCGTACTGCTGTCTCCAGCGGTGGTAGGTCGGTTGCGTCACCTCGATCACGCGGCAGACGTCGGGGACGGTCTTGCCCTGGGCGATCAGCTGCTCTGCCGTTTTGAGCTTGCGGATGATCTGCTCCGCTGTGTGCCTGGTGCGTTTCATGGTCGAGTCCCCGGCCCGGTCTGGCCGGCTGAGGACTCTCATTCAGCCTGGACCGGTTTCTGGGGTCCACGTCAGTCGGCCTAGGGATCGATCCTGTTCAGCTGAGATCGGGTTATTCATCGAATGCGTGATTGGTCACGCGTGCGAATAGGATCATTCCGCTAGCACCACTCTAGGCAAACTAGTAGTCCAGTGGCGAGGGATGGAGGACCACCTCCATCCCTCCATGGCTGATGATGGTATGAACTTCAGACGAGAATGGTCTTCAGAGAATACGAATACTTGGAACCGCTGCTTCTGAGCCGGAAGCATGCAGTACGATTTCCATAGAGCTCTGAACCGGATCCATGGAAACCCAAAAGTCATCTGACGATCAGTCGTTCCACCTTGAGATGGTTACGCAACTAAAGTTGCTTCCGAATAAGTTTCATCAGATCTCCGCTGAAGATCTTGATCACTTGAACGAAATCTCGGTCGAGGAAGCTGAACGTCAATTGTCTCTGACTTCAGCGGCCATGAGACTGTTCTCGAATCTGGAAATGTTGCTACCGATTGGCCCGATTGCCGCGAAGAAACTGGGGGGATTTGCAAACACATTTAAGGATCATCCTAAGGCATAGTCCTTCTCGGCTGAATGGCGCCTGTCTGTGGTAGGCGCATCGCAAAAATCAAACGGAATTGCGCCAGCAATAACACGAAGCCCATGACGCCATGCATTCTTCCTTGGCAAGGATGCATTTCCTCATATGGCTATAACTTGGCAGCCGCCCTTGGGATTTAGCTTGTACTCGCCGTGATCCGTGTCAGATGTGCGCATTAAGACTTTGGGTCCGAATGGATTTGCTGTACAAGCGTAGATTCGCTTATTCCATTTGATGATATTTCTAACTCCAAAGTTGTATATATTATTGAAGCCATTGCGCGTCATGCAGTTCCAGTCGGCCCCATCTTCCGAGCACCAAAGCTCAGCGCCACCATAAGAGGACAAAAAGACCTGCATCGTGTCCCAGTCTAGAAGTTGACCAAATCTTGTCTTGCGCTTATCCCTTAATGCCCACAAGCCAAATATGGACCAGTCCATAGTTCCTAGGAGCAGGAGGTCATCAATGCTTACAATTTTCCATATATAAGCATTGAAATAGTTGCCGAAGCCGGGCCCACTCCCACTTAATGGTAACAAGCCATCGCGCGGATTGGCGCAAACCAGCTCTAATTCGTCGTTAGGAGCGAGCCGTAACACTTCTGCAGCCGCTGGCCCCACATTGTTGGTACGATCATGTCCACCATTCTGAATGCCAGTTCCAATGTAAAGATAATCTCGGTGGCTGCATAGCGAGATAATTCCCTGATTAAGGGCTCCTCGTCCACCACCATCCATAATCACTAACTCCCATTGAAACTCATACTTTCCTGTGCGCTTACCCCTCCAAAGCTGAAAGCCGTTGATTCCGCCAGTGCCAGCATACAGCAATCCTTGGTGAATACAAAGTTCGTAGACGACTACGACTTCAGGGAAAGTTCCAAGACCGTTCCCATTAATGGAGAACCATTTCCCGGTTGTCGGATCATCAGTCGCGAAAATGGTGGTGATACCGGCACCGTTTACGTTTCCATTCGATGCACCGGTAATAGTTGTAATTAAGAGCTCGTCGTACTGGAGGAGAGACCTTATCGAAGTAAGCGTAAAATCATTAGAGGAAAAATCAGATATGATGCTTGGCTTGGGAAGTCGCTGAAAACTATTGCCGTCATAACTGACCATTAAATCAGGCCCATCTCCCCTGGAGCGGGATGTTGATGCTACGTAGAGAGCTACATCTTTCTCCCCTTCCTTGAAGGTACACATGCTCCGATAGCCGTAATGTCGCCTGAACGATGTCCCTGTCTCAGGATGAAACCAATCAGCCTGATGAACTCGCGTTGGCAAAGGGGACTGCGGGTTGAAACGCCAAATCTCTGCAGCGGAAACTGTCTCTTCAAAGGCCTGCTCATAATTAGAATATTCAATTGGGACAGGCCACATATCTATATGAACATTGGGCATCCCAAACCGCAGAAAGACAAGATTTGCACGGCCCGTGCCAATGTACAAAGACCCCTTGAATACTGCGGCCGAATAAGCATAGGCATTGTAGGGATCCCCGAATCCGTTGGCGCATACTGGGGCAGGACTGATATGCATATGTTGAGCCACTGACATCGATCAAGCCCCATAGAAAGGGATGTTGCGCATCAATTCTTTGCTCACGAGTGACAAGGGGTGAAGCGATGAGAAGCCTTTCCATGCGTCGGCGCGCTCATTTGCAACCTTGTTCTCAAGAAAGAACTTCAAGTCTCCTGCGTACTCATTGGTTTCAATCTGCGGATTCTGATTGGCGCCATATGGATTAACGCATGCTGGATGAAAAGGCAGCTGCAAAAAATGAAGTATTGAGATCATGGCTTCAGTAGGGTCCATGACGAGGTCTTCATAGCTGACATAATGCAACCGGCTACTGTCAAGTCCTGGAAGAATTGATTGAATGTTTTCGTTGCACAGTGCCCAGATCATTTCTGGAATGGCTGATGCGTCGTCTATGTAGCGACGAGTGAAAGGAATGATGTCTTGCAACTGTGAGTCAATAAGTGACTTCACAACAGCTGATGGGTGACGCACAAGATAGATGAAGCGAGCCTGAGGAAACTGTGCTGAAATCCTCTCAAGGGTTGTTTTGCTGTAAGCGTACGAAGGCGTTTTGTCAACTAGATACTGCTTTGAAAAGTTGCCATCGATCTCCAGGAAGAAATTCAAGACAGGCTCTTCATGCTTGATGAAGTTGGCTTCGATTAGACTCGACTCTTCAATGCTCAACCCATTCACCCTGGCCCTGAGCCGAACAGTTCCACCCAGCAGATGCTTGGTCTCGTCTTGAATCAATGCTGCATGTCGTTGCGCATATGTATCGTAATGAAGAAGATGCAATTCTTCTGGTGACTCGATGTCCGGATGTTGATCGAGCATCCGTTGCAGCAAGGTTGAACCTGAGCGGGGCGAAGAAAGAACGAAGACGAGCTGATAGCCTGTGTTAAAAGGACATGGATCTTTGAATGTTGTTTTTTGAATTAAGGCCTTAAAATCTGCAAACTGACTTCCCGCAAATAAAGAGTGCTTATATTTGCTCTCGTCAACGGCGATTTCCGAGCCTGAAGTGTAGGGTTCGGTGCCTTCTCTTGGCCCTGTATTCCGAAGATCTGATTGTTTAAGTATATAATCACTCAGTTCACCAATGCTCAGGTCGGATACGTATTGACCCTCCACAGGCATGACTAGTCTTATGAACGACAGTCGATCGTCTTTTAGTGCCTGGCACTTCTGGAAAATCGAGACAAAATCAACTGATGTAAGACCAAGGTCGGCAATCAGCAGCGTGTTTGGCGAAAGAGGTTGATCGTAGAATATGTCGTGACTGGTGCAGTAATCGTCAATAATGTCTATGACGTCTTGGAGCATCGTCGGACAAAAGCTGCCCGATAATAACATGTACCACAGTCAGACATGCTCTTGAGAAGCTCTCTGATCCTTTCATCACTGCAGGCCGATGGCTGCCAGGGCACAACTCGCCCCTGCTGCTGATCAGGCAGCCCGCGTCGACGGAGCTGGCACGTGTTCGATTTCCCATGGTGGTGTGGGTTGTTCTATGCCACGTCCGGAGTCCGCCAGGAGCCGTGCGCCGCAGGCCGGTTCGTGGGGCTCCCCACCGGGTTGCCCGAGTGATGCGGTGTGGCGGAGTGGGGGCAGGACGTTCCGGCCATACTGTCACCCCTGGGGTGGACCTACTGGCTTCACCGAGAACATTCGACAGCAGGAGATGCGCCACTGGCGCCGAACCGCTGCTTGGCGGGTGACATCCTTGATGTGTGTACCTTAAGGAGGCTCTGGAAAACCGAAGCGATTCACGGGACAATGACCCTGTGATCGCGGGCCAGGACTGGAGTGGTGGGCGGCAAGCAGCTCGACTTTTCGGACTATGAGCTGACTACGGCCAAAAAGCAGACCAAGCGGGAGAAGTTTCTTTCCGAGATGGAGGCGGTGGTGCCGTGGCAGGCGTTGATGGCGTTGATTGAGCCTCACTACCCCAAAGCGAGCAAGAAAGGCGGCCGTCCTCCATACCCACTGGCCACGATGCTGCGGATCCATCTGTTGCAGCAGTGGTATTCGCACAGCGATCCGGCCATGGAGGAAGCCCTGATCGAGGTGCCCACCATGCGCCGCTTTGCCGGCATCGAGCTGATCAGTGACCGAATCCCAGATGAAACAACAATCCTCACTTTCCGCCACCTGTTGGAGAAGCACGGGCTGGGCGAGCAGATTTTTGAGACCGTCAAGGCGATCCTGGCGGATCGGGGCGTGACGATGCGCCAAGGCACGATTGTGGATGCCACCTTGATCGCGGCGCCCAGCTCCACCAAGAACAAGGAGGGGAAGAGGGATCCGGAGATGCACCAGACCAAGAAGGGCAATCAGTGGTTTTTCGGGATGAAGGTCCATGCCGGCGTGGACAAGGACTCAGGCCTGATCCACTCGGTCGTGGTCACCGCAGCCAACGTGCACGACCTGACACCGGCAGCCGACCTCCTGCATGGTGATGAGGAGGTGGTCTACGCCGATGCCGGCTACCAGGGCATCGCCAAAAGGCCTGAGATGGCAGGCAAGACCACGGAATTCAGAGTGGCCATGCGACCCGGTAAACGCAGGGCGCTACCGGAGACGCTAGAGGGAAGGCTGCAAGATCTGATCGAAACGGCCAAGGCCCACATCCGCTCCAAAGGTGAGCATCCCTTCCGGGTTGTCAAGCGACATCTGCTTTTGGTCCCGCATTGCATCTTTAAGAGTTTGCTGAAAAACCCGGCCATCTCTGCGAGAATGGGCCAGCTGTCCAGCCCAGATGCGAGGTCAACGGGAGCGCAGCGGCTCCCTGTTCTCCTACGTGTCGATTGAGGATCGGATCCCGGCCGGCCATCCGCTGCGGCGGATCCGCAAGCTGGCCGATCAGGCCCTCGATCGCCTCAATCCCACCTTCTGTGATCTGTACGCCGCAGAAGGCCGGCCATCAGTGCCGCCGGAGCAACTGCTGCTGGCCTCGTTGCTGCAGGCGTTCTACGGCATCCGCTCGGAGCGGTTGCTGCTCGAGCAGCTCCACTACAACCTGCTGTTCCGCTGGTTTGTGGGGCTGAGCCCAGATGATCCGATCTGGCATCCCACCACATTCACAAAAAACCGGGAGCGGCTGCTGAACGAGCAGGTGATGGGGAAGTTCCTGGAGAAGCTGATGGGTGCTCCGGAGGTCAAGCCGCTGCTCAGTGACGAGCACTTCTCCGTCGATGGCACCTTGCTGCAGGCCTGGGCCTCCCATGCCTCACTGGAGCGGATCGATGGGCAGGACGATCCGCCGCCACCGCCGTCAGGCCCTGGCGAGGGTTTTGGCGCTCCAAAGCCCGGCAAGAAGCGAGCGAAAGGGGATTTCCGAGGCATCAAGCTCAGCAACAAGACCCACCGCTCCGGCAGTGATCCCGACGCCTTGCTGGCCCGGAAATCCAACGCCCACCCGGCTCAACCGAGCTACCGGGGTCATGTGCTCATGGACAACCGCCATGCCCTGATCGTCGATTGCAAGGTCACGCAGGGTCGCCTAAAAGTCTGTCCTGGTAGCTCTTGGCAGGTCTGCCAGCATTGGGTTTGGTCGGCGGGTCTCAGTGCCCCCAATGCCCGAAACCCGCTCCACCGGAGTCGATCAGCCCGCACCGGATGACCTGATCAGCTTCCTCAAGGCCATCCCGGATGGGCGTTACCGCCGCGGGGTGCGTTACCCGCAGTGGTTCCTGCTGCTGGTGGCTGTGCTCGGGATCCTGAGCGGCTGCCGCAGCTCCCGTGATCTGGAGGCCTTTGCCCGGCGGCACCGTGAGGCACTCAACCAGGCGCTGGGCCTGAATTTCAAGCGCTGGCCCTCCGATGCCACCTTCCTCTACCTGTTCAACAAGGCCCACCTGCAGGAGTTTGGCCAGGTGCTGCAGGCCTGGATGATCAGCCAGGTCCCAAGCGGGGCAACGGGTCTGGATCAGCTGGTGTGTGATGGCAAGACCCTGCGCGGCTCTGCCGTGGAGACAGAAGACGGCAGTCACCGGTTTGTCGCCCAGGTCACGGTGTACGCCCGGGCCCTTGGCGTCGCCCTGGCCCAGACGACCTATGACACCCACGAATCCAGTGAGCGTGCGGCGCTGAAAGAGCTGCTCAGCAGCCTGGATCTCGATGGCGTGTTGATCCAGGCGGATGCCCTGCACACGACGCAGGCGTTTTTCGCTGGTGCCTCTCCCAGGGGGCCGACGTGCTCCTGACCGTCAAATCGAACCAGAAGACCCTCTACCGCCAGATCGGCTGCCAGTTCCAGGGAAAGCGTCACATCCCTTTCACTGCAACAGATCACGAGAAGCGCCACGGGCGCGACACCGTCTGGGAACTGCGAGCCAGAGAGGCACCGGAGCACATCAAAGCCAACTGGCCCGGCAGCGCCTGGATCGTTGAGGTGATCACAGGCACCCTCACCCGCAAGGGCAAGCGCAAGATCAGGCACCACCTGTTCCTCACCAGCGTGCGCACCACGCCACAAGCCCTGCTGCGCCTGATCCGTCAGCGCTGGAGCATTGAGAACGAATGGCACTGGGCCCGTGACGTCCAGCTGGGTGAGGACGCTCATCGCTACGCCAACCGGATCGGGGCCCCGGTGTTCGCCTTCCTGCGAACCATCGTGATGAACTTGCTGCGGCGGGGCGGCTACCGCTCGATCCGCCAAGGCCTGCGGGAGTTGGCCTACGACATCAAGGGAATGCTGGCACTTGGCGGCGTGGCCAGCCGAGGGAGCTTGGGCTGATCACACTTTTAGGCAGCCCTGCAAGGTCACGCAAGCCACGGGCACCGGGGAGCGGGATGCCGCCAAAGCCATGGCCGCGGATCGTCCCGGTGCCTACCAGAAAACCATCGGTGCCGACAAGCACTACGACACCAGGGGCTTTGTCGCCGAGATGCGCCGCATCGGCGTGACGCCGCACGTGGTGCAGAACACCGCCCGATCTGGTGGTTCCGCCATCGATGGCCGCACCACCCGCCACGTGGGCTACGCCAAGTCGATCCATGCCCGCCGCGGCATCGAGAAGGTGTTTGGCTGGATCAAACAGTGGGGAGGTCTGCGCCAGTTCAAGCTGCGCGGCACCGAGAAGGTGAGTGCGGTGTTCGGCCTGAATGTGATCGCCTACAACCTGATCCGCCTGGGCAACCTGCTCAAACCGGCGATGGCGGCGGCGTGAACAGGTGGTTGCCCAGAAGTGTGCCCAGACGGCAGTGATCAGGGAGCCCCAAAGGGGCAAAACACACCAAAAGGGGAGCTCTGAGCCGCTGAAACTCTGAAAACCAGACCGAAATGAGCTGCACCAGCTCTCAGGAGGGAAAAACGCTGCTTCTCAGGCGGTTTTTCCGCAAACTCTTAAGAGTTTGCTGAAAAACCCGGCCATCTCTGCGAGAATGGGCCAGCTGTCCAGCCCAGATGCGAGGTCAACGGGAGCGCAGCGGCTCCCTGTTCTCCTACGTGTCGATTGAGGATCGGATCCCGGCCGGCCATCCGCTGCGGCGGATCCGCAAGCTGGCCGATCAGGCCCTCGATCGCCTCAATCCCACCTTCTGTGATCTGTACGCCGCAGAAGGCCGGCCATCAGTGCCGCCGGAGCAACTGCTGCTGGCCTCGTTGCTGCAGGCGTTCTACGGCATCCGCTCGGAGCGGTTGCTGCTCGAGCAGCTCCACTACAACCTGCTGTTCCGCTGGTTTGTGGGGCTGAGCCCAGATGATCCGATCTGGCATCCCACCACATTCACAAAAAACCGGGAGCGGCTGCTGAACGAGCAGGTGATGGGGAAGTTCCTGGAGAAGCTGATGGGTGCTCCGGAGGTCAAGCCGCTGCTCAGTGACGAGCACTTCTCCGTCGATGGCACCTTGCTGCAGGCCTGGGCCTCCCATGCCTCACTGGAGCGGATCGATGGGCAGGACGATCCGCCGCCACCGCCGTCAGGCCCTGGCGAGGGTTTTGGCGCTCCAAAGCCCGGCAAGAAGCGAGCGAAAGGGGATTTCCGAGGCATCAAGCTCAGCAACAAGACCCACCGCTCCGGCAGTGATCCCGACGCCTTGCTGGCCCGGAAATCCAACGCCCACCCGGCTCAACCGAGCTACCGGGGTCATGTGTGAGGTGGGTGCCTTTTATTGGACAGTTCCGGCCCCTGACATCGTTAACCCAGGACGGGTGGAACATGGTTCGGCCTCAGTGTAGACCGCGTGGGGAGTTTTGCCTCCAAGGGAACTGTGAGGTCTTACATGGCAATACCGCCACAGGAAGCGGGCCAGGCTGATTTCAGCGTCCCAGCCATCGCTGTATGCCCGTAGGTAGACCTCCTCGTACTTGACAGTCCTCCACAGCCGTTCAACAAGGATGTTGTCGTAGCACCGCTTTCTGCCGGACCAGCTGATCTGGATCCGCTCCCCTTTGAGTCTGGCCACAAAGTCAGCGGACGTGAACTGACAGCCTTGATCGGAGTGGAAGATCTCTGGCCTACGGCCGCCTCCCAAGGCCATCTCCAGGGCCTCCAGACAGAACTTCGTGTCAAGGCTGTTGGAGAGCCTCCAGCTGAGCACATGCCTGGAATGGAGATCCATGATCGCCACCAGATAGAGGAACCCTTTCTGCAGAGGGATGTAGGTGATGTCGGTCGCCCAGACCTGATCCACCGACGTGACCTGCGTGAGGTCCACCAGGCAGGGGAACCGCACGGACGGATCACCTGGAACCGTCGTCCGGGGCTTCTGGTAGATCGCCCGTAATCCCATGCGCCGCATGAGGTTTCGCACTCGATCTCGGCTGATCGGGATACCATCTTGGGCCAGATAGTCCACCATCCGGCGGCTGCCGCTGCAGGGATCCTCCAGGTAGAGAGCATCGATCCTGGCCATGATCCGCAGCGTCGATACACGGACCGGTGTCGGCCGGTAGTACAGCGTGGATCGAGGCAGCCCCAGCAGCGCACACTGCCTGCTGATGCTGAGCTCGGGGTGGTCGTGATCGACCAGCTTGCGCAGTTCACGGGCATCAGAGCAGTTGAGACTTTTTTTTGAGCCACTCCAGCTCCATCTGCAGCCGTCCGATCTGCTGGAACAGCTCCGCCTCCTTGGCCTGCCCCTCCTCCTTGTCCTTGGTCTTCTTGCCTCGGGTGAAGAGCTCGCTGGCACCGTCCAGGAGCTGCCGCTTCCACTGGCTCACCTGGATCGGGTGGATGGCGTGGTCGGCGGCGATCTCCTGGATCGTCTTGCGGCCACTGATCGCCTCCATGGCGACCCTGGCCTTGAACTCGGGGCTGTGGGTGCGGCGCTTGCTCATCGGTGGGAGCCCCTTTCAGGGGCGGTACCCCGCCTCAGAGGTTAACGATGGGGCCTGTCCAGAAAAGCCAGACCACCTCAGTGCTCATGGACAACCGCCATGCCCTGATCGTCGATTGCAAGGTCACGCAAGCCACGGGCACCGGGGAGCGGGATGCCGCCAAAGCCATGGCCGCGGATCGTCCCGGTGCCCACCAGAAAACCATCGGTGCCGACAAGCACTACGACACCAGGGGCTTTGTCGCCGAGATGCGCCGCATCGGCGTGACGCCGCACGTGGTGCAGAACACCGCCCGATCTGGTGGTTCCGCCATCGATGGCCGCACCACCCGCCACGTGGGCTACGCCAAGTCGATCCATGCCCGCCGCGGCATCGAGAAGGTGTTTGGCTGGATCAAACAGTGGGGAGGTCTGCGCCAGTTCAAGCTGCGCGGCACCGAGAAGGTGAGTGCGGTGTTCGGCCTGAATGTGATCGCCTACAACCTGATCCGCCTGGGCAACCTGCTCAAACCGGCGATGGCGGCGGCGTGAACAGGTGGTTGCCCAGAAGTGTGCCCAGACGGCAGTGATCAGGGAGCCCCAAAGGGGCAAAACACACCAAAAGGGGAGCTCTGAGCCGCTGAAACTCTGAAAACCAGACCGAAATGAGCTGCACCAGCTCTCAGGAGGGAAAAACGCTGCTTCTCAGGCGGTTTTTCCGCAAACTCTTAAAACTGTTGACACCGGGTAGAGCCTGGCGAACTTCTTTATTCGCTCTGCTTTTGGGCTGGGATATGGGATGACTATGACTATGGGCATCGTTCTGCATTCATCCACGCTCTCTCCTTCCCCCGTTCTTGCTACTGCTTACTTGATGTTGCTATATCTCTATATACTGTGAAAACGAGGCGCTCTCCCAAATCCTGTGGTTGTGCACTAGGTACTGTACTCGGACTCCCATCCTTATACACGAAGCCTTTTCGCTCCCCCTGCGGCCGGCCCCGTCTGACGCCACTTATGTGTGTGGGTGGAGGGGGGATACGGGATGAGTATTCAATCGCCGACTTACATCAGACTTAATCGCTGGCTATAAAGACACATCGCTCCTTTGCATGGCACTTTATGGCGGTGGGAATGGTCGCACCACAGAGGACTCCACCATCCTCTCAGAGAGGGCTCTTGAATTCAGCCTCCTCGCAGACGCAGCAGACTAGTGCCGAATTATGGGCTCGATAGATGCAAGCACAACTAGACACAGAACATTCACCAACTCGCATGTGCGGATCTATATGTCTAGGATCTCAAGTCAGAGATAGCTAAAATCATGCCTTTAGTCGATCATGCTTTTCGAATGGGTCATCTCTGAATGAGAGATGGACAAGAGAGGGCTACCGTCTTCTGATGTGATTAGGCCTTCGTAGCAAGCTCTGCTGCTGACAGGATCGAAACTTGATATGCGACTACTCGCTAGATAGTTGCAGCCAAGTACAGGCAATGAGTAGATGTCGACGACGATATTGTTGGGCAGTGCACTAGTCTGATGCAATTCTCGAAGTATAACTAGCGTCATTTGAAGAAGACCATCAAGGAGAGATGGATCGAGAAATCCCTCTGCAGACTGGGGCACACCTAATAGTTCCGATGCACCGTGTGATCTTAAGGTGGAAACAATAACGCCCATCCTTGGCAAAATCAAGGAAGGGCCATTAATTACAGTGAAGACGCCATCATGAAATAGGTATCTATCATAGCATTCTGACTGGCCAATGGTAATTATGTTATCAACATCAAGCTTCTCAGTTGAGAGAGCAGACAACAGATCACTGCTTATGACTGGCCGAGGAATCTCTTGGACATGAGTACGATAAGAGCAACGACTTGAATGGCTATTTCTTAGAGTACAGATTACTGCACGATTGCTTGGGCTGGAGACTTCGTAGAGAAACTCTTGCGGTTCCGAGTTGTCAAAAACTATTCCTGACAGCACTTCTGTCGTTATCCTAAGAACAGAGTCTGGGGGTGGAAGAGAAGTAGTAGCGTTCTCTCTCTGATAGGCTTCAACTGCAAAGACGCAGGAAAGCGCAGCTGGCATTACAGGACGACCAAACTTTTGATGTGACCTAAGGTAAGGTAAATAGTTGGGATCTAGCAGAAATCGATAGGTCTTAGATAACTTTCCTTCAATAGTTAGCATTGAAGACGAAAGTGAGTGAGCCCCAAGATAGGGATATGACTCTGAAATACTGTCAATATCAACTTCCGACTGGGAGAACTTTGATACATCATAAACTCCTGTTGTGATTTCAAGAGGTAGGGTGTAGTCTGTAGTTAAAAGCTCTGCAATGCACTGAGCACCAAGATCAAGGGGGATTGGAATTATTCCTTTGTGAGCAAAGGCGTCATTTACTTCCTTAGTCGCCATCCCCGCCGACGCCCATGGCCCCCAGTTGACCGAATTAATCTTTATGCTTGGGTATAACGAGGCAGACAGCCAACTGCCGGCATTAATAAGCTCATTGGCAGCTGAGTAATCAGATTGACCCAGGTTACCCACTTTCCCCGCAACTGATGCATAATTCAGCACTCTAGTAACTGGATGAGTCTCAACCAACCGAAAAGTAAGTTTGAGAGCGTTCAGCTTAGTCAGCAAGACTCGCTCAAAGCTGTCTTTAGCTTTCTTGTGAACCAATGAATCCTCGATAATGCCCGCCACATTTACAACCGTATCAACTCTCAACTCATTCTGCTTTAGGAAATCAAGGACGATACTGTCACATGATCGATCAAGAAAGTCAACCTTTATGTAGGCAACGGAAGCATAGAGGCTTGATAGCCGCTCAATAGTTGAAATGGCTTCACGTGAAGAACTAATAGTCCTCAGCTCTCTTTCAATGGAAGCTGGAGTAAACTGGTCACCAGCTTCTTGGTGAAGCTCAATCAAATGTGACCTCACTTGAGCAGTTGTACTATCAGGCCGAATCCATGATGGCAGAGTGAGGTCCGATCTTCCAGTAAGAACTAAGGATATATGTTTAGTGCCAATTCTTTCCAAGGCAGAGACGGCTATCCCTCTCGCGCCGCCAATAGCCAGTACACACTTTGGTTGTGAATGAATCTCTGTACGGAGGGGCTGTTCTATGGAGGGCTGGTAGGGTATTATAGCGTGAACATATAGTCCACTGTGACTTATTGTGTATTCGCGTTCGGGCTCTTCAAGTGCACATATAAAGTCTAAATGGCACCTTGTTGTGTCGGAATCAAACTCTTGACGGCAGATGTCAACTACAGTAGGGCGTACAGATTGATACTCAGATACAATTGACTTGATCATCCCTGAAAGGGCAGATACATAGGTCATATTGAACTGCTTAGGCCCTGTGCTGGCATCACTAGGAAGGCATCGGCCAAAATTACCTTGTCCGTAGTGAAGAATAATCAACTGGTGACTTCTACAGTCTTTGCTGAGCGGATACAAAATATTTCGCAAATTCTCAAATGCGGCCCAAAGCGACGTGACGGCATCACTTGGAGAGAACTCCGCTAGACTGTCCAGCTTTTGTCCAAAGGCATCTAAATGTACTACAACAGTGATGCCATCTTGACTATCTGGCTTAGACTCACCAAATACTTGAAGAGCATTGAGCAGAAGCTCAGAGAGGGGCTCCTTAGATGAAGAGTCTATCGATGATGCGTAGAACTGAACATTAGGAGCCCCATTAAATAACTCAGAATAAAAGCCCTGCTTGTCCTCCGGACAAAAGATGACATACGGACGCGTCTTCTTCCCAAGGCATTGGCCAGACCTCGGGGTTGATAGACGATACGAGACACTTTGGAAGTGGGAAAGCTGATGTCTTATTAATTCATCTCTCCCGCTTGTTACTTTCCCGGCTGAGATTCCTCTGCAGCAAGATCAATACTTGTACCTGCACTAAGAGCTGAAGAAATGTACTGGGACACTTCTTTTAGACTTCTAAGATCTCGAGTGCCAGTCTGGATGTTCTGAATCGTTTCAGGGGCAATATCTGACAATGTTGCCATGAAGCCACCCATGACTTCAATTCTCTTGATGGAATCGATTCCAAGGTCAGATTCTAGGTCTTGGTCTGGATCAAGTAGTTCAACAGGGTAACCACTCTTCTCAGATAAGATAGAAGTGAGCTGTGACAAGATGGATCCGGTATCAAGTTGTACCAGTCCTTGCCTTGACTTCCTATCTGTTAGAGCATCTCCATTTGAGGCTAAGAGAGAAGTGGGCTCAGTCGCTTGACTGTCAAAAGTACTTTGTACTGGAGTAGATGGAGCTGGAACCAAGGTATCGATCATCGCCACATTGCCATGGGCATGCGATGAAGGTGCGGGAGATTGAGATTGCTGTTGTTGGACATTGGGTAGAATAGTCGAAGCACTATTGCGGACTATTGTCTGTGCTTCAGGCGAATCCGAACTCAATGAAGTAGGAGATTCGGACAGAGGCGAGCTCGTCACTATCAAAGGGGGACTAGCAAGGGATGCAGGATTATCACCAGATTGATTCAGATATGCTGAAAAGACTTGAGTTTGTGAATCTATCATCATCCGAAGCGTTTCATGATAGGTGCGAAAAGCTTCTAGGCGAAGGCTGCTAACTTCGTTCGGAGGATTCGACTGGTTGGAGAGGTTGAGCTCGTTCATGGGTAAGATTTCGTTGCGGTGCGGATGCAATTGGACAGATTCTAGCAGAGCTGTATCCGCTGAATTAGGCTCGGGGATGTTCTGATTAGTTGACTTGCCTGTCGTCGAGAAGGTATGGTGAACATTGTGTTGGGCACTTTTTTGAACTCTATGTCCCGACTGCCACGAACTAGCTCCATTAATGAAATAACTGAGTCCAGGTTCTCTGCGAATACGCTTCTGCTGGGCTTGATACCCCGAACCTGTATGTCGCAGCATCTGATCTAGCCTTGACCAAGTTAACGTAACACCATAACTCCCAAGGCGCATGATTGAACCGACGAATGAGTCTGTTCCTTGCGGACCATCTAGCGAAACCGCTACAGAACCAGTCGAACTGAGTGATGACTGCACCAATTTAGACAAGACCTTTTTTGGCCCAACTTCGATATACAAGGTACAGCCAAGTCTCTCTGCCTGCTTCACAGACTCGATAAAGTCGACGCTTGAAGTCATGTGATCAGTAATAAGCTTATCAATATTGCTTTCACTCACCGGGCCTGACTCAGGGGATGTACTGAGAATGGCACTGTGAGAATGTGATCGACCCGTCCGTAAATTAAGGATACTCAGGCTATTGATGAATCTATTGTTACACTCTTGCATAAGGATGGAATGAAATGGCTGCTTTGCCTGCATCCGCTGTGATGAGACTCCGTTCATCATGCACGCTGCTTCTACGCGTTCGATATCAGATAGCAGGCCAGATAAAACGATCTGTGATGGAGAATTGATATTTGCTAACGTAAGTGAATGTTCCGCCACATTCTTCAATAGTTCCTTTCCTTGGTCAATGGAACAAAAGAGAATCAGCATGCCATAGCCATCATCACTGTAAGTGCTGACGGCTTCACCTCGAGCCCGAAGTAAGTCAACTAACTCACTGTCTGTCATCCACCCTGTCGCAAATAGGCTGACAAAGTCACCGAGGCTATGGCCAAGTGCTATTGACCAAGGAATCTCCAAATAGTTCAGAATATCTAGGTAGGCCATCTCTGTGATGGCTAGCAATGACTGTTTCAGCTCAGGAGGCGGAGCAATGCTCTTTTCAGATCTGCTAAACAGATATCGACTCAATACATCTGTTAGTGTAGGTTTGTCAGGTATTAGTTGGAGCAAGAGCTCATGCGAGCGGAGTTGGGTAGCCACCATGCATGTTGCTCCCATCCCAGGATAATCTGAGCCCTGCCCTGGAAACAAAAGTGCTGTCTGTCTGGCCTGCTTGAACTCAATTTGTAAGTCTGCTGTTTTCGACTGACATACCAGCCACTGCCTCATGGCATCTGTGTAGCGAGTGGTTTTATTAAGCAGTTCAGAAACAATAGCCAGCTTCTGGCCAATGTCAGCCGCGCTGAGATCGGCTAAGACAATCGCAAAGTCATCAGTACATCCATGCTGATGAGTGCATATGTCGTGGCAGGTGATTGTGTCGGCTATTAGTTGGTTGACAGATGTCAAACACCCATTGACTGCGCACTCTCTTTCGACTTCCAGCGCTTGTGCAAGTGCCAACCTGATGCATTCAGAAAGGCATCCCTGCTTTGCCTTGAAATACAAAAGCCTGTAGCCAGACGGCAGTTGTGGCGAAAGGTCTGTTACATCATTGTTGATAACTGGTTGTGGGACGTACTCCTGCAGTACAGCATGGAAATTTGTTCCCCCAAATCCAAATGCGCTTACTCCAGCCGTTCTGGGCGTGCGCTGATCATTCTTAAGCCAGGGAAGACTGCCAGTAGGTAGATAAACGGCTGAAGAACTTATCACTTCGTCAATTTGTTCTTCAGTTCTGCTATGTAATGGAATAGACTTATGCTTTAAAGCCAAGGTGGCCTTGAGAAGACCGGCTAATCCGGCAGTACTTTTCGTATGGCCGATCAGGGTTTTTACTGAGCCCACTGCGCAGTATGTATTAGGGCTTTTCTGAGCTTCTAAGAATGTAGTCAAAGCTCTGATCTCTGAACGATCTCCAACAGGAGTGCCGGTCCCATGAGCTTCATAGTAGCCAAGCGTCGCTGGATCCACTCCGGCATCTGAGTATGCCCTTGCAAAAGCTTGGACTTGTCCTTGATGTGACGGCGCGGTCATTGTTCTACAACGGCCATCACTGGAACTACCAATACCTTTGATCACAGCGTGGATTGTGTCTCCATCTGCTTCCGCATCTTCAAGTCTCTTTAGGATCAGAATCCCTGCGCCCTCACCTAGCACGATTCCATCGGCTTCATTGGTGAACGACTTGGCTTGACCGGTTGGCGAAAGTGCGTGAGTCTCTGAAAAACAAAAATAAGCAAACGGAGACTGAAGCGTATCAATTGCTCCTACAACTGCCATGCTCGCGTCCCCTTGCCTGAGCTTATTAATAGCTATATCCAAGGCGGCAAGTGATGACGCACATGCAGCGTCCACGGCGCAATTGGTGCCGCCAAAACCAAATCTGTTCGCTACTCTTCCGGCCGACACATTTGGTAGAATGCCGGCAAAGCTGTCGCTAGTCCAAGCTGGTAACTGTCTTTCGATATCGGGATGGCCAGTTAATAGTGGTGCTAGCTCTGCTTGCATTACATATCCCTGTCCAAGCTCGCCGAGGCCACCACTATATCCCAAAACAACGCAGGTAGATTCACGATCGTATAAGCTATCCTTTGAATATCCAGCATCTTGAAGAGCGTCCTTGACGCAGACAAGCGCCAAAAGTTGCGCTGGATCGATTGAGGAGAGTGATTGTGGTGGTATCCCAAACTCTATCGGATCAAATCGAACTGCATCCAAGAAGCCACCCCACTTGGAATGGACTCTATTAGGCACTTTGGGGTCAGCTGAATAAAAGTCCTCAATAGACCACCTGTTCTCTGGGATCTCTTGAATCTGGCATTTTGCGCGCATTACTAAGTCCCAGAACTGCTGTGGACTGTTTGCACCGGGCAGCCTGCAAGACATGCCAATGATTGCTATGTCTAACTTGCCTCTGTTTGCACTTTCTGTCTGATAGCGAGAAGTCTGCGTGACATGTTGCTGTTGAGGGTTTCCGCTTGGGGCTTCCAATCCAGCTTTAATACTCTCATGTAGCTGGCGTATTGTGGTCTGGCCGTTAATTAAGCACACAGCTTCGCCCAGCATGTACATGCCAAGTTCACGTTGAGCTTGGTCGGTAACCTGGACAAGGCCACCTTCGCTTCTTTGTAAGCCCTTGGATGCAAGTCTCAGGCGACCAAGGATCAGCCGGTCCAGCTGATTAGAGATTTCTCTGACGGGCACCTGAGCTCTTATCAGCTCATCACGTATGGCATTAAACTCGCGTGAAAAAGCAGTATCAGCACATCTGCTCTGATGCCCCGGAGATGTTTCGAGAAACACAGTTCTGGCGCATTCTAGTGAAACCTTCTGGTATGTACTAGTGATGGCCCTATCCTCAATTATCTCTCGAGTTGCCAGATAAGCGGAGCCAACCAGCAACCCATAGTTTGTACCTGCCTTCACCAAATCGTCTAACATGTAGGCAGCAAAAGCTGCCGAGGTCTGATCATGGATACCACCTGCAAGGACTAGACACACTTCTCGCCTTACTACCACACTCTGCTTAAGGACAGCTTTGATGGATCGTTCCCAAAGATTTAGTGAGCTGAGTGGACCGATGTGTCCTCCACACTCTCGCCCTTCAAGAATAAAGTCTCTCCATCCCTCCTTGATGAACAGCTCCAGCAATTCAGGTGTTGGCGCATGAATGAAAACACGAAGGCCATTGGTGGCGATCTCCTTTGCTTGTGCTGGTGTTCCACCGGCCAGGATGCAAAAGCTGGCTCTAGATCGTTTTAGGACAGCAATCTGAGACTGTAAATGAGTAGAATCAATAAACCCAAGCAGGCCAACTCCCCAGGGCATTCCTGGAATCAACTCTGCTGTCTTGATCAGAATCTCCTCCAGTGCTTGGTCTGTCAACATAGCGGCGGCTATTGTCGGCAGAGCACCTCCCTTCGCGACGCTAGAAGCAAACTCGGCATTATCACTCACCCGGGACATCGGGCCTTGAATGACTGGATACTCTACGCCAAACTGCTCAGCAATGGAATTAGCCTGAAGCTGAGACGAATGCCTATTTTGTGTGATCGTTCGGTAAGAAGAAATAACTCTGCCAATGGTTAGGCATTCGGAAGAGTAGTCTTTCGCAAGATCAATTCCCTCTCCAACGGGGAATGTCCCCTCGCTACTCCAGGTCGCAATTTCCTTTAGCCGAGAAGTCTCTACTCTGCTTCCAAAGAAGTGTTCTGAAGACTCCTTCCCGGGTTTGATAATGCATCTGACTTCTACTGTATCGTCCTCGGCTGATCGGATGACAATAGACTGTCTGCCGTTCACCCTGCTAAGGGCAAGCTTAGTGCGCTGCGGGAGATAGCTATCTTGAAGAAGCAGGATCTGTTCGTCGAGTATGATAGAACGGATCCCTTGGCTTTTGAGGGCAGAGAATGAAAGAAGCCCTACTGGGCCGGCTGCAATTAACCTGCAGTCTTGAAGACAGCCTAGAGCCTTCTGAAACAGAATGTACTGAGAATCGCGTCCGCATAATCCTCCCGACTCGTAGCCCTCGAGGATCGCGCTAGGATCGATCTGTTGTTCCCATGGAAACCTGGCATATTGTTCTACTTCCTGAATGGAACCAATCCTCGGGATTGGATTCATGCTTTTGAGCTCTATGGCTTGTTCTCTACTGATTCGGTGCCATGGGATGATTGCCCGCAGCGGACTGCTAGACGGTACTTCTAGCTCCCGAGTCAGCTCCTGCAACACTTTAGCAGTTTCAAAACTGTTGCAGGACACAGCAAAAATGCCAGTTCTGAATCTAGTGAGATATTGCTTCCAGATCTCCTCGAGCTGGTGTTCAAAACCAAAACTTTCAAAGCATATAGACGCTCCTGCTGCCACTACCTTCTCACAGGCTTTAAGCCAATCTCCAATTGGGCGAATCGTAACGAAAACCTGGTTGGAGTTTTTCATATGTACACTTATGAAGAAAGAGAACAACGCCTTGATGCGCTAGGTCGAGATCTCAGATGTCTAGCAGGATCCCCGTATTGACAACACTAGCCATATTAGCGAGCTTCCGGAGGTGGTGAGGTACAAACAGCTCTTCCTGGCGAAGGTACGCTAGGCCCGCATAGTGATGGATGCTACAGCAGATGTGGCAGCAGCACGTGTGTGGTAGCGGCATGGCACCGATAGCATGAGGCTATGGGGGCTATTTACAGAGAGGCAGCTGCCCAGGAGGTGGATGTAATGGCTGCGGAGCCGACCGAGACCGTAAAGTCGGCTGATGCGGCAGAGGCAATCGCAGTGGCCGTCCGGGGGGCAGCCATTTTCAGCTCATTACGATGGTGTCGACCCGCCGGATCTGAAGCCGCGGCGCCTATCAGCAAAGATGTCCGCTCAGGGTACTGATCTGAGTACCTCAGAAAGCCTACTCCGGATGGAGGATCATGGGCTTCGAGATCGGATGTTGATCGTCATCGCGCGTTGATCAGGAGCGCAGGCTTGAGCGGCCGGCCCCCGGTCGGAGGCTGAGGCCGGCCCGCCTCTTGCGGGCGGTCCAACCACAACCCCCTGGGGCCTGGGTTTCTGATCTTCAAGCAGCGACAGTGTCCTGCGGTCTGGGATGGTTGACCCGCACGACTGTTGGCTGAGCCCAATCGCGAGGTGGCCGGGCCCAGCGGCGTGGATGTTGCGCACGCGCCTGCTCATAGGTCTGCTGACGGACTCTGCAGATCGCGTCAGCTTCTCCGTAGGGACTCCTGAAAAAGATTCTCGGCCCATCGGCGCCGGATTCGTCCGTTTGCTTCGCGTTAATCAGGCTGGCAAGCGCGGTGACATCAAGTCGGCCAGATCTCAAAAGCATGGCTTGCAGATGCCCTCAGGCGCTCTGATCGCTGACCAGGCCATAAAAAAGCTGTAGATCCACCCAAAAAGAAGGACAAAAAAGAGGCGCAGCAGCCTCAAGACCTTTTCCGCGCACATCACGACAAAGGCCATCGAGATGGAGGATTCGGCACCAGCTGGTAGACGAGCCATGATCAGATCCAGGGAATACTTGCGCTTTCCAGAGCCAAAGACGCCTTCCACTTCATTGCGTCGAGCTTGATCAGATCGGAGCTGGTGCTTGTGTGCAGTGGTGACATCAGGATCCTTGGGCGGGCGACCCAATCGCTTGCCGGAGAGGCGAATACCGTTCCTCGTGCAGAAATGCCTATTCTTGGCCGTGATATAAATCCGGTCGGCGCAGATTCGCTCTGGGTAAGATCCTGTATCCAGCTTGTATTTTTCCGCCTGAGCGATAAGGTCTTCTCCTTCGTTGTAGGGGTTCCAGCTTATGCGGTGCAAGAACGGAAAGCCGTTTTGAACCGAAACACTGATTTTGGCTCCAAACTCCACCGCAGCACGTGCTTTGCCTCGCACCATTGGGCGGATATGGGTCTGCACAAGATTCACCAGGCGGTCTGGAATGCTGTTGGTCTGAGAGGCGAGCAGAAGGCCCTGTTGCCGCTCCAACTCGCTGCAGGCCAACAACTTCTGCCACCAATGCCTCTTAAGCTCGGAAAGCCTTGCCCCGCAGCCGATCAGAGCATCAATGGCCTTGAGATTCTGCCGCACATAGCCAAGCTGATGTTTAATGGCAGCCTTCACTTTGCGGCGACGTGGTCGTTTTTGCTTCGCCACTCTCAGGAAATGAGCACGAGCAAGGCCACGGTCGTAGCGAGGTCGATGTCTCCTGAATCCCGATGACTGACTGCACAGATCATCAATGACTCGCTCGGTCGTTGTGCGAGCCTCGTTGAGGAGCTTGAGGTCTCTGGGATAGGTGATGTCGGCTGGAGTGCAACTGGCATCAATCGTGAGAGTGCCCCAATTCTTTCCTTCTGGCCAGTCAGCAGGCTTGATCAACGCATCAAGTTCTAGCTGAGCGCCTCCTCCACTGGAATCACGATCATCATGGTCGTCATCGTCTGCTGCCTGAGCAAGTGCTTCCAGAAGGATCTCTTTGCCGCGCTGCACCACCAGCTCGTTGATACGGCGCAGATCCTCGTCAGAAAAACGCTTGCGAAAGTGCACCATCATCGAGGCATCAAACGGTGCCTTAGCTGTGTAGCCCGCAAAGCCGAGAAAGAACTGAATATAGGCGTTCTCTCTGATCTGATGGACTGTCTCTTCGTCGGTGAGCCCTAACTTCTGTTTGATGTAGAGAGCACCAAAGGCCATTCTCACTGATTTGGCTGGAGCGCCAATTGTGGCGCTGAATTGAGGGGCATAGGTTTCTTCCAGCTCATCCCATGGGATCAGCCCCTCCAGTTGAACCCAGCGATTCTCGGGATCAAGTGTGCCGCCAAATGGCAGGTGGAACTCCTTGATTGAGATCTGACCGTTATTGTGCCTCCGGTACATATGGAACGATCAGGAGTAAAGGCAATCACGGATTGCCTGATTCACGGCCACTTTAGCGGTTTCTCATGCTTGAGACCAGCTGCGGCGCAATGGATCTGGATTGTTCAGGAGTCCCTCCGTAGTGACGCTGATTGGGCGTCACATACTTGATGCCGCTGTGACGATGCTCAGCGTTGTACCAGTCAACAAAGCCATCGACCCAGGCGCGCACTGAGAGAAGATCCCGGAAACGACGCACTGGATAGCTCTGGTGATATTTCATGGTTCGGAACCATGACTCAACGTAGGCGTTGTCATTGCTCACCCGCGGCCGCGAGAATGACAGGGCAATGCCGAGCTCGGCCAGCTTCGCGGCCAAGGTGTAGGAGCGCATGGGTGCTCCGTTATCGGCGTGCAGGATCGTGGTCGACCCTGAGCTGATCCCTTCATCACGGCAGACACGATCAAAGAAGTGCTTGGCCAGTTCGCCGCATTCACGATCGTGCACCTCAACGCCAAGGATGCGCCGGCTCCACACATCCATCACCATATAAAGGTAGTAGAACTGACCCTTCGCAGGCCCCGGCAACAGGGTGATATCCCAGGCCAGCACTTGATGGATGCCCGTTGCCTCCAGCACGGGTGGCTCTCTTGGCTCCCGCGGTGGGCGGCTCCTGCCGCGATGATTTAACGTATCCGTTCAGGGGCCGTGACGCAGCAGCGCAGCATTCCACCCCTGATCGTTGATCAACGAGCAACCACAGACACCACGATCGATGACGGCCGGCTCAGGGATTCGGCAACAGCGATGGCATCTCACCGCCGCGATGATGGGCGATCAAGGCCTGCTCCAGGAACTGCCAGATATCACGGCCCTGTTGCCGCAGGCTGGTGGTGACCGTGAGCAACCTGCTGCGGCAGATTGCACCCTGGCGGGATTGGACGCCATGGCTGATCTTGCGCTGAATCACCGAATGGCGCAGGGCACGCTCGGCTGCGTTGTTGGTGGGCTCGATCCCTTCAATCTCCAGGAAGGTCCAGAGGCCATCGCTCACTTGCAGCAACTGATGGCAGGTACGCACCGTCTTGGCCCACGGCGTTCGCTCGCCGCGCTGGCAGCCCAGCTCCACAACCCGCTGCAGCGTGCCCACAAACGCCTGGCGGATCGGCCGACAGCCCTGCTGCAACGTGGACCAGTCGATCGTTCCGTCTTTGTAGCGGTGCCACTGGGCAAACAGCTGCTGCTGCAGGCCCAGCAGCTCCGCTCCAATCTCACCGCTGGCGCCCTGACGGTCAGCGATGGCGGTGAGATCGCGGATCACGTGCGCCCAGCACAGCTGGCGCTGCTCCAGCGGGAGATGGTTGTAGGCGGAGAAGCGATCGCTCACCACAATTCCGCCAAAGGCATTCCCGAGCAGGTCGATCGCGGCGGCAGCCGAGCGGCTCAGGCTCTGCAAGAACACTGTCACCCCCATGGCGGTCACCATGACCCACTCCCAGCCGCGCCGGCCATCGGGGTTGCCCCCATCGGCATTACCGGTGGGGGCACCGGTTTCATCGACATAGACCACCGACTGCTGACGGGCAAACGCAAGGGCCTCCTGCATGGGCTGCTCCAGTGCTGCACTCAAGCGCTGGCGGATAGTGGCCATCGCTCCCCGGCTGATCTGTACCCCCAGCAGCTGATCCAGCAGCGCCTGGGTCTTGCTGAAACTCAACGGGAAGGCACTACCCAGCAGACCCACCAGAGCACTGAGCCGGGGACCGTAATGGCTTACTTCCACCTCCGCCGGTAACGAGGCACAGGTGCTGGTGGTACAGCAGGGGCAGACCAGGCGGTGCAGCCGGTGCTCGATCACCAGAGGCGTGATCGGTGGAATCTCGATCACCTGGTGCCTCAAGGGCTCGGGATCCTGACCCTGTAGCAACGTGCCGCAGCGGCGGCAGGCCTGGGGGTGGTGCTCGACCACCTCATCCACCCGCTCGATCGGCAGCAGCTCCGGCCCAGATCCGGGATGGCCCGGCTGGCCGCCGCGCTTGCGGCCACTGCCCTTGCGTCGTTCGGGCGGCTTAAACCCCTGGCCATCACTGGAGGGAGGCTTGGAAGAATTGCGGGAGCTGCGGCCGATCCGCTCGCGCAGATGGGCCAGTTCGGTCGCCAGGGCGGTGAGCTGGATGCGGAGCTGCTCGATCTCCTGTTGCTGCCTCTGGCACTGACTGACCAGCTCAAGAAATCCAGCCTTCACTCCCACCGGGGTGGCGGCCCAATCGGCTTCTGAAATCCCGGCCGGTGGGGTGGTCATCGCAAGGAGTCTCTTACTGAGATGCAACCAGGAATCAAGCCACCGTCAAGGGTTCAGCAAGCCCGATGTTCGTTGCGAGCTGTCCCGACTCCTGAACGGGTACGATTTAACAGGCCTTCCTGGCGCATGATGCGGTAAATCGTTGACTCCGATCCCACGTAGACTCCCTCCTCGGCAAGGATCGCCACGATCTGACCAGGCGTGAGATCGGCAAAGCGTGGATCGTTGACAGTGGACAACACCTGTTGGCGCTCCTCCTCGCTGAAACGATGCATGACATGCCTGGACGCTCCCTTGCGTTGATCGCAGCTGAATCCCTGGGTCCGAATCATCAAGCCCCATCGCCTCAGCGTGCGTGTCGCCAGGCCGAAAAGATCAGCAATGGCCTTGGCCGAAAGGCCACGACTGATGCCTTCCTGTAGAAGCGCGACGATCGCACCGCGATCGCCAGACGGAATCAAGGATCCTCGTCCGGTTGAAAGATCTGGTTGAACTTTTTTGAGAGCATCAACAACGTCGCCGCTTCTGTCAGTGCTTTTTCTTTCTTCTGCAATTCACGCTCCAGCTGGCGATTCCGCCGGACCAGTTCCTGATTCTTGCGTTGCAGTTCCCGCTGATCAGCCATGCTCGGCGCGCTGGGGCCATTGGCATCCTCGGCGGCCTGGCGCCAACGGGCAACCTGCTTGGGATACAGCCCCCGCTCCCTGCAGAACGACCCGAGCTCGGCTCCGTTCAGTCCTGCGGCCTGGATCACGGCTGCCAGCTTGTCGGCAGCGCTCCACTGCTCCGGCGGCCGGTTCGTGGCAGGCACCAGCTGGCCCTGCTTCTGCCACTGGCTCCGCCAGTTGTAGATGGTCTGCGCCGTGATCCCGGTGTCGCGGGCGATCTCAGCCACGCTCTCAAGGTTCGGAGGGCTCATCCGCAGGCGGACGGCTTCCCGCAGAGCGGCGTCATAGGGCGGTTGCATAGTCGTCGGTTGGGCCCCCAGGTGGACGGGTCAAACCGAGCGGACTTCTTTCTAAGAAACACCAACGGCCAACAGGGATCTCGGCTGACTGACCACACCTCAAGCAGAGGCAACAAGTTGAAAACCAAGGGCAATGGCGCGTCGCTGGAGACCACGAATCTGACGATCCCTTGATTCCTCCTGATATGCGGCAGCACCGGGATCCTGATATACCAAACCATCACGGAGCGTCTTGTAGTAAAGAATGGCAAGCTTTCGGGCAGTAGCAATTAATGCTTTACTCTTTCCGGCACGTGCTGCCAGACGACGTTGAAAAGCACCCAGTGCAGTATTCGTTCTTCCCAGCGGTACGGCAGCCATCCAAAAGGCACTACCTGCTCGCGTAGTGTCCTGTCGTGTTCGTGAAGAAAGTACCTTTCCCCCTGAGATCCTGTTCTGAGGACTGAGTCCCAGCCATGACACAAAATGCTGGGCACTGGGCCAGCGCTTCATGTCCAACCCACACTCACTAATGAGCGTGAGAACTGTTGTTGGTCCTAATCCCGGAAGCCTTAGAAGATTGTGGCCTGACAAGGCTTGAATTAGGTGGGTTGGGTTAAATGCAAAGCCATGTCCGCATATCTTCCAATCCCCAGGTTGACTGCCTGGATCTTGATAGTCCGAGCCGGCAAGCTCTGTCATCAATGATTGTGCCGCAAGCTCGCAGGCCCTGATCTTCTCTGAATAGGTGTCAAAGAGCTCAACTGCGATCTTCAAAGAGAACAAGTGATCGTCTTGGTAGTTCCCCTCAAGAGCAGCCGCAATTGTTGCCGCGCTCTCCTTGCAGCGTCTGTCTCGGAGAGAAGCGAGTCTTTCGGGGTCCCTCTCACCTGAAAGTATGGCATCGATGATTCGCCTACCGGTTAGTCCGCTGATATCTCTGACAACATGATGAAGCTGAAGATTCATAAGCATCAGCGCCTTCTGGATGTGTTGCTGATGAGACGAGCGGTATCGAACAAGTTGATCACGCTGCCGCAGATATGAGCGTAGTTCTGTGATTTTTTGGTCTGGACGAAAGCTTGCTCTCACCAGGCCGTAGCTGTGGAGCTGCTGAAGCCATTGTGCATCGTTGATATCCGTCTTGCGGCCCGGAACATTCTTGGCGTGCCTGGCATTAACAAGAAAGACGTCAATGCCTTTGCCAGAGAGAATCTCGTAAAGCGGAACCCAGTAGATTCCAGTGGACTCCATGGCAATGGTGCTAATTCCAACTGCCAGCAGCCATTCGGCGAGTGCGATTAGATCCTTTGTGAAGCTTGAAAACTTGCGGACGGGATTCGGATCAAGCTCGACAGGAACAGCAACAACGTGGAATCTACTGCCGACATCAATTCCAGCGGAACGAGGGTTAATGACTTTCAGACGAGCTCGGCGCTTGCCTGCTGAAATTGGTTCTCCCATGGCTTAAGGACTCACTAGGAGTTTGCTGAAAAACCCGGCCATCTCTGCGAGAATGGGCCAGCTGTCCAGCCCAGATGCGAGGTCAACGGGAGCGCAGCGGCTCCCTGTTCTCCTACGTGTCGATTGAGGATCGGATCCCGGCCGGCCATCCGCTGCGGCGGATCCGCAAGCTGAGGTGGGTGCCTTTTATTGGACAGTTCCGGCCCCTGACATCGTTAACCCAGGACGGGTGGAACATGGTTCGGCCTCAGTGTAGACCGCGTGGGGAGTTTTGCCTCCAAGGGAACTGTGAGGTCTTACATGGCAATACCGCCACAGGAAGCGGGCCAGGCTGATTTCAGCGTCCCAGCCATCGCTGTATGCCCGTAGGTAGACCTCCTCGTACTTGACAGTCCTCCACAGCCGTTCAACAAGGATGTTGTCGTAGCACCGCTTTCTGCCGGACCAGCTGATCTGGATCCGCTCCCCTTTGAGTCTGGCCACAAAGTCAGCGGACGTGAACTGACAGCCTTGATCGGAGTGGAAGATCTCTGGCCTACGGCCGCCTCCCAAGGCCATCTCCAGGGCCTCCAGACAGAACTTCGTGTCAAGGCTGTTGGAGAGCCTCCAGCTGAGCACATGCCTGGAATGGAGATCCATGATCGCCACCAGATAGAGGAACCCTTTCTGCAGAGGGATGTAGGTGATGTCGGTCGCCCAGACCTGATCCACCGACGTGACCTGCGTGAGGTCCACCAGGCAGGGGAACCGCACGGACGGATCACCTGGAACCGTCGTCCGGGGCTTCTGGTAGATCGCCCGTAATCCCATGCGCCGCATGAGGTTTCGCACTCGATCTCGGCTGATCGGGATACCATCTTGGGCCAGATAGTCCACCATCCGGCGGCTGCCGCTGCAGGGATCCTCCAGGTAGAGAGCATCGATCCTGGCCATGATCCGCAGCGTCGATACACGGACCGGTGTCGGCCGGTAGTACAGCGTGGATCGAGGCAGCCCCAGCAGCGCACACTGCCTGCTGATGCTGAGCTCGGGGTGGTCGTGATCGACCAGCTTGCGCAGTTCACGGGCATCAGAGCAGTTGAGACTTTTTTTTGAGCCACTCCAGCTCCATCTGCAGCCGTCCGATCTGCTGGAACAGCTCCGCCTCCTTGGCCTGCCCCTCCTCCTTGTCCTTGGTCTTCTTGCCTCGGGTGAAGAGCTCGCTGGCACCGTCCAGGAGCTGCCGCTTCCACTGGCTCACCTGGATCGGGTGGATGGCGTGGTCGGCGGCGATCTCCTGGATCGTCTTGCGGCCACTGATCGCCTCCATGGCGACCCTGGCCTTGAACTCGGGGCTGTGGGTGCGGCGCTTGCTCATCGGTGGGAGCCCCTTTCAGGGGCGGTACCCCGCCTCAGAGGTTAACGATGGGGCCTGTCCAGAAAAGCCAGACCACCTCAAGCTGGCCGATCAGGCCCTCGATCGCCTCAATCCCACCTTCTGTGATCTGTACGCCGCAGAAGGCCGGCCATCAGTGCCGCCGGAGCAACTGCTGCTGGCCTCGTTGCTGCAGGCGTTCTACGGCATCCGCTCGGAGCGGTTGCTGCTCGAGCAGCTCCACTACAACCTGCTGTTCCGCTGGTTTGTGGGGCTGAGCCCAGATGATCCGATCTGGCATCCCACCACATTCACAAAAAACCGGGAGCGGCTGCTGAACGAGCAGGTGATGGGGAAGTTCCTGGAGAAGCTGATGGGTGCTCCGGAGGTCAAGCCGCTGCTCAGTGACGAGCACTTCTCCGTCGATGGCACCTTGCTGCAGGCCTGGGCCTCCCATGCCTCACTGGAGCGGATCGATGGGCAGGACGATCCGCCGCCACCGCCGTCAGGCCCTGGCGAGGGTTTTGGCGCTCCAAAGCCCGGCAAGAAGCGAGCGAAAGGGGATTTCCGAGGCATCAAGCTCAGCAACAAGACCCACCGCTCCGGCAGTGATCCCGACGCCTTGCTGGCCCGGAAATCCAACGCCCACCCGGCTCAACCGAGCTACCGGGGTCATGTGCTCATGGACAACCGCCATGCCCTGATCGTCGATTGCAAGGTCACGCAAGCCACGGGCACCGGGGAGCGGGATGCCGCCAAAGCCATGGCCGCGGATCGTCCCGGTGCCCACCAGAAAACCATCGGTGCCGACAAGCACTACGACACCAGGGGCTTTGTCGCCGAGATGCGCCGCATCGGCGTGACGCCGCACGTGGTGCAGAACACCGCCCGATCTGGTGGTTCCGCCATCGATGGCCGCACCACCCGCCACGTGGGCTACGCCAAGTCGATCCATGCCCGCCGCGGCATCGAGAAGGTGTTTGGCTGGATCAAACAGTGGGGAGGTCTGCGCCAGTTCAAGCTGCGCGGCACCGAGAAGGTGAGTGCGGTGTTCGGCCTGAATGTGATCGCCTACAACCTGATCCGCCTGGGCAACCTGCTCAAACCGGCGATGGCGGCGGCGTGAACAGGTGGTTGCCCAGAAGTGTGCCCAGACGGCAGTGATCAGGGAGCCCCAAAGGGGCAAAACACACCAAAAGGGGAGCTCTGAGCCGCTGAAACTCTGAAAACCAGACCGAAATGAGCTGCACCAGCTCTCAGGAGGGAAAAACGCTGCTTCTCAGGCGGTTTTTCCGCAAACTCCTAGGTGATCGGGAGGGCATCAGGCAGGATTCGCGCACTAAAATCAGCAAATTCCTAATCGGGATCGGCCGACTAACTCATTGGTCAGTCGAGCCGTCGCCAGGGCAGGGAGCGCAATTCGAATCCCAGGCCACGTTTGCTTTCGGGGTCAGGCCTCCAAAGATGTCATCGGCCATGGCCCGATGTCCTCATGACCAGAGTGGCAAGGGCGCTCTGGCTTGGCCGTGGGTGTTTCGGGCGCGAGGGCGTACGCGCGTACTGGTTCGTTTGCTGACACTGGGGGACGCGTAGTCGTCCTCCAGCTCATCCCAGGGAATGAGCTCAGCAAGCTTGATCCAGCGATTGTCACCAGAGAGTTTGCCGCCAAACGGCAAGAAGAAATCCTCAAACGAGAGCTGATGACGATGCTCGCGCCGATACATGTGGAAAACTCTGGACTGCTTTTCGGCGATATCGAGCCGAATTGAGCACATTCTACAGTTGAAATCTGCTCGGATCCACTGCGGCGCAGCCGCTTTGCCCTTTCTCAGGAGGCCCCAACTGACGCTTGAGCTCCCTTGCACGCAGGAGCAGTGGTCGGTCCAAGGCTGGCGACAAGGCAGGACTCACTGTGATCCCAGCCGACATGGTCAACGCCACCGGTTCAAACACGACTGCATTGGGAGTGAATGCGTTCGCGGGTGTCAAGCAAGCTGCGAGCAGTCGGGCGATCTGCAAGAGGTGTGGACGCTTGTGCCGCAGATCCACAGCGCGCTGCGGTGACCGTGTTGATACGCCGGTTCGGCTGGGCCGTCAAAACTGGATGCGGACCTGCCACCTGTAGGAGCAGCCAAGGCTTATCCAAGTGCCAACAGCGAGTACGACGGTGGACGGCCCTGATCGAGGTTCCTCTGGAGCAGCCGCAGGTGCCCCACTGTCTCGGACGGACTTTAACGTAACCATGCATGTGGCGTGAGGTCGAAGTAGGTGGGTAGCACTACAACCCTTAGCGACCTCACATTTGATTGGCGACTAGTCAACCTCCTGAGAGAGAACCCTTAGTCCGTTGTGGAGTGATGTCCCTAGACCCCTGAAATACCTATTCATTGGTAGACAGCCTTGTGGAAAGGGGCGTAAACCTTAGGGCTCTACATAGTTTATCGCAGCGATCAATCAGCTGGGAATTGTGCATTATCTGTTTCCAGTAATCAGGTACTATTTCGCCTGGATTTGAATGGTAAGATAAGTTTGCCGATGGATCACCACCTAAGGTGATATCAAGCCACCAAGAAGTTTTATCTTGTATCGGTGAGATGGTAGTCCCTGATACTATAGAAGTCATTTTACTTAGTCGTGTGCTCATGGACATCCTTCGCTTGAAAAGCGAGGTTACAAAAGTACTAGGACTAGAGCGAGTAAGTGGTGGCTCATAGCTTGCATATTCTGAACCGATGAACTGATTAATTCGTTCAAATGAATAACGACCAGTTGCTTCAGGGTGACGCATTACGTGCACAGAGCTAGCCGTACGATGCTTGTCCTTTGATACAAGCAGTGATTCATTGATTGAGCACCACATTATGAGTGGATCCAGCGCTATGTCGGAATGAAACTCCTTAGCAATTGACCACCAAATCAGAAGTGAGTCTAAGCCGTGAATCGTGGTCAGTATTGAAGAAGCATAAAAATAAGGATCTCTAAAAAGATATATATAGCGCGCACCTGGATAATGAGATTCTAGCTGCGGAATCTCATCAGGAAATAATGCTAAGCTGAACGAAGGATCATACAGATTGCAGCTGCTGTTGGCCAAGAGCCTTTGATATACCTGTCCAAAAGTATCTCTTGAATACATCATGCTGAGATCATGATGTGCTGCTTCAAGCTGATAGGTTTCAAAGCCACCATAGATAATTCCAGACAAGGCACGAATTAAGCCATCATCAATGCTGTAAAGATCGAGAATAGAATTAACTTGTTTGAGGTGCTTAGAATCGCTTCTTATAGGAAGGTGAGTATGTGGAAGACCAATCTGCCCCAACTGACTCATTCTGTTGCTGAATGATATTGCGCCACCTCTAGGAGCACTGATAACAAAGTTTAATCGGTAAAAGTCGATGGGGTTTGGCGACGTACTTGCATGCGGTAATGCACGATGAATGGTAGTCATTACTTGGCTAGGGAAGGAGAGACCAAAGATCAACGTTGATAAACCTAGTAATGGGGGATATGAGATTTAAAAGAATACAGGTATAGCCAACATCAATTTTGGCATAACCTTTTGATCCAATAAAATTTGTAGGCAGACTATCATCTAATTGTATCTGAAGTTCAACGTATTGTAGGCCATCAAGCTCAACTGTTGATGGACTAATAGATGAAACTGTACCTTTAAATTCCTGATCCGAAACAGAATACAGTCTCAGGACACAAGGCAACTTAGTACGAACTCGTGCCCGATCATATTCAGGAATCAAGGCATTTGTCTGAGTTAGCGGCTGGGCTTTCACGGTTAATATTGTCTCTCCTGGTGTTACAGTTCTGTTCAACAATGCTCTAGTATTTGAACTGATAACTCCGTCAAAAGGCATTACAAGCGTGAGCTTACTGATACGAGCCTCTAGAGCTTCTAATGCAATTTTGCCAACTTTCAAGCTACTTTCGGCTGAACTCAATTCATCTAGAGCTTTGGATAGTTGCTCTTCTGAGTTTACATCTTGATCGATTTTCTGTTTTCTCTGCGCGATTGTTACATCTGCCAAAGCAGATGTTAACTCACTTTTGGCACCCTCTAATTCGCCTGTAAGCGCTTCTTGAGAAGATAATAGGTTTTGAAGTTGAAATTCGCTGATTGCTCCAGACTTTGTTAAACCTCTCAATTTGGTTATTTGATCATTCTGAATCTTAATCTGATTTTGTAGGGATGTAATCTTTGACTTTACTTTCTGAACCATTGCATATGCGCTTTGGAGTTCTTCATCGCGATTCTCTCCTTCAAGTTTAATACTTCCCGTGCGTATAGATTGAATAAGTGTCCTTTGAGTTCGAATATCTGAATCCAATTTTGAAATGAGTTGCATCTGCTGGCTAAGCTGAGAACTTAATGTTGGTGAGTACATTTCAAGTATCTTTGTTCCCTTTTTAAAGATAATCGATGATGGTCCAGCTTGAAAGATTTGTTTAACGACTGCCGTTTCCGTAGAACGTATGTCAAGAGATTCACCTTCGGTTACATTTGCAGAACCTGTTACGGATGCCCTGAATGGAAACAAGAATATGATAATTAGGATAAAGGCTAGGAAAATTTTGCTGCTAAAAAAACTTGTAATACCGAAGTGCAAAGAATGTAGAAATGAATTTGCCGCACCAAGGGATTGATTTGGCAATGGTTCATCAGGTGTACCTAATGTATATGATTGTGGCGTAGCACGTATAGACAACTCATCAGTTTTTTTTGAAGTACGACTTGCTATAAGTTTAGTGAAAAATGTTAAGTATAAAAAGCGGATAAGTAAAACAGTTAGTGCAATCCGGACTATTAATGCAGTCCAATGACCGGCAAACTGTGGAACCTCAGCAGATATGTTTGGTATAAGAATATTGTATAGTATAAGCATTTTGATGGTAAATGCTATCAATAAAGCAATTAGGAAAAGCAAGCTATTGATATCAGACTTTGATAAGGATATTTGACTGAATTGCCCCTTAAAAAGATGAGAGAATGTTGTAAAAGTACGCTTTACTGAAATCTTGAGATAGTTCTTAGGCATGACCCCAAAGAACTCAAGCAGTCTTCTGCCTGGAGTATTCCGTACTGGTATCAGCAAAATAATCATACTGGCCAATGCGCCTTGTATGATTGCAACTAGGATATTGAGGCGAGAATAAGGTGAGGTGTCAGGTATTGGGGTATAAATATATAAATACAGGATTGAAAAAACAACAAGATATAAGCGTACTAGCAGTGGTTGGGCGACTAATATCAATTCTTCAAGCTTAGTTGCTCGTTGCTTGATTTCCTTGCTATTTTGTTCTTTGGCTAATCTGGGCAAAAAGCCCCATTTTAGTCTAAGATATAACTTTTGATCATCTATATTTAGGGAATATGACAGAAGAATAGATATCATGACACTGATCAAGTTAATCACAATTAACATGATCAAGAGGCGCGACAAACCTGTCAGTGGATCAGACCTTTGTGACAATAATACGGCTAGTGGCTTTACCCCAAAGTAAAAACTGTATATAGTACCTACAAACAGTATTACTGTCAAAGGGAAAAGCCAAGCTTGCAGGCTGATTAAGGCTCTCGGAGGTCTTAGCAGTCCACGGGAGGTAATCCAATTAAAACTGAAAAGTAATATTTTACGATCTTCCTTTGATGTTGTTACCTTAGTGCGATCCGTTCTTGAGCCATTAGCTTGATATAAGGAACTTGTAGATCCATTCGAAGACAATGAGTCTGTCTTTGAGTTTGTCGGATAAAGATGAGGATCAACTGGAAGCAATATTCCTTTTTCACATAACCAAGAAATGTATTCATCTCGCTTAATCTCAGAGCGAGATGTATCAAAAAAGTTCTTGCAATTAGAAAAAAGAAAGTCGACCGAACCACCACTTGAATCAGCATTGAGAATGGCATCCCATTCAGATGCGGACAACTTAAACGAAGTGGTTCGGTCACCAAAATATAAACGATATTGCCCTTCTACCAGGGGAGAAGTTCGTACTGATGGATTGATACAGTAAAAACAACTATCACCTACTATCATGATAATGAATGAAAGATTAGGGAGTACAAAGGACTTTAGAATTCATCGTCATTATTATCGAATATAGTACTTTGATTCACTCCACTTTGAGATGATCCATATCCAGTTGTTTTCAACTTTTCCAGTTTTCCTGCCAAATCGTGAATCAGCTGCTCACAGCGGCTCTGCTGATCCTCTTTGGTAAGGCTTGAGGGATCTACAATTGGAGCATCGGTCGAGTCTCCATCTGGTCCAATGGACTTTGAAGCAGACATCAAGCTGGACAATGCAAATTCATAATCTTTGTCTTGATATTGAATCTTACCCCAACAATAGTTAAAGCGAGGACTGTTGCTGCTTTGCACTCGGGTAAGTTCATCCTTGGCAGCACTGTATTCACCAAGATCTATGTAGCATTCAGCCGCATCAATTGATAGGCGCTCTTTGAGTTTAGAAGGACATTCATCATTGTCTGCTGAACGAAGCACCGCCAAACCACGCACTTTATTACCCTGTGCGATGAGAATTTCACCAAGGAGGATTTGTGAATAATGATTCTTCGGATCAAGTCTCAAGCAGTTATTAAGATTGCGTTCGCATTCATCAAGCTGTCCTAGCTGAAGTTGAGCAATAGCAAGCATCCTGCGTAGCTTTGTGTCGTTAGGATTTTGAAGAACTGCTTCTCGTAAAATTTTGGCTGCGTTATCAGCATCTCCGAGCTGTTGCAAGAATGATGCTAGTGCAGTTACATCCAGCTTCTTGGTCGGCTTCTGTAGAAGAGCCCTGCTCGCGTACTCTTGTGCTAAAACTTTATTACCTTCTTGAAGCCTCAGCTTACCAATACGAGAAAGCAATCTGATGTCTTCAGGTGTTAATGAAAGTGCTTTTTCAAGGTGAGCCATTGCAACTGCGGCATCACTTTCTGATCGAGCAATTGCAGCCATGGCTACGTGATATGGAGCGTAGAGTTCCCCATCAGGAACTCCGGCCAAGATCCGCCTTGCTTCAGGAAAATTCTTCTCATTAACGATCAGAGAGCGCACCTGCTTAAAGGTAGATTTCAAGTGACCTGGAAGCACCGAAGCCATTGTTAAGCATTCCTAAACACGTGCATTTTAGCACCGTGAACTAGCGGCAGTCAACTCCGGATGCCTGGCGTTGATCTAAGATATAATTACAATCTGAAAATCTGAGTTTTTAGAATGCTCAACAGGGAGATTTTATCCGCTTTAAGGTTGCATGAATTCCTTTTCCAGTGAATTCTGAGCTGCTTTAGAACTTAAAGAGGGACTCCTGAAAAATCCAGATCCATTGCGCCCCAGCTGGTCTCAGGCATGAGAAGCCGCTAAAGTGGCCGTGAACCAGGCAATCAGTGATTGCCTTTACTCCTGATCGCTCCAGATGTACCGGAGGCACAATAACGGTCAGATCTCAATCAAGGAGTTCCACCTGCCATTTGGCGGCACACTTGATCCCGAGAATCGCTGGGTTCAACTGGAGGGGCTGAGGTGGGTGCCTTTTATTGGACAGTTCCGGCCCCTGACATCGTTAACCCAGGACGGGTGGAACATGGTTCGGCCTCAGTGTAGACCGCGTGGGGAGTTTTGCCTCCAAGGGAACTGTGAGGTCTTACATGGGGACTCCTGAAAAATCCAGATCCATTGCGCCGCAGCTGGTCTCAAGCATGAGAAACCGCTAAAGTGGCCGTGAATCAGGCAATCCGTGATTGCCTTTACTCCTGATCGTTCCATATGTACCGGAGGCACAATAACGGTCAGATCTCAATCAAGGAGTTCCACCTGCCATTTGGCGGCACACTTGATCCCGAGAATCGCTGGGTTCAACTGGAGGGGCTGATCCCATGGGATGAGCTGGAAGAAACCTATGCCCCTCAATTCAGCGCCACAATTGGCGCTCCAGCCAAATCAGTGAGAATGGCCTTTGGTGCTCTCTACATCAAACAGAAGTTAGGGCTCACCGACGAAGAGACAGTCCATCAGATCAGAGAGAACGCCTATATTCAGTTCTTTCTCGGCTTTGCGGGCTACACAGCTAAGGCACCGTTTGATGCCTCGATGATGGTGCACTTTCGCAAGCGTTTTTCTGACGAGGATCTGCGCCGTATCAACGAGCTGGTGGTGCAGCGCGGCAAAGAGATCCTTCTGGAAGCACTTGCTCAGGCAGCAGACGATGACGACCATGATGATCGTGATTCCAGTGGAGGAGGCGCTCAGCTAGAACTTGATGCGTTGATCAAGCCTGCTGACTGGCCAGAAGGAAAGAATTGGGGCACTCTCACGATTGATGCCAGTTGCACTCCAGCCGACATCACCTATCCCAGAGACCTCAAGCTCCTCAACGAGGCTCGCACAACGACCGAGCGAGTCATTGATGATCTGTGCAGTCAGTCATCGGGATTCAGGAGACATCGACCTCGCTACGACCGTGGCCTTGCTCGTGCTCATTTCCTGAGAGTGGCGAAGCAAAAACGACCACGTCGCCGCAAAGTGAAGGCTGCCATTAAACATCAGCTTGGCTATGTGCGGCAGAATCTCAAGGCCATTGATGCTCTGATCGGCTGCGGGGCAAGGCTTTCCGAGCTTAAGAGGCATTGGTGGCAGAAGTTGTTGGCCTGCAGCGAGTTGGAGCGGCAACAGGGCCTTCTGCTCGCCTCTCAGACCAACAGCATTCCAGACCGCCTGGTGAATCTTGTGCAGACCCATATCCGCCCAATGGTGCGAGGCAAAGCACGTGCTGCGGTGGAGTTTGGAGCCAAAATCAGTGTTTCGGTTCAAAACGGCTTTCCGTTCTTGCACCGCATAAGCTGGAACCCCTACAACGAAGGAGAAGACCTTATCGCTCAGGCGGAAAAATACAAGCTGGATACAGGATCTTACCCAGAGCGAATCTGCGCCGACCGGATTTATATCACGGCCAAGAATAGGCATTTCTGCACGAGGAACGGTATTCGCCTCTCCGGCAAGCGATTGGGTCGCCCGCCCAAGGATCCTGATGTCACCACTGCACACAAGCACCAGCTCCGATCTGATCAAGCTCGACGCAATGAAGTGGAAGGCGTCTTTGGCTCTGGAAAGCGCAAGTATTCCCTGGATCTGATCATGGCTCGTCTACCAGCTGGTGCCGAATCCTCCATCTCGATGGCCTTTGTCGTGATGTGCGCGGAAAAGGTCTTGAGGCTGCTGCGCCTCTTTTTTGTCCTTCTTTTTGGGTGGATCTACAGCTTTTTTATGGCCTGGTCAGCGATCAGAGCGCCTGAGGGCATCTGCAAGCCATGCTTTTGAGATCTGGCCGACTTGATGTCACCGCGCTTGCCAGCCTGATTAACGCGAAGCAAACGGACGAATCCGGCGCCGATGGGCCGAGAATCTTTTTCAGGAGTCCCTACATGGCAATACCGCCACAGGAAGCGGGCCAGGCTGATTTCAGCGTCCCAGCCATCGCTGTATGCCCGTAGGTAGACCTCCTCGTACTTGACAGTCCTCCACAGCCGTTCAACAAGGATGTTGTCGTAGCACCGCTTTCTGCCGGACCAGCTGATCTGGATCCGCTCCCCTTTGAGTCTGGCCACAAAGTCAGCGGACGTGAACTGACAGCCTTGATCGGAGTGGAAGATCTCTGGCCTACGGCCGCCTCCCAAGGCCATCTCCAGGGCCTCCAGACAGAACTTCGTGT
Source organism: Synechococcus sp. CBW1002 (assembly GCF_015840915.1). NCBI lineage: Bacteria > Bacillati > Cyanobacteriota > Cyanophyceae > Synechococcales > Synechococcaceae > Synechococcus > Synechococcus sp. CBW1002. The sequence continues at coordinate 2,979,036 of NZ_CP060398.1, forward strand.
CAAGGCTGTTGGAGAGCCTCCAGCTGAGCACATGCCTGGAATGGAGATCCATGATCGCCACCAGATAGAGGAACCCTTTCTGCAGAGGGATGTAGGTGATGTCGGTCGCCCAGACCTGATCCACCGACGTGACCTGCGTGAGGTCCACCAGGCAGGGGAACCGCACGGACGGATCACCTGGAACCGTCGTCCGGGGCTTCTGGTAGATCGCCCGTAATCCCATGCGCCGCATGAGGTTTCGCACTCGATCTCGGCTGATCGGGATACCATCTTGGGCCAGATAGTCCACCATCCGGCGGCTGCCGCTGCAGGGATCCTCCAGGTAGAGAGCATCGATCCTGGCCATGATCCGCAGCGTCGATACACGGACCGGTGTCGGCCGGTAGTACAGCGTGGATCGAGGCAGCCCCAGCAGCGCACACTGCCTGCTGATGCTGAGCTCGGGGTGGTCGTGATCGACCAGCTTGCGCAGTTCACGGGCATCAGAGCAGTTGAGACTTTTTTTTGAGCCACTCCAGCTCCATCTGCAGCCGTCCGATCTGCTGGAACAGCTCCGCCTCCTTGGCCTGCCCCTCCTCCTTGTCCTTGGTCTTCTTGCCTCGGGTGAAGAGCTCGCTGGCACCGTCCAGGAGCTGCCGCTTCCACTGGCTCACCTGGATCGGGTGGATGGCGTGGTCGGCGGCGATCTCCTGGATCGTCTTGCGGCCACTGATCGCCTCCATGGCGACCCTGGCCTTGAACTCGGGGCTGTGGGTGCGGCGCTTGCTCATCGGTGGGAGCCCCTTTCAGGGGCGGTACCCCGCCTCAGAGGTTAACGATGGGGCCTGTCCAGAAAAGCCAGACCACCTCAGCACCGCCTGGTCTGCCCCTGCTGTTCCACCAGCACCTGTGCCTCGTTACCGGCGGAGGTGGAAGTAAGCCATTACGGTCCCCGGCTCAGTGCTCTGGTGGGTCTGCTGGGTAGTGCCTTCCCGTTGAGTTTCAGCAAGACCCAGGCGCTGCTGGATCAGCTGCTGGGGGTACAGATCAGCCGGGGAGCGATGGCCACTATCCGGCGACAATCTGGTTGAGGGGCGCGCCAAACAGGTTGACCGCTCCTGAGGGGCTCTGCTGAATCCGGTTGCCATGCGCAGGGCACCGGCTCATGCCTGCTCCCCTCACCGCTCAACAGATTGCGCTGTACATGTCCAAACGACGAGCCGGCAGCCGCCAGGAGGTGGCTGCCGCAGCGGCGGGCATTTCGGTGAGCAGTGCCCACCGCATTGATGCTGGCCGCCTCCAACCCAAAGCCGCCAAGCCCCGTGGCCGGCGGCGGCCCGATCCATTGGCTGAGGTCTGGGAGCCCCTGTTGCTGCCGCTTCTGGAGCGCCATCCAGCCCTGACGCCCACCACCCTGCTGGAGCACCTGCAGGAGCAGAAGCCAGATCAAGACTGGAGTTCGCTCAAACGCACCCTGCAGCGGCGGGTGCAGCAGTGGAAGGCCTTGCACGGTCCAGCGCCGGAGGTGATGTTCCCGCTGGCCTACCAGCCTGGAGAGATCGGCTTCTGCGATTTCACCCGGCTGAAACGGGTGGCGATCACCCTGCGCGGCGAACCATTTCCCCACCTGCTGTTCCACTACCGCCTGGCCTGGAGCGGCTGGGCTTATGGGCAACTCATCCATGGTGGCGAGAGCTTTGTCGCCCTTTCAGAAGGGCTGCAGAACGCCCTGGCCGCCTGCGGTGGGGTGCCCAAGGAGCTGCGCACCGATCGACTGTCGGCCGCCAGCCGCAATCGGGATGGCAGCTACGCCCTCGACATCACCCCCCGCCACCAGGCGCTCTGCGCCCACTACGGCCTCAGTGCCAGCCGCAATAACCGCGGCGTGGCTCACGAGAACGGCATCATCGAGGCTCCCCATGGCCATGTGAAACGTCGGCTGGAGCAGAAGCTGATCCTGCGGGGCAGCTGCGATTTCGAGGAGCCCGCCGAATACGCCCAGCTGCTCGCTGAGGTGTTCTGTGCCCTCAACGCCCCCCGGCAGCAGCGTTACGAGCAGGAGCTGGAGCACCTGGGGCCCCTGCCGGCCTTCCGCTTTGCCGACTACGAGCTGCTCACAGTGCGGGTGCGCAGCACCAGCACGATCGAGGTGCGGCAGGTGATCTACTCAGTGCCGCCCACCCTGATCGGCCGCCAGGTCATGGTGCGGCTGCACCACGACCGGCTGGTGGTGTTCCTGGGCAGCGACTGGGTCTGCCAGCTCCCCCGCCTCTATGGCGCCTCTGGTGGCAAGCGGGCCTGGTGCATCGATCTGGAGCACCTGATCGATGCCCTGCGGGCCAAGCCCCGGGCCCTGCTCCATTGCCGCTACCAGCGCTACCTCTTCCCTGATTCCCGCTGGTGGGACTTCTGGCAGCAACTCCTGGTCGGCGGTGACCGTGACGCCGCTGCCCGGCTGATGGTCGAGGCCCTGTATGTGGCGGTGCGGGTGGCCTCCTATGCGCTGGTGCTCGCCTTCCTGGAGCAGGCCCAACGCCGCCAGACCCTTTCGCTGTCGGCTCTGCAGCAGCGATTCCGCGTTCCTCCCCGTTGCCAGAGCCTCCCCGATCCCGCCATCCCCCAACACCTGCTGGCTACCTATGACCACCTCGTCCCCATGCCCGCGCTCTGCGGCGGTGGAAGCGGCGCTGCCGCTCCTGCTCAAACAGCTGAAACTGGCGCGCTTCCGCAGTCACTGGCAGCCGCTGGCCGATCAGGCTGATGCCCAGGGCTGGAGCCCGGGCCAGTTCCTCTACGCCCTCTGTGAGCAGGAACTGGAACAACGGCAGATTGCCCGCCAGCAACGCCTGCTGCGCGGTGCCCATCTCCCGTGGCAGAAAGGTCTCGATGGCTTTGACCACCAGCACCTCGAGCCCCACCACTGGCAGGAGCTCCAAGGCCTGACGCGGCAGACCACCTGGCTCCTGCAGGCGGAGAACCTGCTGCTGTTTGGTCCCAGCGGTGTGGGCAAGACCCACCTGGCCATTGCCATCACGATGGCGATGGCGGCGCAGGACCAGGCCTGCCGCTTCTTCCCGGCCACCACGCTGGTGCAGCTGCTGCAGAAGGCCAAGGCGGCCTACGACCTGCCGGCGATGCTCCAGAAGCTCGATCGCTATGCCCTGCTGGTGATCGACGACATCTCCTACGTGCGCCGCAGCGAACTGGAGACCTCGGTGCTGTTTGAGCTGATCTGCCACCGCTACGAGCGGAAATCCCTGCTGGTGACCAGCAACCAGCCGTTCCGGGAGTGGGACGACATCTTCCCGAGCGGATCGATGACCGTGGCCGCGGTGGACCGGTTGGTGCACCACTGCCACATCATCGGGATCAAGGGCGAGAGCTACCGGCAGAAGGCAGCTGCCGCAAGGGTTTCCAAGGATTCCAGCAACCCGCCAACGTAATTGACGCGGACGTCATGGCCGCCACGATCAACGGCAACACCGGCCCAGCCCGGCAAAACCAAGGCGGCGACACGAAAACTGGCCCTCTCGCCATGAGATTGAGGCCAGAACCACAACTTGATTGACGCGCCACGACAGCCATGGGCACGATCGAGGCCCCATCAGGATTTCAGGCCTGGTGCCGCAGCAAAATTCAACCGGCTCACCGGTCAACCTGATTGGCACAAGCCATCAACCTGATTGACACGGGACAGGCCACTATCCGCCAGCGCTTGAGTGCAGCACTGGAGCAGCCCATGCAGGAGGCCCTTGCGTTTGCCCGTCAGCAGTCGGTGGTCTATGTCGATGAAACCGGTGCCCCCACCGGTAATGCCGATGGGGGCAACCCCGATGGCCGGCGCGGCTGGGAGTGGGTCATGGTGACCGCCATGGGGGTGACAGTGTTCTTGCAGAGCCTGAGCCGCTCGGCTGCCGCCGCGATCGACCTGCTCGGGAATGCCTTTGGCGGAATTGTGGTGAGCGATCGCTTCTCCGCCTACAACCATCTCCCGCTGGAGCAGCGCCAGCTGTGCTGGGCGCACGTGATCCGCGATCTCACTGCCATCGCTGACCGTCAGGGCGCCAGCGGTGAGATTGGAGCGGAGCTGCTGGGCCTGCAGCAGCAGCTGTTTGCCCAGTGGCACCGCTACAAAGACGGAACGATCGACTGGTCCACGTTGCAGCAGGGCTGTCGGCCGATCCGCCAGGCGTTTGTGGGCACGCTGCATCGGGTTGTGGAGCTGGGCTGCCAGCGCGGCGAGCGAACGCCGTGGGCCAAGACGGTGCGTACCTGCCATCAGTTGCTGCAAGTGAGCGATGGCCTCTGGACCTTCCTGGAGATTGAAGGGATCGAGCCCACCAACAACGCAGCCGAGCGTGCCCTGCGCCATTCGGTGATTCAGCGCAAGATCAGCCATGGCGTCCAATCCCGCCAGGGTGCAATCTGCCGCAGCAGGTTGCTCACGGTCACCACCAGCCTGCGGCAACAGGGCCGTGATATCTGGCAGTTCCTGGAGCAGGCCTTGATCGCCCATCATCGTGGCGGTGAGATGCCATCGCTGTTGCCGAATCCCTGAGCCGGCCGTCATCGATCGTGGTGTCTGTGGTCGCTTGGTGATCAGCGATCAAGGGCGGTGAATGCTGCGCGGCTGCGTCACGGCCCCTGAACGGATACAGAAATCCAGCCTTCACTCCCACCGGGGTGGCGGCCCAATCGGCTTCTGAAATCCCGGCCGGTGGGGTGGTCATCGCAAGGAGTCTCTTACTGAGATGCAACCAGGAATCAAGCCACCGTCAAGGGTTCAGCAAGCCCGATGTTCGTTGCGAGCTGTCCCGACTCCTGAACGGGTACTCCCCAGGTTGACTGCCTGGATCTTGATAGTCCGAGCCGGCAAGCTCTGTCATCAATGATTGTGCCGCAAGCTCGCAGGCCCTGATCTTCTCTGAATAGGTGTCAAAGAGCTCAACTGCGATCTTCAAAGAGAACAAGTGATCGTCTTGGTAGTTCCCCTCAAGAGCAGCCGCAATTGTTGCCGCGCTCTCCTTGCAGCGTCTGTCTCGGAGAGAAGCGAGTCTTTCGGGGTCCCTCTCACCTGAAAGTATGGCATCGATGATTCGCCTACCGGTTAGTCCGCTGATATCTCTGACAACATGATGAAGCTGAAGATTCATAAGCATCAGCGCCTTCTGGATGTGTTGCTGATGAGACGAGCGGTATCGAACAAGTTGATCACGCTGCCGCAGATATGAGCGTAGTTCTGTGATTTTTTGGTCTGGACGAAAGCTTGCTCTCACCAGGCCGTAGCTGTGGAGCTGCTGAAGCCATTGTGCATCGTTGATATCCGTCTTGCGGCCCGGAACATTCTTGGCGTGCCTGGCATTAACAAGAAAGACGTCAATGCCTTTGCCAGAGAGAATCTCGTAAAGCGGAACCCAGTAGATTCCAGTGGACTCCATGGCAATGGTGCTAATTCCAACTGCCAGCAGCCATTCGGCGAGTGCGATTAGATCCTTTGTGAAGCTTGAAAACTTGCGGACGGGATTCGGATCAAGCTCGACAGGAACAGCAACAACGTGGAATCTACTGCCGACATCAATTCCAGCGGAACGAGGGTTAATGACTTTCAGACGAGCTCGGCGCTTGCCTGCTGAAATTGGTTCTCCCATGGCTTAAGGACTCACTAGGTGATCGGGAGGGCATCAGGCAGGATTCGCGCACTAAAATCAGCAAATTCCTAATCGGGATCGGCCGACTAACTCATTGGTCAGTCGAGCCGTCGCCAGGGCAGGGAGCGCAATTCGAATCCCAGGCCACGTTTGCTTTCGGGGTCAGGCCTCCAAAGATGTCATCGGCCATGGCCCGATGTCCTCATGACCAGAGTGGCAAGGGCGCTCTGGCTTGGCCGTGGGTGTTTCGGGCGCGAGGGCGTACGCGCGTACTGGTTCGTTTGCTGACACTGGGGGAGGTAGCAGACGATGACGACCATGATGATCCTGATTCCAGAGGAGGAGGCGCTCAGCTGGAACTTGATACGTTGATCAAGCCTGCTGACTGGCCAGAAGGAAAGAATTGGGGCACTCTCACGATTGATGCCAGTTGCACTCCTGCCGACATTACCTATCCCAGAGACCTCAGGCTCCTCAACGAGGCTCGCACAACGACCGAGCGAGTCATTGATGATCTGTGCACTCAGTCATCGGGATTCAGGAGACATCGACCTCGCTACGACCGTGGCCTTGCTCGTGCTCATTTCCTGAGAGTGGCGAAGCAAAAACGGCCACGCCGCCGAAAAGTGAAGGCTGCCATTAAACATCAGCTTGGATATGTGCGGCAGAATCTCAAAGCCATTGATGCTCTGATCGGCCGTGGGGCAAGGCTTTCTGAGCTCAAGAGGCATTGGTGGCAGAAGTTGTTGGCCTGCAGCGAGTTGGAGCGGCAGCAGGGCCTTCTGCTCGCCTCTCAGACCAACAGCATTCCAGACCGCCTGGTGAACCTTGTGCAGACCCATATCCGCCCAATGGTGCGAGGCAAAGCACGTGCTGCGGTGGAGTTTGGTGCCAAAATCAGTGTTTCGGTTCAAAACGGCTTTCCGTTCTTGCACCGCATCAGCTGGAACCCCTACAACGAAGGAGAAGACCTGATCGCTCAGGCGGAAAAATACAAGCTGGATACAGGATCTTACCCAGAGCGCATCTGCGCCGACCGGATTTATATCACGGCCAAGAATAGGCATTTCTGCATGAGGAACGGTATTCGTCTCTCCGGCAAGCGATTGGGCCGCCCGCCCAAGGATCCTGATGTCACCACTGCACACAAGCAGCAGCTCCGATCTGATCAAGCTCGACGCAATGAAGTGGAAGGCGTCTTTGGCTCTGGAAAGCGCAAGTATTCCCTGGATCTGATCATGGCTCGTCTACCAGCTGGTGCCGAATCCTCCATCTCGATGGCCTTTGTCGTGATGTGCGCGGAAAAGGTCTTGAGGCTGCTGCGCCTCTTTTTTGCCCTTCTTTTTGGGTGGATCTACAGCTTTCTTATGGCCTGGTCAGCGATCAGAGCGCCTGCGGTCATCTGCAAGCCAGCCTTTTGAGATCTGGCCCACTTGATGTCACTGCGCTTGCCGGCCTGATTAACGCGAAGCAAACGGACGAATTCGGCGCGGATGGGCCGAGAATCTTTTTCAGGAGTGAGGTGGTCTGGCTTTTCTGGACAGGCCCCATCGTTAACCTCTGAGGCGGGGTACCGCCCCTGAAAGGGGCTCCCACCGATGAGCAAGCGCCGCACCCACAGCCCCGAGTTCAAGGCCAGGGTCGCCATGGAGGCGATCAGTGGCCGCAAGACGATCCAGGAGATCGCCGCCGACCACGCCATCCACCCGATCCAGGTGAGCCAGTGGAAGCGGCAGCTCCTGGACGGTGCCAGCGAGCTCTTCACCCGAGGCAAGAAGACCAAGGACAAGGAGGAGGGGCAGGCCAAGGAGGCGGAGCTGTTCCAGCAGATCGGACGGCTGCAGATGGAGCTGGAGTGGCTCAAAAAAAAGTCTCAACTGCTCTGATGCCCGTGAACTGCGCAAGCTGGTCGATCACGACCACCCCGAGCTCAGCATCAGCAGGCAGTGTGCGCTGCTGGGGCTGCCTCGATCCACGCTGTACTACCGGCCGACACCGGTCCGTGTATCGACGCTGCGGATCATGGCCAGGATCGATGCTCTCTACCTGGAGGATCCCTGCAGCGGCAGCCGCCGGATGGTGGACTATCTGGCCCAAGATGGTATCCCGATCAGCCGAGATCGAGTGCGAAACCTCATGCGGCGCATGGGATTACGGGCGATCTACCAGAAGCCCCGGACGACGGTTCCAGGTGATCCGTCCGTGCGGTTCCCCTGCCTGGTGGACCTCACGCAGGTCACGTCGGTGGATCAGGTCTGGGCGACCGACATCACCTACATCCCTCTGCAGAAAGGGTTCCTCTATCTGGTGGCGATCATGGATCTCCATTCCAGGCATGTGCTCAGCTGGAGGCTCTCCAACAGCCTTGACACGAAGTTCTGTCTGGAGGCCCTGGAGATGGCCTTGGGAGGCGGCCGTAGGCCAGAGATCTTCCACTCCGATCAAGGCTGTCAGTTCACGTCCGCTGACTTTGTGGCCAGACTCAAAGGGGAGCGGATCCAGATCAGCTGGTCCGGCAGAAAGCGGTGCTACGACAACATCCTTGTTGAACGGCTGTGGAGGACTGTCAAGTACGAGGAGGTCTACCTACGGGCATACAGCGATGGCTGGGACGCTGAAATCAGCCTGGCCCGCTTCCTGTGGCGGTATTGCCATGTAAGACCTCACAGTTCCCTTGGAGGCAAAACTCCCCACGCGGTCTACACTGAGGCCGAACCATGTTCCACCCGTCCTGGGTTAACGATGTCAGGGGCCGGAACTGTCCAATAAAAGGCACCCACCTCAGAGTCCCTAAAGAAAAACACACCGTTCGACAACCACCATTGATTGACTTTGCCAAACCTCGTCTGTTCGAGTGAACAATATCCTTGGCTTCCTCGCTTGCAAGTTTGTTGCTAGGTTGCTCTTCTCGTGAGCTTGAACCCTAAGCATAGTCAATCGAGATTAGCGTAGTTGCGCAAGTTAAGATGTGTCGAGTCGAACACACATCAATTACTCATCTAAAATGAACATTACGTTAAAGCAGCTATACTTTTTGACGTATGTCTATTCATGGCAGCTTATATTAACCCAAATATTATTTGCCTCTAACTAATGGGATGCAAAGACAATGTCTATGCCTGTCTTATTGGTCTTGGGCGTGGGATCACTTCAAATAGCAGATGCAATAACTTGATCAGACCGACCTAATCTGAATAATTCTCACTATCGCTCAGACAAGCCTCAATCAGTATAGTCAACGTGGTCGGCCTCTGCCTCAACCACTAGATGATCACTGCGTGGTGCTCTCGGTAGATCGCCGAAGTGGAACAATGGATGCCATATTGAACACAGCCATGCCATGCTCTCTGAGCATCAGCCGTCGTTTCGGCGTCTCTATTGCTCGTTTCCCGTTCTGAAAGGACTGTTCGAAGCGCGGCCTTCCCCTTGTTTGATTGTCAGCACGAATGGTGAACCCTCACCAATCCTGGTTTAATCTTAATCTGTGATCCACAGTATCCATGTTTACTCTTTTCCTGCCTGGCAGTTTTCGCCGCAGTTCAGATTATGTCTGGTTGAGTAAATGCTTGGCTCATAATAGCGACTTTTATACTGTTGATTATCCGGTTAGCTCTACTGTAGCCAAATTAAACTCTGAGTTCTATGTTTCAGACTGTTTACTACAGGTTCGTCGTGAACTAATCTATGGTAGCCAATCAACATCAGATTCAAGACTTTCGATTGCCTATGAGGAGTCAGTCATTGGATCATTTTTAGGGCAAGTTAGGAAACGTCATGGCAAATCAATTTCTGATCATGAGATCCTTTCTCAAACACTAATCATTGGTCATAGTCAAGGAGCAGGGCACGCCGCAGTTATTGCTATGGATAACAGTCTTAACGGCGTACTGCTCATTTCAGGACCAGCTGATTCATACCAGCATGTTCCTTCTTCCTGGACCGGGATCAGGGCAAGAACTTCCAGAAGTCGTTATAAAATGTTTGTCCATGCTGAAGATAGACATTCGAGAATGTGTCTATACCATTCAACACTTCTTGGATTACAGAATATTAGCGTACTCACGGAGTCATCTAAACTAGAAGATATCATATCCAGTCAAGTTGTCATTGACACACGGCCCTTGCCCCCCTTAAAATCACATGACTGCTTGACGTTCGATTCCGAAAAGCTTGATGACTTCAATAAGTTATATTTATCTGCAGTTATTGCCAAACATAATTCAGCTCTAGTGCCTTTTTAATGAGTACTTACTCGCGTTAATTGAACTTAATCGATTCAGCAATGAAGACCTCCCCGTTTTTTAATTTCCTTCCCCCTGCATCTGTGGACAACTCTTCTCATGAACCTCATGACAATGAAGATTCGCAGCACGAGATCGCCAATTCCATCGACTCTTATCTCGAAGTCTTGATGGAACGAGCTAATCTTGACAGCACTGTTGCTGGTCGAGAAAATAGTATTGAATACAATACACTGACGCAGATTGTTTCAGTTTCCCGAAAAGATGCTGATCAATCTTACGTTGATGTCTCCGATGACGAAGATGCTGAACATCAGCTTGATCCACAGCCATCAAGTTCTGAGCTTGTAGCGGAGCCCTTCAGTGAGATGGAGTCTGAAAATGCTCATGTAGCGTTATTTAAATTTTTGTTTGAGCCAATTGATTCTTCTACTGTAAATGACGAGTCACCTGATTTAGTTCTTTCCACTGAACTCATTAATGATCTTCAGGACCTGAAGGACAGGATGCAACATCGCTACAATGTCATAAGGCGCAATCTTTTCAACAGCTCAAATGGTCATGATTGATCCTATTTTTTTATTGAGTCCGCCTCGTTCTTTCTCATCAGTTGTTTCGTCTATTATTGGCCAGCATCCTGATCTCTATTGTTTTCCTGAGCTCCACCTTCTTTATCGTGATGACATAGGTCATTTACTATCTAATAAGTCAAACATCAAGTATGCAAGATTTGCACCTAGTGGCCTTCTGAGAGCAATCGCACAGGTTCACGAAAACAAACAAGATAGTGCAGCCTGTAGCCGTGCTTGGATGTGGCTGGCGAACAATCAGTCAATGACTAGCAAGCAGCTGTTTGAATATCTATGCAATGCCTATTATCCTAGGGTCTGTATCGAGAAGTCGCCGCCAAATACTAAGACAATTGATCGCATGATCAGATTATTTAAATACTATCCAAATGCCAAATTTATTCATCTTACGCGAAGTGTTGTCGGTGCTTCAAAATCTTTGAAGGAGTTCTTCGAGTTTAGGCGTACAGTTAATAGTCCTGCGGCAGGGCATCCTATGGTTAAGGAGAACTATGCTTTAATGTGGTATGCCATGCATCGCAATATACTGAAGTTTCGCTCTATTGTTCCGCCTTCCAACTTCCTTACTGTTAGTGGGGAGGCAATTCTATCTGATCCACGAGTAGTTCTACCTCAACTATGTCGCTGGCTTGGTGTCTCGGACGATAGTTTATGCATTGATGAGATGCTCAAGCCTGAGGCGTCCCCTTATGCCTTTTATGGTCCACGTATGGCACCTTGTGGCAATGATCCGAAGTTTATAACTAATCCGGAGTTTCGGCAAATGAGGCGAAAAAAATATTCTCAATACGATGTACGGGAGTATCTTCTTTCTAATGGACGACCTGCATTTACTCGTTCCTACCTTGATAAGCTTGATGATGAAGCAACTATAGAACGCCTACATTCCTGGGATTACTCTATGCTTGAACTAGTTATGGATATGGAGGCACAACTTGGCTACGCCTGAACGAATGAATTTACTTTCTATTCCCCTCCCTGGAGGGACCAACGATACTCAGCAAATATTGGCTGTCCATCAGTCAATTAATTCTGTCGGAATGTGGATTCTTCTTTCTACGACTTCTTCTCGCACTCTTGTCTACTGTACATCATCTAATTCTGATTCATGCTTTGTACTTCCGTACAATTTTGTTTATCTTGGTTCATCGCTCAATGGTGAGTTATTTTTCATAACTGACGAAACCGAAAGCGCTAAATCCTTGTTGTATATTATAAATTTTGATCCTTCTTTTGGCATCAAGGTGACTAACGTTAATATTAAGTTTAAGCCCAGTCATTTGAATGAACTACTTAAATACTGTAAGCCTCGTATTGACCTGGCAGGTTCTTCTACTTTGAATAATTCTCCTTTACTTAATGATAATGCGCTCAACGAGGCTACCTTAACTTCTGTTTGTGTTCCATTCCATAGTTATCGCGATGTTTTATCTATTAGAAATATTACACTGCCAATATCATCTTGTTATGAATGCAATTCAAGCATTGCCAACGCTATCTCTGTCTTTCAATCTCACTATCCGTACCTGTCGCTTGTTGATGCTATTGAGCTCCGTGATCATTCGGTTGTACTTATAGCCAATGATTCTTCTATAAGAACTTTGAGTTGTGGGGTTGAATCCAGACTGTTTACCTGTAAGGGCTCGGCTAAGCCAACCCTTGTTCTTGGACGTTCTCTCTTCTCCATTGATAATTCATTATCGATAGCACCTTCTGCGTCAGGCTTAGTTCACCCATCACTAGGCTTAGTCTTAGCCTCTTCACATGATTGTGACTTGTCTGCTAAGGTTTGTCAGTCTAACATGCTTTGTGTATTAAGCCTAGATTATACCACAACTTCTATGTTTTGTTCATCTGACAATGGTTCTACATTTTTTTTAGTCGATAAAGTAGTGCATCGTGATCATGACCTTGTGCCGATGCTTATTCATCATCTTGATCATTCCCAAACCCTCTTTTATTCCTCTCGAGTTGATCGCTCAGCTATTTATTTCTTAAATAATTTTTTCATTTCATAACCTTTGTGCCAGGTCACAACTTTTCTGATTTGCAACTCGTTCATACCATGAGTTAAGTTTTGAATTTCTCGTCGTAATGTGTAGATTGCATTATATCTGCAGTTATGCTCCTTGCCATATGTGGCTTCTATGTCTAGTGGCAACGGCAGGAGACGCCGGGAATGCAGGTAACTCAGAACGCTCTGATTACCGCTGAGATTCAGTTGGTTTTCGAGCAGCATCGTGACTACTACGGTTCCTCGCGCTTGCACCGTGAACTGATGGCTTCCGGCCACAGGGTTTTTCGTCACCGCGTCGCCCGGCTCATGAGACGTGCACAGCTCAATGGCAGAACCCGCAAGGCGTTCCGGCCCTGCCGTCAGGACAGCGGTTCGGCGATATTACCTAGGGCCTCCTGAGAAAGGGCAAAGCGGCTGCGCCGCAGTGGATCCGAGCAGATTTCATCGGCGCGGCGGAGGGGAACTGCTTGCGCAGCATCTCGGTGACCCGCTGCCAATGGGTGTCCGGCGACGATTAGGTAGGCGGGTCCGCGCAACTACATAGGCGGGTCTCAGGACGCGACAACAGGGTTCCGATTCCGGTCTGGAGCCCTGCCATGCCCGCCCCTCTGTCGTTGCGGATCAAGGAGCGGTACATGGCAAAACGGGCCAATGGGCTCAGCCAACAGGTGGCGGCTGATGCGGCGGGGATTTCGGTGCGCAGCGCGCAACGGATCGATCGGGGTGAGCTGCAGCCCGAGGGGCAACAGCAGCAGCGGGGTCGCCATTGGCGCACCCGAGCCGATCCCCTGGCCGAGGTCTGGGAGAGCGTGCTGGTGCCGATGCTTGAGAAGGCGCCGCAACTGGAACCCCAGACCCTGCTGCTTCACCTGGAACAGCTCAGGCCTGGCGAGGAGTGGTACCGGCGCAAGCGGACCCTGCAGCGCCGCGTCGAGCAGTGGCGGGCCCTGCACGGCCCGGCCCAGGAGGTGATGTTCCTGCAGCAGCACCGGGCCGGTGTACTGGGGATCTCGGATTTCACGTTGCTCAAAGGTGAGCCGATCACCGTGGCGGGGGAGGTGCTGGAGCACCGGCTGTTCCACTTCCGCCTGCCCTATTCGGGCTGGTGCCATGTGGCGGTGATCCACGGCGGCGAAAGCTTTGTCGCCCTATCCGAGGCCCTGCAAAACGCTCTCGCTCTTTGCGGTGGGGTGCCGGCGGAGCACCGCACCGACAGCCTGAGTGCTTGCTTCCGCAACCGCGACGGCAGCTACGCCGGCGATTACACGAGCCGTTACCGCGAGCTGTGCGCCCACCTGGGGGTGATCGCCACCCGCAACAACCGCGGCGTTGCCCACGAGAACGGCGCGATCGAGGGCCCGCACCGGCACTGGAAACATCGGCTGGAGCAGCAGCTGATCCAGCGCGGCAGCCGTGATTTCGCCACCGAGGCCGACTACCGGCAGCTCGTCGCCCAGGTCACCAACACGCTCAACAGCCGCTACCAGGTGCAGGGGAACCTGGAGATTGAGCAGCTGCATCTCCAGCCCCTGCCGGTGGAGCGCTTTGCCGACTACGAGCCGGTGGTGGCGCGGGTGCGGAGCACCAGCACGATCGAGGTGCGCTCGGTCACCTACAGCGTCCCCTCGCGGCTGATCGGCCAGCAGCTGACGGTGCACTTGCGCCATGACCGGCTGGATCTGTTCCTGCGCAGCAAGTTCGTGGAGACCCTGCCACGGTTGCGTCGGCGAGCGGGAGAAAGCGGGCCGTTGCGGCGGATCGATTTCCGCCACGTGATCGAGAGTCTGCGCCGCAAACCCCGGGCGCTGCTGCGTGCCCAGCTGCAGTCCGACCTGCTCCCCGGAGAGACCTGGCGTCAGTTGTGGCGCTTGCTTTTGGCGGCCCTGCCGCCGGATGAGGCCGCCAAGGTCATGGTGGACGCCCTCCATGTCGCTGCCCGGACGGACGATCTGGCCGGTGTGGAGCGGTATCTGCGGCGTCAGCTCCGCCGCGGTGAGCTGAACCTCACGGCCCTGCGCGATCACTACGGCCTGCGGCCCCCCCGGGGCCTGGCGGCCATGCCCCAGCTCGACATCCCCGAACACACCCTCAGCAGCTATGACGAACTCCTGGTTGGAACCCCCGAGCAGGCCGGCACTGGAAACGGCTCTGCCATCGGTGTTGAAACAGTTGAAACTGCCCCAGTTCCGCAGCCAGTGGCAGGCGGCCGAGCAGCAGGCCACAGCCGCTGGCTGGAGTCCAGCCAGCTACCTCTATGTGCTGGCAGAGCAGGAACACCAGCAGCGGCATCAAGCCCGTCAACGGCGGCTGTTGCATGAGGCCCAGCTGCCGGTCCCCAAGACCCTGGCGGACTACGACTGGAACGCCATCCCGGATCTTGAGCGTCCTCAGATCGAGCAGCTCGCCCACGACACCGGCTGGCTGGATCGGGCCGAGAACCTGCTGCTATTCGGTCCCAGCGGTGTGGGCAAAACCCACCTGGCAGCAGGCATCTGCCGCAGCCTGATCGCCCTGGACCGCACGGCGCGGTTTTTCTCCGCCACCACGCTGGTGCAGGAGCTGCAGCGCGCCAAAGCCGATTACGCCCTGGCTAAGGCCCTGACCCGACTGGATCGCTTTGCCCTGCTGGTGATCGATGACATCGGCTACGTCCGCAAGGACGAGGCCGAGACCTCGGTGCTGTTCGAGCTGGTGATGCACCGCTACGAGCGCAGATCCCTGTTGGTGACCAGTAACCAGCCGTTCAGCGAGTGGGAGAACGTCTTCTCCACCAGCGCCATGACCGTGGCAGCGGTGGACCGGCTGGTGGACCACAGCACGCTGATTCAGATCAATGGCGAGAGCTACCGCCGCAAACGGGCACGGCGGATTGACCGCTCCAGCGCAGGCTGATTCGTCGCCGCGACCAGGCGTCAATTACCCGCCAACCACAAGCCAACCCCTGGCGCCAGGTGCCGGTGATGAGCTCCGCGCTGCCGTCGGACCGTGTGAGGTGGGTGCCTTTTATTGGACAGTTCCGGCCCCTGACATCGTTAACCCAGGACGGGTGGAACATGGTTCGGCCTCAGTGTAGACCGCGTGGGGAGTTTTGCCTCCAAGGGAACTGTGAGGTCTTACATGGCAATACCGCCACAGGAAGCGGGCCAGGCTGATTTCAGCGTCCCAGCCATCGCTGTATGCCCGTAGGTAGACCTCCTCGTACTTGACAGTCCTCCACAGCCGTTCAACAAGGATGTTGTCGTAGCACCGCTTTCTGCCGGACCAGCTGATCTGGATCCGCTCCCCTTTGAGTCTGGCCACAAAGTCAGCGGACGTGAACTGACAGCCTTGATCGGAGTGGAAGATCTCTGGCCTACGGCCGCCTCCCAAGGCCATCTCCAGGGCCTCCAGACAGAACTTCGTGTCAAGGCTGTTGGAGAGCCTCCAGCTGAGCACATGCCTGGAATGGAGATCCATGATCGCCACCAGATAGAGGAACCCTTTCTGCAGAGGGATGTAGGTGATGTCGGTCGCCCAGACCTGATCCACCGACGTGACCTGCGTGAGGTCCACCAGGCAGGGGAACCGCACGGACGGATCACCTGGAACCGTCGTCCGGGGCTTCTGGTAGATCGCCCGTAATCCCATGCGCCGCATGAGGTTTCGCACTCGATCTCGGCTGATCGGGATACCATCTTGGGCCAGATAGTCCACCATCCGGCGGCTGCCGCTGCAGGGATCCTCCAGGTAGAGAGCATCGATCCTGGCCATGATCCGCAGCGTCGATACACGGACCGGTGTCGGCCGGTAGTACAGCGTGGATCGAGGCAGCCCCAGCAGCGCACACTGCCTGCTGATGCTGAGCTCGGGGTGGTCGTGATCGACCAGCTTGCGCAGTTCACGGGCATCAGAGCAGTTGAGACTTTTTTTTGAGCCACTCCAGCTCCATCTGCAGCCGTCCGATCTGCTGGAACAGCTCCGCCTCCTTGGCCTGCCCCTCCTCCTTGTCCTTGGTCTTCTTGCCTCGGGTGAAGAGCTCGCTGGCACCGTCCAGGAGCTGCCGCTTCCACTGGCTCACCTGGATCGGGTGGATGGCGTGGTCGGCGGCGATCTCCTGGATCGTCTTGCGGCCACTGATCGCCTCCATGGCGACCCTGGCCTTGAACTCGGGGCTGTGGGTGCGGCGCTTGCTCATCGGTGGGAGCCCCTTTCAGGGGCGGTACCCCGCCTCAGAGGTTAACGATGGGGCCTGTCCAGAAAAGCCAGACCACCTCAGTGGGGTCCGCCGGCTCGTGCGCTCCGCTGCAGCGCTCAGGCGGGACAGCAGCAAGAGCACCGGCCAACGGGCTTGACGCCTGGGGCCGATCAGAAGATCCCGGCTCCATGGCAGAGGACCGGGCCAGGGTGGCTCACTTTTCGCTGTCGCCTCCCCCTGCCATGGCAGGGGGAGGACCCGGGGTAACCCGCCTACGTAATTGACGCGACCCGCCTACGTAGTTGACATCGGGCAGCCAATGGGCGCGCACCTGATCGGGGGCCTGGATCACGAACACGGCTTTCATGGCAGCGGCCACCATGTCCTGGCCAGCTTTGGGCACGTGGGAGAGCAGGTTGCGCAGGAAGTGCACCCGGCAGCGCTGCCAGCAGCAGCCCTGGAACATCCGCTTGATCGCCGCCGTCAGCCCCAGATGGGCGTCCGAGATCACCAGCCGGGTGCCGTCCAGGCCTCGTTCCTTGAGTGAACCAAGGAACTGCCTCCAGAAGCCCTCGGCCTCACTGTCGCCGACGGCAATGCCCAACACCTCGCGGTAGCCGAGGGCATTGATGCCGATGGCGACGACAACGGCCCGGGAGACCACCTGCATGTTGCGGCCGAGGCGGCCGTGTAGGTAGGTGGCGTCGAGGTAGGGCCTCCTGAGAAGGTAAGAACCACCCCCAGGGCAACAATATGGGGAGGGCCGGCTGACCTCTGAGTGTTGCTCGGGCTGCAGCCGGTTGATTGCTCAGGCGGCGCCTATCAGCAAAGATGTCCGCTCAGGGTACTGATCTGAGCACCTTCGAAAGCCTACTCCGGATGGAGGATCATGGGCTTCGAGATCGGATGTTGATCGTCATCGCGCGTTGATCAGGAGCGCAGGCTTGAGCGGCCGGCCCCCGGTCGGAGGCTGAGGCCGGCCCGCCTCTTGCGGGCGGTCCAACCACAACCCCCTGGGGCCTGGGTTTCTGATCTTCAAGCAGCGACAGTGTCCTGCGGTCTGGGATGGTTGACCCGCACGACTGTTGGCTGAGCCCAATCGCGAGGTGGCCTGGCCCAGCGGCGTGGATGTTGCGCACGCGCCTGCTCATAGGTCTGCTGACGGACTCTGCAGATCGCGTCAGCTTCTCCGTAGTGACGTTGATTGGGCGTCACATACTTGATGCCGCTGTGACGATGCTCAGCGTTGTACCAGTCAACAAAACCATCGACCCAGGCACGCACTGAGAGAAGATCCCGGAAACGACGCACTGGATAGCTCTGGTGATATTTCATGGTTCGGAACCATGACTCAACGTAGGCGTTGTCATTGCTCACCCGCGGCCGCGAGAATGACAGGGAGATGCCGAGCTCGGCCAGCTTGGCGGCCAAGGTGTAGGAGCGCATGGGTGCTCCGTTATCGGCGTGCAGGATCGTGGTCGACCCCGAGCTGATCCCTTCATCACGGCAGACACGATCAAAGAAGTGCTTGGCCAGTTCGCCGCATTCACGATCGTGCACCTCAACGCCAAGGATGCGCCGGCTCCACACATCCATCACCATATAAAGGTAGTAGAATTGACCCTTCACAGGCCCCGGCAACAGGGTGATATCCCAGGCCAGCACTTGATGGATGCCCGTTGCCTCCAGCACGGGTGGCTCTCTTGGCTCCCGCGGTGGGCGGCTCCTGCCGCGATGATTTAACAGGCCTTCCTGGCGCATGATGCGGTAAATCGTTGACTCCGATCCCACGTAGACTCCCTCCTCGGCAAGGATCGCCACGATCTGACCAGGCGTGAGATCGGCAAAGCGTGGATCGTTGACAGTGGACAACACCTGTTGGCGCTCCTCCTCGCTGAAACGATGCATGACATGCCTGGACGCTCCCTTGCGTTGATCGCAGCTGAATCCCTGGGTCCGAATCATCAAGCCCCATCGCCTCAGCGTGCGTGTCGCCAGGCCGAAAAGATCAGCAATGGCCTTGGCCGAAAGGCCACGACTGATGCCTTCCTGTAGAAGCGCGACGATCGCACCGCGATCGCCAGACGGAATCAAGGATCCTCGTCCGGTTGAAAGATCTGGTTGAACTTTTTTGAGAGCATCAACAACGTCGCCGCTTCTGTCAGTGCTTTTTCTTTCTTCTGCAATTCACGCTCCAGCTGGCGATTCCGCCGGACCAGTTCCTGATTCTTGCGTTGCAGTTCCCGCTGATCAGCCATGCTCGGCGCGCTGGGGCCATTGGCATCCTCGGCGGCCTGGCGCCAACGGGCAACCTGCTTGGGGTACAGCCCCCGCTCCCTGCAGAACGACCCGAGCTCGCTTCCGTTCAGTCCTGCGGCCTGGATCACGGCTGCCAGCTTGTCGGCAGCGCTCCACTGCTCCGGCGGCCGGTTCGTGGCAGGCACCAGCTGGCCCTGCTTCTGCCACTGGCTCCGCCAGTTGTAGATGGTCTGCGCCGTGATCCCGGTGTCGCGGGCGATCTCAGCCACGCTCTCAAGGTTCGGAGGGCTCATCCGCAGGCGGACGGCTTCCCGCAGAGCGGCGTCATAGGGCGGTTGCATAGTCGTCGGTTGGGCCCCCAGGTGGACGGGTCAAACCGAGCGGACTTCTTCCTAAGAAACACCAACGGCCAACAGGGATCTCGGCTGACTGACCACACCTCAAGCAGAGGCAACAAGTTGAAAACCAAGGGCAATGGCGCGTCGCTGGAGACCACGAATCTGACGATCCCTTGATTCCTCCTGATATGCGGCAGCACCGGGATCCTGATATACCAAACCATCACGGAGCGTCTTGTAGTAAAGAATGGCAAGCTTTCGGGCAGTAGCAATTAATGCTTTACTCTTTCCGGCACGTGCTGCCAGACGACGTTGAAAAGCACCCAGTGCAGTATTCGTTCTTCCCAGCGGTACGGCAGCCATCCAAAAGGCACTACCTGCTCGCGTAGTGCCCTGTCGTGTTCGTGAAGAAAGTACCTTTCCCCCTGAGATCCTGTTCTGAGGACTGAGTCCCAGCCATGACACAAAATGCTGGGCACTGGGCCAGCGCTTCATGTCCAACCCACACTCACTAATGAGCGTGAGAACTGTTGTTGGTCCTAATCCCGGAAGCCTTAGAAGATTGTGGCCTGACAAGGCTTGAATTAGGTGGGTTGGGTTAAATGCAAAGCCATGTCCGCATATCTTCCAATCCCCAGGTTGACTGCCTGGATCTTGATAGTCCGAGCCGGCAAGCTCTGTCATCAATGATTGTGCCGCAAGCTCGCAGGCCCTGATCTTCTCTGAATAGGTGTCAAAGAGCTCAACTGCGATCTTCAAAGAGAACAAGTGATCGTCTTGGTAGTTCCCCTCAAGAGCAGCCGCAATTGTTGCCGCGCTCTCCTTGCAGCGTCTGTCTCGGAGAGAAGCGAGTCTTTCGGGGTCCCTCTCACCTGAAAGTATGGCATCGATGATTCGCCTACCGGTTAGTCCGCTGATATCTCTGACAACATGATGAAGCTGAAGATTCATAAGCATCAGCGCCTTCTGGATGTGTTGCTGATGAGACGAGCGGTATCGAACAAGTTGATCACGCTGCCGCAGATATGAGCGTAGTTCTGTGATTTTTTGGTCTGGACGAAAGCTTGCTCTCACCAGGCCGTAGCTGTGGAGCTGCTGAAGCCATTGTGCATCGTTGATATCCGTCTTGCGGCCCGGAACATTCTTGGCGTGCCTGGCATTAACAAGAAAGACGTCAATGCCTTTGCCAGAGAGAATCTCGTAAAGCGGAACCCAGTAGATTCCAGTGGACTCCATGGCAATGGTGCTAATTCCAACTGCCAGCAGCCATTCGGCGAGTGCGATTAGATCCTTTGTGAAGCTTGAAAACTTGCGGACGGGATTCGGATCAAGCTCGACAGGAACAGCAACAACGTGGAATCTACTGCCGACATCAATTCCAGCGGAACGAGGGTTAATGACTTTCAGACGAGCTCGGCGCTTGCCTGCTGAAATTGGTTCTCCCATGGCTTAAGGACTCACTAGGTGATCGGGAGGGCATCAGGCAGGATTCGCGCACTAAAATCAGCAAATTCCTAATCGGGATCGGCCGACTAACTCATTGGTCAGTCGAGCCGTCGCCAGGGCAGGGAGCGCAATTCGAATCCCAGGCCACGTTTGCTTTCGGGGTCAGGCCTCCAAAGATGTCATCGGCCATGGCCCGATGTCCTCATGACCAGAGTGGCAAGGGCGCTCTGGCTTGGCCGTGGGTGTTTCGGGCGCGAGGGCGTACGCGCGTACTGGTTCGTTTGCTGACACTGGGGGCATGGCCAAAATCCCCGAGCTCGAGGAAATGTTGAAGCCCACCGATGGTGATCCGGCCAAGCGGGCGGCAGTAGCCATGAGCTGAAACGCACCAACTCCTTCCTCGATCTACACGAATCCCCTCGATCGCTGAGTTGCACATTCAGCGATCAGGGTTCATAGTGGAACGATGGAGCTGCGCAATCAGCTCCCAAGCAGTCATCCCCTGACTGCTCCTGATCACCCTCCTGAAAGGGTCACAGGACCTCCTGAGTTACACCACTCGCAGGGGCGCTACCGCACCACGCGCTCCGAATGTTGCCCTTTGCTCCTGTCTATTCATGGTTGATACATTTGGCAATTGCTAGGTCTTTCTCCGTCTTTGTCTGGCTAATTACTGGCACAAGCATTCATGGCATCTAACCTTTGGAAGTCTTTGCTCCGTTGCAAGCGATTTCTTCGTAAGCCGTCCTCTCAGCTATCGTCATCACGCTTGCCCTCAGAGGTTTCTGTTCATTGTCATAGTGATATTTGTTACGCGCCGTCGCTCAAGGCCTCTCATGGTGACAAGGTGACCCTTGATGTCTTTAAGCTTGCGTCTACGCCTGCCAAGGGAGCTGTTATCTTTCTGCATGGAGGAGGGCTTAGGAGGGGATCCAAGAAGCATGTCCTAGGCAAGGATTTATACTTTAACTCTCTCGGTTATAACTTTGTCTCATGCAACTATCCTTTGTCCGCTGAATGTACTGCTTGTCTGATCGATGACCAGCTGCTGGCTCTGCGATCACTTGACAAGTGGGTCGGAACCGAGTTGCGTACACTTTCTCAAGTCGAACCTTCTTCGCCAGTCATCTTCCTGGGGCATTCGGCAGGCGCATACTTGCTCGCATTGGCGGTCTCCAAGGGGCTCTTCTGCAATCCTCGTACATCATTTATTCTTGTTGATTCAGCGGCATATGACTTGTCTAAGCGATATGGGGCGGCTCGTCCGAATGTTAGGCTTGAGATAGAACGCCTAGTCGGCTATGAGGATGGCAATAAAGGTAGCCTAGATGAGCTCATCAGTGCCTATTCTCCCGTAAGTAATCTGCTGCAATGCCCTGCAGGTGGCCCTGGTCCCGACATGGGTTGGGTCTATCTCGCAACTACGAGGAAGCGTTTCAGTCTTGACAGTTCCACTGTCCTTGCATCACTTCTTAAGAGTAAGTTGAACATGCATGCTTCGGTCAAAGCCTACCCGCTCAGCCATGTGGATATCTCGCGAGAGATAGCCTACCCAGATAGCGAGATTGGCAGGGACATCGCCCATTTGTTAGGCAATATGTAATGGCCTGTTGGATGGCTGAGAGACTGGCCTTATGGGGTGGGAATTCGTATGATTCACGTATCCTTATGTCTATGATTGTCGAATTAAAGAGGGTTCAGTCAAGCAGTCACAGTACTACAAGCGCTGCTTGGCCACGGAAATAGTCCAGTCAGCCTCGGCTATTCCTTTCCCGCCATAGTAATGGTCTTGAAAAGCTGCTTCAAATGAAAATGTGCAGGGCCAAGCCACTGATTCACCTGTGTAGAAGCTGATGGACAATAGACGAAAGTCGGCTTCGGAAACGAGACCACCATATAACTTGAAGCCAGCTTCAAAGATTGTCCAGATGCAACAACATACAATCTCAGTTGGCAACTGATTTGCTGGTACAGGCATGGGCCACCGCATGTAAGCAAAAATGGCTTGCCAATCATGGCCTGCGACATGTTCGATGTCTAGACCGATTGCAGAGTGATCTGTAATGCCAACGAGCACCAGTCCACGAGAATGTGAAACAGATACAAATAGACCGTGGAGATTCTGCTGGCAGTAATAAAGCTTGGGTGGGCTGGCAGGCGGACCGTAGAGCTCCAGTTGAGATGCAGCAATAGAACCATGTTTCAGCCATTGTTGCAACAGAAGCTTGCCCATTAGACGGCTGGCCACATAGTCAGCTATTCGCTTGTTATGACGAAGCCTAGAAACATACCACTTCTCTTGATCGGATAAATACTTCTCGGAAAGATACTGGCATAACAGTGTGTCAGGTGCCTTTGCCAGTAGCATTGACATTGATTAATCAACCTGTTTTAGGATCTGCTTTGAGCTGGCTTCTGCGCTGGCCAGAATCGTCAAGATGGTTCGGCTGTGCTCCAGCAGAAGTTGTTGGCCCAGCACAGGATCCTGCTCTTTGACAACCGGGACAGGTAATGCGTTCGGGCTGGATGTGGATCTGGCTCCAGAGGAGGTGGGATCACTGATAACCGCCATGGAGGTAGGGTCCTGGGCAGACACGGTCTGGCTAGACGACTCACTTCGGCTTCCTGAAGAAGGGGGGACGACGTCTGAAGCTAGTGAGGTCAGAAAGTCCCTGAGCCCGACGGAGTTATATTGAGGAATTTCTGAATGAACCGGGACTGCGGTTGCTGGCTTGATCACGGTCGCCAGGCCTGTTCGATAGCGTTCGATGAAAAGGCCATCGAGAGCTCCCAGATTGAGGTCCAGCCCCGATGTCCACAGGATTGCCACCGACTGGAGAAAGGCAGTGGTGCTGTCTTTACGGGAGGTCCCTAGCGAGACAGCAACAATGTCTGGGAATTCAGAAAGTGCTTCCTTCGTATAACTAGTGAGCGTAGTATTTGGCCCCAGCTCAATAAAGTATCTGGCTCCGTCGGCATACATATTTCGGATCGTCTCTTCATACCTGACAGGATTGAGCCACTGATCGATAAAAATCTGCATCCCTTGCTCATAGTCAGAGGGATAGGGCTTGGTTGTCAAGCAGCTGTATGCGACTGCATGATGTGATTCGAATTGTATCGAATGAGGAAACTCTCTATAGAGTCTACGATGCGTTTCGGCACCATTTTTGAAGTATCGTGTATGATATGGTCGTGTTAATGGGGTCGGCAAGATGTTGCCTCCAGCAGCAGCTATGTGCTCAACCAGCTCCTCGCAGAAGTCAGCCTCAGAAAATACGACGCGCTGTGAGCGACAGTTGTCAGAAATTAACGACCATTCAGATCGCATCTTTAAAATAGTATTAAGTTGGCCTAGTTCAAGTCCAGAGATTGCAAACGTCGACCCCTCAGGGAACTCATCGATCGAATCGGCTTTCGAGAAGAACTCATGAATTTGCTTTATCCTTGTCCTAAGGTCATCCTGATTCTTCATTGTGGCTAGGCTACCTGACAGCATCACTGCATTAGACTCTCCTTGGCTATGTCCAACCAGCTGATCTGGCCGCAGTCCTATGCGAGAGGCAATTTCATAGAAGGACATCAGGCACGCAGCAATAATTTGCGTGGCTGAATCCTGAGCATAAAGAAGCTCAATTCGCCTTGCATTGGCTGATCTGGCACAGTCTAAGTCAGCATTCGGCAAGCAAGTGACTAATCCGAGTGGGATCTCACGGCCCAAAGCCTCATCCATGAAATTATACCAATACGCAAATAAATCAATGTTCGTTGTCAGGTCGCCGAGCATTTCAGGCGATTGTACTCCTTCTCCAGGAATTAGGAATGCTATCTTTCCTCGTGAATCTGCCGACTCAGAATAAATAAAGTGACGTCCACGATGACTTGATGACGATGGATTGGATGCCAGCCAAGATGAGGCATCCTGCAGACCCTCGCCAAGATTTCTGTGCGATGATGCAAAGATAACTAGTCGGGTTGCAGCTCTCGATGACTGGTTGTTGCTATGGGTCGATTTGAACAGGACTGCCTGATGTATCTTGTCAACTTCAAGACCAGCAATTAAGTCTTGTAATTCAGAGCGCGAGTCTGCCTCAAGAAAGATAGCTCGACCAGTTGTGGTATAGCCTTGGTGCTGATATTTGAGTAATCCACGGTAAGTCTTTCCAGATGAATCATTGCCAATGCTTGGATCAGTATCAGCAAGGAGATCTGGCGACTTTGAGGCCGTATATGGGAACAGAATGACGGGCGATCCAGCCTGCTGATTAGAATCCGTGAATTCCTGAAGCAGTAAGTGCCCATTGATTCCTCCAAAGCCGAAGGAATTAATGGCTGCAATACGTGGCTTTGCGGGTGAATGGAACCAACGTCGAAGCGTGCGATTAATATAGAAAGGGGTGGAGTGATCAGCGACAGCTTCTAACGGATCTGGACAAACTGATGGTGGAAGTAGTTTATTCTGAAGGGCGAGCGAGGCCTTGATCAGGCTGGCAACGCTAGAGGCGGGAATTGTATGGCCAATCAGAGATTTGCTTGATCCAACGGCAATTGTGGATAGGCCACGATGACAGCCCTCGAAGACTTCCAGCATCGATGAAAGTTCGGTGTTGTCACCATGCGGAATTCCTGTAGCATGAACTTCTACTAGTGAAACATCTGAAGGCTTAATGTCGCATTTCTGATATGCTCTCTTCATTGCCAGCACCTGTCCTTGACGATTTGGTGCAAGCAAACCCTCACCTTTGCCATCGCTGGCCAAGGCGACTGAACGGATAACAGAATATATCGGGTCGCCAGATTCTACTGCATCTGACAAACGCTTCAAAGCAATGAAGCCAACTCCTTCGGAAAGCAGTGTTCCGGATGCGGACTTTGACATTGGGAATATTCCTTCTTCCGATAAGGCATTAATTGTGCAAAACAACTGGTAAATTGGGAAATTCATCGTGGCCTGAACTCCGCCAACAAGCATTAGATCAGCGTCGCCAGTATCTAGTTGCTTGATTGCATGATCTACTGCGATCATGCCCGAAGTGCAGGCACCATCTACAAGGTGGTTTGGACCAAGTAGGCCAAGCCTGTTCGCAATCGTCCCAGAAACAACGTTAGAGATGAGATTGGGCGTTATTGCGGGGTCAGTAACCAGCTCAAAAGCGGACGAAAGCAGTGATCGGAGTTGCTTCCTTCGCGCTCCTTTGAGAACTGCACCCACGGAATCTGCAAGAACATCAATGAAATGCTCCAAGATCATCCCATTCATCAACGCCCCGACGATGCCTCGATGAGGATGGTCACCCATGCCGACCACCACTCCGGTCCGTTCATGGGGAATCCATTCCGGTGCCCGTCCGCGCAATGCGTCAGCCATTGCCTCGGCGGCCACCTGGAGGCAAAGGTACTGCGATGGATCGCCTTCAACAAGGTTTGGAGGAAATGCGAACCGAAGGCAATCTATCCAGCTATTTTCGGCGATTGACCCATATTTCTTGGTGTATATCGTGGAGTAAGATTCTCGTGGGTTGGACCTGTCCTGGTCTTTGCTGTAGTAAAGACTGGCCCAAGGATCAGTCATCTCCTTTAGGAGTGATTCCCCTCTAACAAGTGCTTGCCAGTAAGATGAGGTGTCCTTGATCCCTGGATATCTGCATGCCATGCCTACAATTGCGTAGCCCTGCATCGAACTTTTTTAGCTGTCTTTCAGATTAGCATGATTATGAGCAGTGCAGACTGTAGGCACGCCGCCTTCGCACTCAAGTAATCCCTCCCTGTCTGCACCACCATCGGCTGCGGTGCTGACGCAGGCTCTTTCATGCTGCACTGAGCAAGCTGAACTGCTCTGTAACGAAGGGACTTCCGATCCCAAGAACTTATCTTATATTCATTGCTCTAAACCGATGAGTCTGACATCTGCCAGCACTGCAGACCTCAGCTATTGATCCACGAGAAGCAGTGCAGTCGTGGTCATGTTCAGTCTGTGCAGATTGGCGAATGCGATTGACGGATAGATGGGCATTTGGAAGTACGCGGATACATGTCAATGTTTTAGGGCTCCAAGGATGGCCGCTCCTGTGCTGCTTCCAGGTTCTCCGATGCTCGTGTGCATCTCTTTGTGGTCATAAGGATGAGACGAGACCGAGGCGTTGAACGCCGAGCATTCATTGAGGGCACTCGCGAACGACCTGATTTCGTCCTGCTGTTTTTCTGGCCGCTGGGTTGAATACATGACCATCACCTCAGTCGGAGATGATTTCTTTGGACATGATGTCCTGACAAGTTGAGCAGGAACCCATTCTGCAATAAGGGAATTCTTGCCTGGCTCGCTTACGGCACTCTGCCCAAAAATTGCGACAAGGCTATCCTTGTATCGACGAACTTTGCCTGTATACCAATTGGAGTCGTTCAGGATAAATTTGCTATAGATGTCTGCTGTTTTCCGATAGGATGGACTTGTGAGGGTAAGTGCTGCTAGATAGGCCCCTGCTGAATGCCCAATCATGGATGCATCTTTCATGGTGCATGAAGGTGAGGTTCTTCTTAGATTGCCTTCAAGCCATGCTGTGGCGGAAGCAACTGCACTCATCTGCTGCGCGATCAGCCCCTCGATCGGGCGTCCATACACTGGATAGTTTAAGGAGACAAGGCAGAAGCCATTGCGATTCAGCAGCTCGGGCATGGATCCGACACTCCTTTTATCGCCTCTCATCAGAGATCCTCCATGAATATATACAAGTGTCGGACAAGGAGGCCCAGATGACTGCCTGCAAGCAAATATTTCGAGAGTATTGCTGCCTGCAGGAGCCCCTGGAATCAATGCTGAATAGGGCCATCCACCTGTTGATACATTGACTGGTTTAGCTGCTGCAGACTGCCTAGGGCCGCCCTGCATGCGGCGCTGGAATGACCTGGCCATAGCGCAGCTTGAGAGTATGGTTTCCGTCAGCAGCAAGATGGCCAAGAGCAGCAGCGAAGACTTCCATTTTCTACCCGGCGGTTGTGAAACCTTCTCTGCATGCGGGCCTGCAAGGATTGCCTTGGTTCGGCTCTGAGATCGTGACTTCTTGTTTGGTGGAGAGTTGAAACTAAAATAGTTTCGTTGAACCATGAATTGTTTTGCCATGTTTCCTCCTTTGAGTTCGATGGATGAGGTCGATGCTTTGAACAGAAACGTCTTCGAGTGCTTCTTGAGGGCATTGTACCTGGAATAGTCAAGGGACATGACAGCGGCTGTCATGTGCGAAACGGCCGATGTCTCCTGGCGCTGAGTCGTCTTCTCCCTTCATGCGCGAGCATGATCCATTGCGGCAACTGGATACTCCGGCCTCGCGATACTTTCAGTGGCTCCCAGCGATGGTGCGTTGTCAAGGAGTTTCGGTTGAAGTTAGTAACATCTCCGCTGTCTGAAGCTCAGCTTGGTCGACACCTTCAGGGGGGGGGCTCGACCCGAATCCAAGCTCGGTTTCTTAAGTGTTCAGGGAAGCGGGACAGCACTAGGGGAAGGCCGACTCTGCTGAACCCCTTACGCCTCCCTGAATTCCGGCATCAACTTAGGCTGGGAGCGCTTGCGATGAGGACACCTCCGGCCCGGATTCCAGCAGTGGACTGCTTGGTAACTCCAGCAAGGATCCGAATGCTGATCCTTGCTCAGCAGCAGCAGATTCAGGAACTCAGCCAACGCAATGAGGAGCTGCAGCTGCAGCTCCAGATCATCGACATGGCCACTTCACTGGCCCGGCTGCGGGAAGGGATCGTTCGTAGCTCCCGTAATTCCTCCAAACTGACGTGACCCCAGCGGATTGAGCGCCCGCCGCTGGGTGTGGCTCATGCTGCGATGAATCGACAGTGAGGCTGGGCCACCGAAGCGATACTGGGTCAGCCAGAGGTAGGCACAGTGCAGGCTGATCCCGTTTTCGTCCGCCAGCTCCGAGAGTCTGCGGCCATGCTCCAAGTGCTGGTTCACAAGCCGGAGCCGGCCTCGCTGGGTCAGAGCGGCATTAGGTTTCCTAGGAGCCTGTCGCGCATAGATCAGCACCCAGTCTCTCCACAGCCGCCCATCAATCTGCCCAGATCCCAGTGACTGCAATGGATCTGGGCGATACACTCGGGCATGCAGAAGCGCAAGACCTTTCGCCCCTGGCAGCCGCAGCAGGCCACCCTGCTGCCGCCGTCACCGCGTGAGTGGCTCTCAGAAGACCACCAGGTGTATTGGCCGCGTCCCTTGGCGTGGTGTAAATCCCGAGGCCCGATTGCCCTGGACTGAGGGAGAACAGGGGTGAATGACGGGCTGTCATTCTCGAGGCGCATGTGCACCTCGTTATTTCACGATGAATCCAGACGATTGACTTGTCAAGTCTTTCGTCTGGATTGCCGATCGGTTGTGGGCTACACCTGCAATCTTGGTCGTGACGTCTGCGGTGCCGGCCCCCGGGCGGTGATCGCCGCCGCTGCGCCCTGTGGGGGCGCTACGGCGCGATCTCCTGGGGCCTGAGGCTCAGGCCGCTGCTTCTTGCAAGGAAGGCTGCGTGGGCAGCTCCGCCAGTGAGGGGATGGCGGCCATGCTCTCGGCGGAGAACATGCGCCGGCCCTCCAGCTGCCAGTGCTCGTCCTGCTCCAGCAGCACAGCCCCCACCAAGCGGGTGATCGAGGCGTCATTCGGGAAGATGCCAACCACCCGAGTGCGGCGTTTGATCTCCTCATTGAGGCGCTCGAGCAGGTTGGTGCTCCAAGTCTTTTTCCAGTGTTGAGGCGGGAAGTGACGGAAGGCGAGCACGTCTTCCCGGGCGTGCAGCATGAGCTCAGCAGCCTTGGGGAAGCGATCCACCAGTGAGCTGGCCAGATCGTCCCAGCGGGCCTCGATTTCGTCCGTTTTCTCCTGGGCGAACACCGAGCGCAAGGCAGCGGTGACCATGCCTTGGTGGGCCTTGGGCACCCGTTGGAGCAGGTTTCTGGCGAAATGGACCCTGCAGCGCTGCCAGCAGCTGCCCTGCAGCATCCGCCGGATCGCCTTGGTGAGGCCCACGTGCGCGTCGCTGATCACGAGCTTGACCCCAGTGAGGCCGCGCTCCTTGAGCGAGCCAATGAACTCGCTCCAGAAGCTCTCGGTTTCGCTGTCGCCCACCTTGATGCCGAGCAGCTCGCGGCGACCATCGGCATTGACGCCCATGGCCACCACCACAGCCCTGGAGCAGACCTGCATCGCCTTGCCGAGACGCCCGTGGAGATAGGTGGCATCGAGGTACAGGTAGGCGTAGCCGGTGGCCTCAAGGGGGCGGTTCAGGAAGGCCTGCACCTGGATGTCGATGTCAGCGCAGATGCGGCTCACCTGAGATTTGGAGATGCCGCTCTGGACTCCCAGGGCGGCCACCAGGGCGTCGACCTTGCGCGTTGAGATGCCGCCGACATAGGCCTCCATCACCACGCCGTAGAGGGCCTGGTCCACACGGCGGCGCGGCTCCAGGATCGAGGGCAGGTGGCTGCCGGAGCGCAGTTTGGGGATGCGGAGATCGATGTCCCCCACCTGGGTGGCCAGGGTGCGCGGCCGGTAGCCGTTGCGGTAGCCGAGCCGCTCCTCGCTGCGCTCATGGCGCTCTGCGCCGAGCACGGCAGCGACCTCCAGCTCGATCAGCTGCTGCAGGCCGTGGCGCACCAGCTCGGGGATCAGCTCACCGGCGCTGCTGCCATCCAGTAGCGGCGCCAGCTCAATTGCGGCACGATTGGACGTGGGCGTGTGTCACGAGTCAGCAGGTGAAAGCCAAGGCTGATGAAACTGCATCGGGGATGGGAGTGTGGCCTCCCGGGATCGGCCTGCAGGGGCTGGTACCAAACCACCCCGTGCTGCTGCGTTCAAAAGACGTGGTGGTGAGCGACGGGGAAACGGCGGACTGGATCCGTCAGGTGTGCGACGAGAAGGTGAGCGCAAGCGAACCGTTGATGACGCGCCGATATCTATTTCAGACGCTGCCAAAACGGGAGGCGGCCCAAATCTCCTGGATCAGTGTGGACAGAGCCTGTCTATGGACCACACGGCAGCCGGCGTATAGACGGCACGAGCTCATCGCAGGCCCTGATGCGGAACGTGAGAACCTGCCATGGAATGCCAAGGGAACATCCCAAGTGGTCACCACCATGAGGGTCAATACCGATGTCTGTGGCAGGGGCGGAGCAACCCGTAGTAGCGATGATGGGTCTGTAACGGACTCGGAGCCAAGGGGTTGCATCATCCCGTTTGGAGTCTCCCATCAACTGCCTACGGCAGGAGGAATGGGATGACAACAGACAAGCCGCTACCGATTACCAAGGTGATGGTCTGGAAGGCCTATCAACAGGTGAAACGGAACGGACAGGCGGCCGGTGTGGATGGCCAAAGCCTGGACGACTTCAACAAGGATCTGGAGAATAATCTCTACAAACTCTGGAATCGGATGGCATCAGGAAGTTATCTTCCGCCACCAGTTCGGCGTGTGGAGATTCCCAAATCCGGTGGAGGCGTCAGGCCGCTGGGTATCCCGACGGTTGCTGATCGCATCGCACAGATGGTGGTCAAGCAGGTGCTGGAGCCAGAGCTGGAGCTGATCTTTGATCAGGATTCCTACGGCTACAGACCGGGCAAGTCAGCGCATCAGGCAGTAGAGGTCTGCCGTCAGCGCTGCTGGAGGTCCAACTGGGTTCTCGATCTCGACATCAAGGGGTTTTTCGATGCTATCGATCACGACCTGTTGATGCGCGCGATCAAGGCCCATACCTCCGAGCGCTGGGTGGTGCTCTACCTGCAACGATGGCTGCAGGCACCGGTTCTGTTGCCGGATGGCACGCTCCATCCCAGGGACCGGGGCACACCGCAAGGTGGTGTCATCAGTCCACTGCTGGCCAATCTGTTCCTGCACTATGCGTTTGATGTGTGGATGCGCCGGAGCCACCCGGCCATTGCCTTTGAGCGCTATGCAGATGATGTGATCTGTCATTGCCACAGCGAGAAGGAAGCTCGGCGGTTGCTGGAGGCATTGCAGGATCGCTTTGCGTCCTGTGGCCTCCAGCTTCATCCCCAGAAGACCCAGGTGGTCTACTGCAGGGATAGCAACCGCCGGGCACCGCTTGCTGATGTCACGTTCACGTTTCTTGGTTTCGCGTTTCGGCCACGTGTGTCTCGCAATTCTCGCGGAGTCATCTAGGGACTCCTGAACAATCCAGATCCATTGCGCCGCAGCTGGTCTCAAGCATGAGAAACCGCTAAAGTGGCCGTGAATCAGGCAATCCGTGATTGCCTTTACTCCTGATCGCTCAATATGTACCGGAGGCACAATAACGGTCAGATCTCAATCAAGGAGTTCCACCTGCCATTTGGCGGCACACTTGATCCCGAGAATCGCTGGGTTCAACTGGAGGGGCTGATCCCATGGGATGAGCTGGAAGAAACCTATGCCCCTCAATTCAGCGCCACAATTGGCGCTCCAGCCAAATCAGTGAGAATGGCCTTTGGTGCTCTCTACATCAAACAGAAGTTAGGGCTCACCGACGAAGAGACAGTCCATCAGATCAGAGAGAACGCCTATATTCAGTTCTTTCTCGGCTTTGCGGGCTACACAGCTAAGGCACCGTTTGATGCCTCGATGATGGTGCACTTTCGCAAGCGTTTTTCTGACGAGGATCTGCGCCGTATCAACGAGCTGGTGGTGCAGCGCGGCAAAGAGATCCTTCTGGAAGCACTTGCTCAGGCAGCAGACGATGACGACCATGATGATCGTGATTCCAGTGGAGGAGGCGCTCAGCTAGAACTTGATGCGTTGATCAAGCCTGCTGACTGGCCAGAAGGAAAGAATTGGGGCACTCTCACGATTGATGCCAGTTGCACTCCAGCCGACATCACCTATCCCAGAGACCTCAAGCTCCTCAACGAGGCTCGCACAACGACCGAGCGAGTCATTGATGATCTGTGCAGTCAGTCATCGGGATTCAGGAGACATCGACCTCGCTACGACCGTGGCCTTGCTCGTGCTCATTTCCTGAGAGTGGCGAAGCAAAAACGACCACGTCGCCGCAAAGTGAAGGCTGCCATTAAACATCAGCTTGGCTATGTGCGGCAGAATCTCAAGGCCATTGATGCTCTGATCGGCTGCGGGGCAAGGCTTTCCGAGCTTAAGAGGCATTGGTGGCAGAAGTTGTTGGCCTGCAGCGAGTTGGAGCGGCAACAGGGCCTTCTGCTCGCCTCTCAGACCAACAGCATTCCAGACCGCCTGGTGAATCTTGTGCAGACCCATATCCGCCCAATGGTGCGAGGCAAAGCACGTGCTGCGGTGGAGTTTGGAGCCAAAATCAGTGTTTCGGTTCAAAACGGCTTTCCGTTCTTGCACCGCATAAGCTGGAACCCCTACAACGAAGGAGAAGACCTTATCGCTCAGGCGGAAAAATACAAGCTGGATACAGGATCTTACCCAGAGCGAATCTGCGCCGACCGGATTTATATCACGGCCAAGAATAGGCATTTCTGCACGAGGAACGGTATTCGCCTCTCCGGCAAGCGATTGGGTCGCCCGCCCAAGGATCCTGATGTCACCACTGCACACAAGCACCAGCTCCGATCTGATCAAGCTCGACGCAATGAAGTGGAAGGCGTCTTTGGCTCTGGAAAGCGCAAGTATTCCCTGGATCTGATCATGGCTCGTCTACCAGCTGGTGCCGAATCCTCCATCTCGATGGCCTTTGTCGTGATGTGCGCGGAAAAGGTCTTGAGGCTGCTGCGCCTCTTTTTTGTCCTTCTTTTTGGGTGGATCTACAGCTTTTTTATGGCCTGGTCAGCGATCAGAGCGCCTGAGGGCATCTGCAAGCCATGCTTTTGAGATCTGGCCGACTTGATGTCACCGCGCTTGCCAGCCTGATTAACGCGAAGCAAACGGACGAATCCGGCGCCGATGGGCCGAGAATCTTTTTCAGGAGTCCCCATCTACACAGGCTTTTTGCCGGCAGTGAGTCCGCAGGCTCTCCAGCGTATGCGGGAGAGGATTAGGTCGATAGGGCTTCCATCGCTCGTGTATCTGTCGCTTGAGGAGATCGCTAAAGTGCTGAATCCAGTGATTCGTGGCTGGATTCAGTACTACGGTCGTTTCTATAGGACAGAACTGATCAGGAAGTTGTATCGCTACCTGGATGACAGAATTGCAGCCTGGTTACGGCAGAAGTACAAAAGGCTGCGGGGTCGTCGGCTCCAAAGCTGGCGAGTACTTGCCAGGATCAGGTCTGGACATCGTGATCTGTTCGCGCACTGGCGTCGAGTCAGTGAAGTGGCATGTGGATGATGGGAGCCGTATGACGCGAGAGTGTCACGTACGGTTCTGTGAGCACCTCGGGGGGAAGTTCCCCGGGGTGACTCGACATGGTTCGTCTGGTTGAGGTAGTGCTCAAACCAGGGTCACGGGCCTGCCCACCCCTTGCAACGCTGGCCGCTGAGCGGAACGTCTGAGGTGCGCGCTCAACCCCGGCTACGCCGGGGTTGAGGTCCCCAGGGATTTACACCAACACAGGGGACGCAAGCGGTGTATTTCCTGCTGGACCTGGTGGATGAGCTGGATCTCTCCGCGATCCTCGTACCCGCTCAGGCCAAGGACCCCCGCGGAGAGAAGGGATTCGATCCACGCATGATGACGATGCTGCTGCTTTACGCCTACTGCGTGGGCATCGTCTCCTCCAGGAAGATCGAGCGGGCCTGCTACGAGGATCTGGCATTCCGCGTGCTGACCGGCAACCAGCAGCCGGACCACAGCCGAATCAGCGAGTTCCGCCGGCGCAACCTTGATGCCCTCAAGGGCCTGTTTATTCAGATCCTGCGCCTGTGCCAGAAGGCGGGGATGGTGAGCCTGGGCCATGTGGCCCTCGATGGCACCAAGGTGCAGGCCAATGCCTCCAAGCACAAGGCGATGAGCCACGAGCGGATGCTCAGGGCGGAGAAGGAGCTCCAGAAGGAAATCAACGCCTTGATCCGCAAGGCCGAGATCCTGGATGCCCAGGAAGACCGGCGCTACGGCAAAGGAAACCTGGGCAGTGAACTTCCCGATGAGCTGCGCCACAAGCAGGGCCGCCTCGCAAAAATCCGTCAGGCCCGCAAGGAGATGGAGGCGGAAACCGCTGCAGCTGCAGCGCGGCAGCGGCAGGAGGAAGCCGAGAAGGCCAGAGCCAAAGCGACCGCAGCCGAGGAATCGGATGGATCGGCCCCTGAGCAGGCCGAGCTGAACAGGAAAGCGGAAGCCGCAGCGGCAAAGGCAGCAGCGGCGGGGGACAAAGCCATCGAGGCCGCCGAGAGCGCTGGCCTCGAGCCACCAGATCTGGAGCCACTCGCCTCTGACGCGATGCCCAGGCGTGGTCTGGCGAGAAAGGCTGACGGCACACCGACGGCCAAGACCCAACGGAATTTCACAGATTCCGACAGCCACCTCATGCAGTCCGGCGGCACCTACCTGCAGGGCTACAACTGCCAGCTGGCGGTCGACAGTGACCACCAGGTGATCGTGGCGGTGGGCGTCAGCAACCAGCCACCGGACGTGGAGCACCTGGAGCCCATGCTGGAGCGGATCGCCGCCAGCGCCGGTGAACTGCCGGACGTGATGACGATGGATGCGGGCTACTGGAGCGACGACAACGCAGGTCACTGTGAGGACCTTGGCATTGACGCCTACATCGCCACCGGCCGTCTGCCGCATGGGAAGCCGCCACCGCCACAGCGAGGACCGCTGCCCAGAGATGCCGACGCCAGAACCCGCATGGCCCGCAAGATCAGAAGCAAGAAGGGATCCAGGATCTACGCCCAGCGCAAAGCGATCGTGGAGCCGGTGAACGGCCAGATCAAGGAAGGCCGGGGCCTGCGGCGGTTTCTCTTGCGGGGCCTGGAGAAGGTCGATGGTGAATGGCATCTGATCGCTGCCACCCACAACCTGCTCAAGTTGTTCCGGTACAGGCGATCACAGCAGCAGCTCTGGGCAGCAGCGACGGGATGAGGGGTAGAGACCCTGGCAATGCCGCCAGGGCTGAGTCAACCTCGCCCCAATGAACCAGCTCAGCGGGAGAGGTAGACCTCAGAGCTCACCTCACCGGGATTCGTCGTGACCAGGGGCTCGCTGCTCTATTGGCAACAAACTCCTAGTGTGCCGTCCCGGAGATCTGCGAGCAAAGTCGCTGGAGCTTCTCCAGGATTGAATCCGCTGTGGCCGTCCAGTTGAACGGCGCCTTGGTCTTGTTGTAGGCCGCCACGAATTGCTCGATCTTGGAGATCAACTCCTTGACGCTGGAGAAGCTGCCGCGTCGGATCGCCCGCTGGGTGATGATCCCAAACCAACGCTCCACCTGGTTGATCCAGGAGGCGTAGGTCGGTGTGTAGTGCACGTGGAAGCGGGGCCGCTGCGCCAGCCAGGCCCTCACCTTGGCGTGCTTGTGGGTGCAGTAGTTGTCCACGATCAGGTGGATGTCCAGGTCATCGGGAACCGACGTCTCGATCTGCCGGAGAAATCCCAGGAACTCCTGGTGCCGGTGGCGGGGTTTGCACTGGGTGATCACCTCTCCGGTGGCCACGTCCAGGGCGGCGAACAGGGTGGTGGTGCCGTGGCGGATGTAGTCATGGGTCACCCCCTCCACGTAGCCCAGACCCATGGGCAGCAGCGGCTGGGTGCGGTCCAGGGCCTGGATCTGGGTCTTCTCGTCGACGCAGAGCACCATCGCCTTGTCGGGCGGATTCAGGTACAGGCCGACGATGTCCCGGACTTTCTCGACAAAGAACGGATCGGTCGAGAGCTTGAAGTGCTTCTGCCGGTGGGGCTGGACCGAGAAGGTCTGCAGCCAGCGGTGAACCGTGGTCTTGGAGATCCCAGTCGCTGCAGCCAAAGTCCGTGCGCTCCAGTGGGTGCTGCCATCGGGAGGCCTGGTCTGCAGAGCCCGGTTGATCACCTCGGCCACCTTGTCGTCCTCGTAGGTGCGGGGACGGCCGGGACGCAGTTCGTCATGCAGGCCCTCGATGCCCAGATCGATATAGCGCTGCCGCCATTTGCCCACGGTTGAGCCGCGGACCCCAAAGCGCTTCGCGACAGCGGTGTTGGTGTCACCAGCAGCGCAGGCCAGCACGATCTGGGCCCGATGAACGATCGAATGCGGCAAGGTTCTTGATCCAGCCAGGCTCTGGAGCTGGCTGGCCTCATCAGCCGAAAGCTCCAGAGGAGCCATGGGCCGACCGGTCGGCATGAAACGACCCCGCGAGGAGACACCCCCATATCTTACCGTGTATTTGCGGGACGGAACACTAGGCGATTCCTTGGGATGCCTTCCGGCCACTGCTGGAGCAGAGTTACAGCTATGAACGTAGGAGCAATGCTGGCCGGAAGCGGATTGAGGGCACCTCGATAAATTCGGGATCTGCGGGATCCGGCAATTGAGACTCATTGCCACGTCAGGCCAGGCTTGAGGGCTCCGTCTTGGTGGAGGCAATTTTTCGAGGTGCCCTTGATCCGCTGATCTTTATCAAGATGCTTGTTCTCCAGCCGCTATTTTACCTCAGTGATGACGAGGTTGAGTTTCAGGTGAATGACAGGCGTTCCTTTGAGGAGTTTGTGGGACTGGGTGTGATGAACATCATTCCTGATGCAACCACAGTCGCCGTTTTCAGGGAGAGGCTGCGCAAAGCAGGAGTGATTGGGGAGCTCGTCGAGATGTTCGAGGCATACCTTCGCTCACAGGAACTCCAAGCCCGTGGTGGTCAGATTCTTGATGCGACTCTCGTACCTGTTCCCAAACAACGCAACACCCGTGACAAGAACATGGTGATCAGAGCAGGTAGGCTGCCGTAAGACTGGGATGAAAACCCAGATCGTCTGCGGCAGAAGGATCTAGACGCTCGCTGGGTTAAAAGGAACGGCATCAACTACTTCGGTTACAAGAACAGCATCTGCATTGACGTCGACCATGGCTTTATCCGCCGATATGCCATTACGCCTGCCAATATTCATGACAGCCAGTTGCTTCCACGGCTGCTGGACCCGGAGAATGAGCATGATTATGTCTGGGCAGACTCAGCTTATTCAGATGAGTGCTTTGAAGATCTGCTGAGCTTGGGGCGCTTCGAAAGCTTGATCCACGAAAAGGGCGCTCGCAATCACCCGCTCAGCGATGCCGCCAAGGACCTGAATCGCGTCAAGTCAGCCATCAGAGCGTGTGTGGAGCATGTCTTCGGCTGCATGACAATGTCAATGGGTGGGATGCTGACGCGAAAGATTGGGCTGGCCAGGAACGAGGCATGGTGGGGGCTCAAGAATATGGCCTACAACTTCCTTCGCTATCTTCAGTGCATCAGCCATGCACCAGTGGTGGCGTAAATCCTCGAAGGAGGGCCCGATAGCGCAGTAAAAAGCTCACTCGCCGATACAAGATTCTGCTGCCTGCCGCCATTGGCGGCTTTTTTTGCATGCCTGCAGAACACTGGGAAACCGCTTATTTTTCGAGGTGCCCATTACCGATAGGGGGGTTCGCACAAGGAGGGCCACCCCAGCCTGATCCTTGTGTACGACGTGATCGACGGCTCACGCTTCGCCAA
Organism: Synechococcus sp. CBW1002; assembly: GCF_015840915.1. Lineage (NCBI taxonomy): Bacteria > Bacillati > Cyanobacteriota > Cyanophyceae > Synechococcales > Synechococcaceae > Synechococcus > Synechococcus sp. CBW1002. The sequence goes on from NZ_CP060398.1 coordinate 3,017,285, forward strand.
TGGCCGGATGTTCTGCGACATGGGCCCGGCCATGGCCGATGGCCTCACCTGTGTTCTGGATGGCACTGTGTGGACGAGGTCCGGCTGGGTCGATCCGAGTCTCGACGGTGTGAGCTCGTTTTCTCCGGGGGGAGAGCTGATCGGCCGGATCCACCTGCCGGAGGTTGTCTCCAATCTCTGCTTCGGCGGGCACCTGCGCACTCGCCTGTTCATCACGGTCGCCCAGTCGGTCTATGACACGTATGTGCAAACCCAGGGGGCTGCCTTCCCTTGAGCCCCATGTCCGCCTATCCCGTCCAAAGCCCCCGGCCATGTCCACCATCCTTGCCATTGGCGCCCACCCCGATGACATCGAGATCGGCTGCGGCGGGACGGTGCGCAAGTTGATCCAACAGGGATGGCGGGCTGTGCATGTGTGCGTCACCTCCGGCGAGGCCGGTAGCAGCACCATCGACAAGTCCGTTCTCGCCGCCACCCGGGAGCAGGAAGCCCGCAGGGCCGCAGAAGTGCTGGGCTCGGAGCGGGTGGTGTTTCTGGGCGCCCCTGATGGGCTGACGCAGTATTCCCGCGACCAGAAGATCGCCGTAATTGATCTGATCCGAGAGGTGCGCCCTGAGATCCTTTTCCTGCATGCCAGCAGCGACAGCTTCCCCGATCACCGCGTGGTGCATGAGCTGGTGATGAACGCCGTGGCCGGCGCTGCGGGGCCCTGGTACCAGGAATCCACCGGAGAACCGCATCGCCCGGCCACGATCCTCGGTTACGAGGTGTGGCATCCCCTCAGCAGCCATGAGCTGGCGGTGGACATCACCGCCACGGTGGAGCGGAAAATGGATGCCCTCCGCTGCCACCGGTCCCAGATCGAATCCATGCACTACGACGAGGCCTTTCTCGGACTTGCGCGCTATCGCGGGGTGATGAGCTTCGCCGGCAGCCACGCGGAGGTGTTCGAGGTGCTGCGCACCCCCCTGAGCCTGCCCGCCGGGCTCGCCTGACCTGTTGTTGCCGCTGATCCGTGTCGTCGCCTCTGCCCCGCCAGACCGCCGTTCTCGTGGTGGGTGCCGGCCCCACGGGGCTGCTGCTGGCGGCGGAGCTGCAGCGGCGCGGGGTGCCCACCCTGCTGATCGACGCCCTCCCTGAGGCGCTGCACTGGGACCGCGCCACGGTGATCCATTCGCTGTCGCTGGAGCTGTTCGAGGCACTGGGGCTGGAGCAGGCCTTCCTGGCCGCCGGCTGTCGCCAGCGCCGCATCCTGATCCATACCAACGGCCACAGGCTGGGGGAGGTGGACCTGGCTGGCAACGGCAGCCGCTATGGCTTCAACCTCGGCCTCTCGGAGGAGGTGACCGAAGCCATCCTCACGGGCCATCTCGAGCGCCACGGGGGAACGGTTCAGCGCTCCTGCCGGCTGCATAACCTGCAGACGCACGATTGCGGCGTGACCGCCACGATCGCCTGTGGCGAGCAGGAGCAGACCGTGGAGGCCTGCTGGCTGGTGGGCTGCGACGGCCTGCGCAGCAGCACCCGCGAGCTGAGTGGCATCGGCTTCGAGGGCCATGCCATCGCGCGTTCCTGGGCCGTGTTCGATGCCGCGGTGGAGGGCTGGCGCGACACCTATGAGGCCAACGCGGCCTACCTCGACGCCTTGCCGCTGATCCTCACGGCCCTGCCCGGGCAACGCTGGCGTGTGTACATGCGGCCCGCCTCCGAGCAGGGCGATCTGGTGGCGGAGGCCAGTGCCGTGCTGCGGCGTTACCTGCCTGCGGCCCGCTTTCGCGACGTGGAGAACCCCAGCCGCTTCCACTGCCACACCCGGATCGCCAGCGCCTTCCGGGCCGGGCGGGTATTCGTGGCGGGCGATGCCGCCCACGTGTGCTCCCCCGCCAAGGGGCACGGCATGAACTGCGGCTTGCAGGATGCCGCCAACCTGGCCTGGAAGCTGGCCTTGGTGCATCAGGGCGTGGCGGCCCCCGCTCTGCTCGACAGCTACGAGCAGGAGCGGCGGCCGGTGGCCGAGCAGCTCACCGGCCGCAGCGATGCCGCCGACCAGGCCCAGCTGCTCGAGGGCAGCGGCGAGCTGGCCGCGCGCGACCGGGCGATTGCGGCGATGCTGGCCGATCCGGTGGCCCGCCGGCAGGAGGCGGTGGCGGAAGCGGAGCTGAACGTGAGCTACGCCGGCTCGGCGATCACCAGCGGGTCAGACAGCGGGCCACTCGGTGCGGGTCAGCGGCTTCCCACCACGATCGCGCTGCCGTGCGGTCAAGGGGCAACCCACCTGCATCAGCTCACGCACAGGCGCAACCACACGCTGCTGCTGCTGGCAGACAGCCAGGCATCCATGCAGGCCCTCACCACCCTGCAGGCGCAGCTGGAGGCCGACCTCGCCGCCGGCGTGCAGACCCAGGTGCTGGTGGAAGCCGTGGTGCTGCAGCGGCTGGAGGATGCCGCGAGCCTGGGGCTCGGCCCCCTCACCCTGCTGGCGGTGAGGCCCGACGGCTTCATCGGCCTGCGGGCCGACACCGACCACCGGGACGCGCTAGGGGGGTATGCGTCGCAGCTGCAGTGCCGCTGAGCAAACGCAACGACCGCAGGATCAGCGGCGGAAATCCACCATCTGATCCATCGCTGGATCCACCGTCTCCAGCCAGCCGATGGTGAGATCGAGCGGATCCTCCTGCAGATAGAAGTAGCCGCTGCCATCGGCCATCACCACGGCGCGGTAGTGGTAGTCGACCCCGGCGCTGTCGCGCTGCACCACGGTGGCCAGGCAGTCTGCGGTCAGCGCGATGGTGCCGGTGTAGGTGGCCGTTTCGAGCTCGCCCGCGTAGCTGCTCAGGGCCACTCCCTGCACGCGGCGGTTCTGCCAGGTTTCGCGCTGCACAACAGCGTTGGCCCCCCAGCCGTCCTTCCAGCTCAGCCCCTGCTGCTGGCTGAGCACCGTTCCAGTGAGCGTCGCGGCTGAGCAGGCCACCGCCGGTTGCCGGCGCCACACGCCGGTGATCGTGCTCCCGGGCGAGAGGCTGAGGCTGTAGCGGGGCAGGCCGGCGGCATCGAGCACGGCCTCGGCCTCGTGGCGGGCGCCGGACCCGGCGCCTGGCGTGTTGCGCTCCAGCCGCACCAGACAGCTGCCCAGGGGCCGGAACGTGCCGTTGTAGCGGAACTGACGGAAGGCTTTGCCGCTGCGCTCGAACACGCTTCCCTCCATCGTGCCGTCGGCTTTCCAGTTCTCCTGCCGCAGCCGGGCCAGCGGCTGCTGATCAGTGCCTTTGCCCTGCGATCCCCTCTCCATCACCACGTAGCGCCCCAACAGAGGGGGCGGGCAGGAGTCCGCCTTCGGCGCGGCTCTCCCCGGCAGCGGCAGGAGCAGGAACCCCGAGGCCAGCACTCCCAGCGAGGCCGAGGGGCGACAGCGAGCCGGAACGGAGGGCATCGAACCACCTCTCAACTCCCCTTGACCGTAGTGGCGTGCGGGGCGGGGGTTGGCATGGTGGAGGGGGAAGCCGGTGTACGGGGGTCGGTCGTCATGCACACAGAACTGGTGGCCCGCTGCGGGATTGCTGCCGGGCGCACGGTGGAGTGGATCGCGGCTCTGATTGAGTCCTCTGACGGCCTGGGTGACGACCTTGTGGGTCACTACAAGGCTCCCTACCTGATGCAGCTGGCCGGGCGGCCCCGCCAGGCCAGCCTGCTTCTGGATGACATCGCGGCCCGCTTCCAGCAGAGCAACGGTGACTTTCTCAGTGGCCCGCACCTCCGCACCGCCGACCCGGTCTTGGCCGGCTATCCCGCCTACATGACCGGTTGGATCGCGATGGCGGCCCACAAGGTCGGCCGCTTTGACCTGAGCCTGCCGGCCTGGCGCTTCCTGCAGCGTTTCTGGAGCGACGACCCGCCCGGCTTCACCCTGCAGCCCCGGCCCAATCCCGCCGCTACTGAACCTGATGATGATGGGGGGCCTGCCGGCGCGGTGCTGGAACTGCTCACCTGCGCCCATCTCGGTCTGGTGTCGCTGTATCTGGGAGACCTGGAGCGGGCCCGGGGGGCGGCCAGTACCCTGCAGCGGTTTCTCGACCTGCAGCCCTCTCCCTCCAGCCGCTTCTATCTGCGGATGACCCCCGAGGAGCGCTTGCAGACCGAGTTTCCCGCAGAGGCAGCCGGTCTGCATGTGGTCGACGCCGGCCAACCAGGCCAGGCCTGGTTCTTCCTCGGCTATCCGATGGCCTTTCTCTGCCGCCTGAACCAGGCCACCGGGGAACCGGTGCCGCTTGCCACGGCCCGGGCCTACGGCGTCTTCGCCGAAGCCTGCGCGCCCCGGATGGTGGGGGAGCCGCTTGCCCACAAGGTGGCCTGGGGTTGTGCCGAACTGGCTGCCGCCACGGGCGATACCGCCCCGCGCTCACTCAGCGTGGCGATCGTGCGTCAGCTGCTCAAGGATCAGAACGCCGATGGCACCTGGCTGCCCGAGGCGCCGCTCAGTACCCGCATTGACCAGAGCGTGGAGATTGCCATCTGGCTGCTGGAGGTCAGCGCACTCGGATGAGAGTGCCCCTGCTCGATGTGGTGAACGAGCCCTTGGACCCCGGCCTGAATAGAAGCCTGGTCAGAGGCTACAGGGTGTTCTGGCTGGAGAGTCTCGTCACGGCTCCTGGCCGGTCCGCGACCCTGCGGCAATGTTGGAACGCTTGGATGCCGCTACCGCCGCCTCCCGATGCATCGCGTCCGATACCTTGCTGATGTTGAGGTACACCACACGGCGGTTCTGGGAGTTCCCTGTGTGCTGAGAGAGAGGCTTGATCTGGCTGGCCGGTTGCTGAAGAACCTGAACATCAGGCCGGAGGGGACGGGCCTCGGCCAGAGCACGCCTTTACGGCGATCTGCAGGGGATCCGTGGATGGCAGCTCCGCTTATGTCGAGGTGGGGAGGTGGATCGTTCCCCATCGTGCTCACGGCCTCGGCCACCGACATGGGACTGAAGAGGCGATGCAGCCCATGGGCCGCGCTGAGCCGACGTGGATAGGGTCAAGGAGATTGATCACCATCGGGCCTGACGTCTCCCAGCAGAGCCATCCCCCTGCCGATGGTTTCCGGCGGCGCCGTGGTGTGCGCAGCAGTGGCCCACGATCCGGCGCCCACGCCCTTCTCTCCCCCACGTGCCAGTAAGCGAATCTGATCCTTCGGCCATCCTGGCCATCGCTAGTGGCTACGGCGTCTCCAAGGCGTTGCTCTCGGCCGTGGGGCTCGGGCTGCACACACGGCTGGCGGCCGGACCGATGACGTGCGAGCAGATCGCGGCCGCCTTCGGGCTGCAGAGCCGGCCAACCCGCGACTTCCTCGATCTGCTGGTGTCGGTGGACATGCTGGCCCGGGAGGGCGACGGCCCGGAGGCGCTCTACGGCAACACACCGGCCACCGCGCGCTTTCTGGATCGCGGCCAGCCGGAGTACATCGGCGGCCTGCCCGAGATCTGGGAGCTGCGCGACTACCGCTTCTGGGCCGACCTCACCGAAGCCCTGCGCACCGGCCGGCTGCAGAACGAGGCGAAGCATGCCGGCACTCCGTTCTTCGAGGCGATGTACCGCGATCCGGAGCGGCTGGAGGCCTTCATGAACGCCATGAATGGCTCCTCGCTCCGCAACTTCCAGGCCCTGGCGAAGGCGTTCCCCTTCGGCTCCTACGCCACGCTCAGCGACATCGGCGGAGCCGATGCACTGCTGTGCCGCGAGGTGGCCGCCGTGCACCCCGGCCTCCACTGCGTGAGCTTCGATCTGCCGCCCGTCACGTTGATCGCCGATCGCCGGATCGCCGCGGCCGGCCTGGGGGAGCGGATCCACGCCGTGTCCGGTGATTTCTTTGCGGATCCCTGGCCGCCGGCGCAGCTGATCACGATGGGAATGATCCTGCACGACTGGAACCTGGAGCGGAAACAGACCCTGATCCGCAAGGCCTACGACGCGTTGCCGGAAGGGGGGGCGCTGATCGCGATCGAGGCGTTCATCGACGATGCCCGCCGGCACAACACCTTCGGGCTGTTCATGTCGCTGATGATGCTGATCGAGTTCGGCGACGCCTTCGACTTCACGGCGGCCGAGTTCCGCCAGTGGTGCTCCGCCGCCGGCTTCAGCCGCTTCGAGACCATCCCGCTGGACGGCCCCTCCAGCGCCGTGGTGGCCTACAAGGATCCCCGCTGAGGCGTGCCAGCCCCCAGGGTGGGGAGGAAGCTGGGCGGCCGCCGGTGCCGGGTGGCCTGCTCGAAGGCATGGGCGTAGCCCAGCAGCTTCCCCTCCTGCCAGGGGCCGGCGAAGAACGACAGACCCACCGGCAGGCCGTGCACGTAGCCGGCAGGCACGGTGATGTGGGGATAGCCGGCCACAGCCGGGGGCGTGGAGCAGCCACCTCTGAGGATGTGGTCGCCGACCACCGGATCGATCATGAAAGCGGGGGAGCCCTCCGTGGGGGCGATCAACGCGTCGAGCCGGTGCTCCTGCAGGGCTCTGTCGATGCCGTCGCTGCGGCCCAGCCGCCGCAGCTCCGCCACGATGCGCCGATGGCCGGCATCACCGAGCTCGCCGGCCGCCAGGGCCTGCTCGAGGAATTCCTGCTGGAAGAAGGGCATCACGGCGGCGGCATGGTCGCGGTTGAAGCGGATCAGCTCCTCCAGCGAGCGCACGCGGGCGCCGGGGTGGTCGGCCAGGTAAAGGTTGAGGCTGGCCTTCACGCCGTAGAGGAACAACTGCAGCTCGAGTTCGCCGAAGAAGGGCAGCTCACTGGCGCGCACCGGATCCACGATCACCGCCCCCAGCTCCCTGAGCTGCGCGATGGCCTGCTCGATCAGCGCGTCGGTGCCCTCGTGCTGGCCGAAGCATTCCCGCGCCACCCCCAGGCGGGCACCCTGCAGGGCCGCCGGATTCAGGAAGGCGCGGTAATCGGGTGCTGCCCGGCGCGCCCCTTCGGCGCTGATCGGATCGAGAGGGTCATGGCCGGTGAGGACATTGAGCAGCGTGGCCACATCGGCCACGCTGCGCGCCATCGGCCCTGCGGTGTCCTGAGGGTCAGCCACCCCGATGATGCCGGACCGGCTGAGCAGGCCCACGGTGGGCTTGAGGCCCACGATGCTGTTGCTGGAGGCTGGCCGCACGATCGAGCCATCCACCTCGGCGCCGATGGCCGCCACGCAGAAACCCGCCGCCACCGCCACCGCCGAACCCGAACTGGACCCGAGGGGACTGCGGTCGAGCACGTAGGGGTTGCGCACCTGGCCGCCTCGGCTGCTCCAGCCGCTGCACGCCCTGGTGGAGCGCATGTAGCCCCACTCGCTCATGTTCGTCTTGCCGAGCAGCACAGCGCCGGCCTGCCGTAGCCGCTGCACCACAAAGGCATCGCGGCCGGCCACGTTGCCCACCAGGGCCAGGGAGCCGGCGGTGGTCATCATCCGGTCAGCGGTGTCGAGGCCGTCCTTCACCAGCAACGGCACCCCGTGCAGGGGGCCGCGGGGTCCCTGCTGGCGTCGCTCCCGGTCGAGCGCCTCGGCGATCGCCGGGGCGTCGGGATTGGTCTCGATCACCGAACGCAGGGTGGGGCCGGCGGCATCGAACACTGCAATCCGCTCGAGACAGGCCTGGCACACAGTGAGCGCCGTGCAGACGCCCTGCTCGTAGGCGGACTGCAGCTCGGCGATGGTGGTTTCCGAAGGTGGCAGGTTCATGGCTTCAGGAGGGTCAAGGCTCGTGCGTGGGCCCGGCTGGCCCAGAGATTCCCTGGCTGTCCACAACGTGCTGAGTGCTGCGCAGCCTGGCCCGAAGGAATGAAATGGAGACCGGTCCCCTGCAGGCTGCCACCCCATGGTGGCTTCAATGAGGCCGGCCGGTCACGGCAAAGGAGCGCGCCTCAGCTCAACCTCTCCAGCTCCTCGGGGAAGGGCGTGGAGTGGAGGAGATCCGTGATCCCGAGTCGATCCCTCCATACCGTGATGGGTTCGCTCCATCCTTCCTCCCAGCGCATGGCCAGCAGACGCTTGCCGACCTGCGCAGCAAGATCCAGACCGAAGCGCACTCCCTCCCAGATCAGTCTGCTCTCCTGCGGGTTTTCCATGGCATGGAACATCCAGGCCGAAAGGATCGCCCCGGAGCCGAACTCATTGAGAGCTGCGGCGTAGTACGAAGCCCCAGCCGCCTCTCCCGCCACACTTATCGGGAGTGCAAATACGGTGTGGTGGATGTCATGGGTGGTCAGCCGCCGCTTCTGAAGATAGGCACCGTCATCCAGCCCGTCGTTGATCTCCAGAGGCGGCAGAGCATGCAGCCCCAGTCGGTCAAAACGATCCTGATGCAGACGCCCAAGGCTTCCCTCAGGCATCGCCCGCATCTCTACGGGGTCTGGCCATTCGCGCTGATACCGCACGGCGGCAAGCTCTCGGAGCTCAGGATCCTCAAGCAGGCAACTGCGGGTGATCTTTCCCAGCGCCGACTCATCGACCATCTTCAGGACCGGCAGAGCATGCACGACCACGGAGGCCGGATTCCTGGCCGTCTCCAGCAGAGCCACAGCAGATTGCAGTGCGTGTCGGCGGAGCTTGGGATCAATCTTCATGGCTGGAGATGTCAGGGGTCTTCAGATGGATTCCCACCAGGGAGGTTGAAATGTGAGTACGGAAGATGTCCTCAGATTCTGGCACTGAGGGCACCTATAGCGATAACTGCCTGTGTTCGGTGCTCAATGGATCACGAAGAAAACAACGGCTTCCGCCATCTACACCACGTACCGATTCAGCAGCATCAGCCAGTCACCCATGAGATCTTCCCACTGTCCTCCCGCTGTGGCTTCCCCTCACGCCGCCAACCACAGGCACGGATCACCAAGGCGCAGCAGGAGGCGAACGGACATACCGGCTTGGTACAGAGAACCACCGCGGCAACGCCCCCATCAATCCGTTGGATGGACTGGATCATCGAACGGGCGGCAGGGACATCCAGTCCTTCCAGTCGAAGTGCCACCATTCGGTGGGGAAGACCACGAACCCCCGCCGTTCCATCGCCTCCTGCAGGCGACGGGCATGGGTAGCCTGCTCGGAGGTAGCCATCGGACTGCCGACATGGGCCGCTGCTGTGAAATCGTCGAAGTCGGAGGGCATCACCAAGGCCTTGCCCTTCCGGTCCACCAGCGTCACATCCACGGCGGTGCCGCGGGTATGGCGCCCCGCATTTACGGATGGATCCGAGACATAGCGTGGATCCCTGATCTTCTGCCACATCCTCTCCTGAACACTGAGGGGCCGGTAGGCATCCCAGATTTTCAGTCCAAGCCCTTCTCGGGCGAGGTCCTGCTGCACCTGCTGGAGCGCGAGGGCGACGGGGCAACGCAGCTGCGCCAGGGGTTGGTCATAGAGCACTTCCCCCATGAAGTTGTACGGACTCGCATAGCGCAGTTCCAGCAGGGGCCTGGGGCTGATGGCCGTGAGTGACACGAGGCCATCGCCGCTGCACTGCAGGGGAAGGATGGCGGCGGGGGCGAGGGTCTGGGCGGAGGCCGCCGGGGAAGCCAAGAGGCCGGTGGCAAGCGCACCTGCGAGAACATCGAAGCGGTGAGGGCGTTGGGGCATCGGTCTCATCCCGGGTCGTTGGGTCTTGCTTCTTGAGCCGTGGTTGTGCTGCTGTCTGGTCTTCCATCACCACTCTGCAGGGGGCGGTGGACAGCACAGCGGGCACCACCTCCATCGCTCCTGGCTGGTCTCCAACTAGCTCAGGCGTGCACGCTGACCATGGATGGCCAGGGCCAGGGAGGTGAGGGTGGGGTTCACCAGAAGCCGCGTCGGAATCACGGCATTGCCGGCGATGTCGACACCCTCGAAACCATGCAACGTGCCGTTCTGGTTGGTGACGGACGTGCCGTCCTCAGCGCCCATCCTGCAGCTCCCCATCAGGTGGGCGGTGCCGGGGGGAGACCAGCGGGGCTCACAGCCGCGCCGCAGGCGACCGAGACCCTGCACCAACCCCATCACATCGCTTTCGATGGCGTTCAGCCGTTCCTGATCAGTGGGCCTGATCGGCACGTCGAAGTGCACAGCACCGCTGCCGTCCAGCCACATGCGGTTGTCGGGGTGGGGATCGATCGGACCGAACGCCTGGATCTCCACCAGGCGATGGGGAGGCACCGCAAGATCAGATGGATCGACGGGGAGGGGATTCGTGTCGCGCAGCACCATCACAAACCAGGGGTGGCTCGGGGTGGCAGGGATCCCAAGGCGTGGCAGGGGGTCGTTCTCGGACACAGCGATCGAGCCCTCATCAAGGACGACCTGGGTCGCGAGGACGGGGTGGAAGGAGAGATGGCGTCCGAGCGCAGGGTTCGCAATTCCGGATCGCCAGAGCATCAAGGGGGCATCCACGGCTCCCGTGGCCAGCACCACGTGGTGCGTGGTGTGCAGGGTTTCCCCCACCCACACTCCGCTCACCTGATTCCCGTTCAGCTCAAGACGTTCGGCTGAGCCATCCAGGCGTGTCACCCTCCGGGAGCCCGCGGCGAGCACGTCTGCGGGGGCGCTGTAGTGGATGGTTTCGGGCCCCAGTCTCCGCCCGGCCAGAGGCAGATGGCAGAGGCTCCGCCCCTGTTCCGACAGGGTGTCTTGCAGGGCCGCACGGATGACGGAGGCACGGCGGCTGTCGGCAAACTCCTCCCGGCGTACATCGAGGTAGATCTCCGCTTGCCGGTAGGCCTCCTCCCACTCGCGCTCCTGCAGGTGATCAGGCTGGTCCAGGCCGGCTGTGGCCCTGGGGCAGTTGTTGGTCCAGAGGATGCCACTGCCACCCACGATCGAGGAGGTGTAGGCCCCCGGCAGGGCAGGATCGTCAGCATCCGAATCGAGATAGGTCACATAGCGGTCGACCGTCCCGAACCATCCGTCAGGATCCTTGCGGTAATCACTCCGGTTGCGCAGGTGGGAGCCTGCTGGTTCGCTCACAGGCTGGCCACGCTCGACCATCAACACCTGGCGACCGGCATCAGCGAGCGTGCGGGCCACACAGGCGCCGGTGAGCCCACTCCCGATGACGATGTCGTCCCATTGCGCCACGGGCATCTGGCGACTCAGGTGACGCTAAACCGGCCATCAGGGGCTCGAAACAATGTGGCTGATATTAGGCTTCGTGGTTGGCTGTGAGCCCTTTGTAAAGGATGTGTCAGGGTCATAAACGCCACGGGTAGTTGATCCAGATGACAGATGGCCCAGCGATGGCCTGGCCGCGGGGGAGTGGATCTCGGATCTTCGCTGGCGCCTGTGCCATTGCGCTCGGACTGGGAGTGGTGCGGTTCGACTTCGAGGCTCTGGGTCGCCAGATGCTGGAGTCTGACTGGGTGGAGCCATGGGCCATCGGGCGGCTGGCCGGACTCAACCTCGCCGGCTACGTGCTGGGATCCATCCACCAGACCCAGATCCGTGGTGCCCGTCAGCTCAGCCGCGTGTTGGTTCTGGCCCTTGGGGTGATCGTGGCTTCCCTCTGGCTGGAGGCCCTGGGAGTGTGAGCGGATGGTGGCAGGGGGAGTCTGGAGACTGCTTGCCGGTTGGGCCTCCGGCAGCCTGATGGCCGCTGTGCCTGGACTCGCCCTGCAGGGTCTGACAGGCAGCCGCCGTCGGCGTGGCACGGCCCTGGTCCGTGGCGCCTATTGCGGAGCAGAGCAGCAGGCCCAGGGCCGCCGTCAAGGTGTGTGGTTGCCCCCTGGTGGGATCACCCGTCCATGGGATTGGCGTCGAAACCGGCGCTCTCCTGGTGCAGTTGCTCCGTCAGTGCCGCCTCCCCGGTCATCAGCCTCGCCGCCCAGGCCTCAGCTCCAGCTGCTGATCGTCACCGGCCCAACTCAGACCCTGCGCCGAGCCCGGGGTCGCTGCCCTTCCTGCACCCTGCAGCTGGTGCTCTCCTTCCCGCCATCACGGCCCCGGCGGCAGCGACGCATCCACCCCCGCGCCACGGCGCACGCCCTCGCGCTGGAGCACCTGGACCTTGCAGACAAGATCGCCGGCAACTTCGCCCGCCGCACCTTCCATCCCTTCGACGATCTTCGCCAGCTCGGCGTGATCGGTCTGCTCAAGGCCGCAGATCGCTTTGACCCCAGCTCCGGCCGCCCCTTCCGCCCCTACGCCCGCACCTTCGCCAACGGTGAGATCCCCATTACCTGCGGGATCACGGCTTTGCCCTCAAGGTGCCGCCTTCCTGGCGCGATCTGCACGCCAGCGGGCAGATCTTCACGCTGCATGCCGGTTCATCCGCCAGCTTTTCGCCAGTGAGGAGGGTCCACTGGCGCAGCAGGGTGCGGAGCATCGAGCGCTTCTGGCCCGCTTAGGTTTCCAAGGCATGCCAATGCCTGAGAATAGGAGAGAGATGGAGGCTCCCGAAGCGCCGGTCGACTCCGGAATCGGTGGGCTCAGGGCCATCCGCGATGCGGCCCATCACCTCGCGCTGGTAGAGCGCACCCGCCAGGTGATGGAGCTGTTGAGCAACTATCAGGTCCTGGTCTGCAACCCCAACCGCACCTTCAGCGTGCTGCTGATGAGCCATCTCCAGGAGTGGAGCGCAATGGGTCCGCTCCAGCGGCTCGTGGGCATTGCCCACACGAGTAACGAGGCGCGCTCGCTGATCGAACGGATCCATGAGCGGCTCCTCGTGGTCACCACCGTGGCCCTTCAGGATGCTCCGGTCCACGGCTGACTGGCGGAGCTGCACCGTCGCACCACCCCCACCAGGGTTCTGATGCTGATGGATGCCGCCCATCGCGCCAGGGTGAAGGCCGCGGTCGAGGCCGGAGTCGACGCGCTGCTGGTGCAGCACAACATCGGCCAGGGTGCGCTGCTGGAAGCCCTGGAGGCGCTGGAAGCCGGTGAGCGCTACCTCGACCGGACTGCCGTCTGGCCCTGGATTCACGGGAGCGGGTCTCCGACGAGCTTTCGGAGCGCGAGGTCGAGATCCTGCAGCTGGTGGCGGAGGGCTGCTCCAACCGGGAGATCGCGGGCCGGCTCACGATCGCCGAGGTCACGGCCCGCGACCACATGCAAAACATCCTACGCAAGCTGCGGGTGGACAACCGCACCGCCGCCGTGCTGGCGGGGGTGCGCGAGGGCTACCTGCACTGGACGAACACCTGAACAGGAAGACCTCCCCAGGCTGCGCGCAGAAGCGTCCCTCCGGATCGTGAAAGCGATCTGACGGAAATTCCGCAGCCGGCATCGCTGCCGACTCGTCATCAGGCAGAGGCCACCACCTCGCATGGCTTTGCAGCGATCCGGTGGAATCCTTCAGATGAAGGATCTTCCCAAATGCTCCTTCATGCGCAGGATTGATGACCTGCTTCCTTCACTTGAAGGATGTGGCCAGCAACACCCTGAGCGAGCATCAAATCACTGGCAGAGGGTCATCGAAATGCCGATGGATCAGCTCTGATGTCGTCACGTCGAGACCTGCCCGAAACCGATCTCATCCATCAGGAGAAGACTCATGAATGATCTAGTTGTGAACTCAATCATTGCAGCTAATTCAGGCGAGCAGGATGACATGCTCGCCAAGGCCGGTGAAAAAGTGGTGTACCTCGGCAAAGGGACCCTGTCGATTGTCGATCCCGTGGGTCGACCGGATCTGAGTCACGAGGCAACCCTGGCGGTGGCCGTAGAGGATGGATCCAGGATCAAAGTAGAGGGTCAGCAAGATGCCATCCTCGTGTCCCAGGAAACTCACGGGTATGGGGGTACCCTGATCACCTTGGAGGGCGGCAGAGGAGCTGACATTCTTATCGACCATGGTGGCATTCGCCAGGAAGACTGGGACACTGCCACTGCCTCAACATTCTTTGAGGTCGTACAGCCAAGCAGACCGGCCGGGACGGCCACAAATTTCATGGATGGTGGTGATGGAGATGATTTCATCATCACCGGCTATGGGAGCGACACCGTAAAGGGAGGCTCTGGCGACGATGTGATCTGGCTGAATGCCATGGGGAAATACACCCTTGAGGGAGGGAAGATGGTCTTCGATCAGAACGTGCTGGAGGGAGGAACTGGCGCCGATACATTTGTCGTGAGCACCTTCGCTCAACAGCACTTGAACTACAGCTTTGATCCCGGTGGCTTCAGACAGCATCACCAAAGCACAAGCTGGACCGAGGAATTCCGTGACATCTCTCTAGAGATAACTTCATACGCCCCTGTAGTCGGCGATTTCATCGGATTTGCCAAAGGCATGGCCGACAGGATCAGCGGATATGTCGCTCCCACCTATGCTGGTACATACACACCTCCCTCCCTTCAGATAGACGTTCCGGTTCCCGAACAGTCTCAGCTCATTACAGACTTCAACCCACTGGAGGACGTCCTGATCGTCGATCTCGCCCCAGACAATGAGTCACGATTGACGTTCACAGCCAAGCACAGTGCTCAAGGACATGGCTTCTACGTCAGCCAAGCCGACATCAGCACGCCACTACTGGATGTCACCCTCAATCTCGCTGAAATCAGAAGCCAGATTGGCGGCACCGCAGGCAACCTCAGCGACAGCGACTTGAGCGCAGCATTGATGTATTCGATGGAGCGGAGTTATCTCTACATGGATGGCAACAAGGCTGAACTCGCCTTCGGTTCCAACCTTGACAAAGGATTCTCCAGTGACGTTGGCTGGCTCGGCAGCAACAAGATTGCTGCTTTTGGGGCCTTTGGCGCCCCACTGATTGAGATGGGAGGCCTACGGAACGTCAACTTCCTCACGGGCACCAACGGGGACGAGATCCTGGCAGGATTCTCAACAGGCTCTTGGGCCCCTGAAGCCCCCATCGTCAACGATGTGAAGCTTTTCGGATTCGCCGGCGATGACATTCTGATGGCAGGCGCGGGCAACAATCAGCTCTATGGCGGCACGGGAAATGATACGGCTTACTACAACTATGACATGAATGGAAACCCTCGTGCTTTAGGGATTGAAGTTGATATGGCTCAAACAAATACCACGTCATCAGGCACTTACAGCTCAGTCTTTCACGGAACCGTTCCTGACGTGGCCAACGCCACAACTTTCACCGACCATCTGTTCGACATCGAGAACATTACCGGAAGCATGTTCAAGGATGTGATCCGTGGTGACTATCATGCCAACAGGATCACAAGCGGCCTGGGCGATGATATCCTGGCCGGTCGTGGAGGTGCTGACACCTTCATCCTCAGCGGCGGCAGCAACACCATCGAGGACTTCGTCGGCGGCGAGGACCGGATCCAGATCGCCATGCAGGCCTATGCAGGCCTGAGCTCCGGGGCGGATCTGCGCTTCACCTTCAGCGCCAGCGACGGTCTGACGATCAGCACCGTTGCCGGCACCGGGATCGCCGTACTGGAGAACATCGACCCGACCCTTGATGCCTCCGCCTTCCAGGTGGGGCGAGATGTGCAGCTCGTCGATGCCGATGGGCAGATCCATGCGGTGACGGGCAGTGTGGACGTGATCACCGGGGATCCCATCGAACCGATGGATCCCGGCAGCGACGACCCCGGTCTCCCAGACCCCGGCACGCAGGGGCCGGTCGATGGCGTGACCGGCATCGAGGTGAACAGCACCGACACTCACCTTCTGGCCAGGGAGGGCGTCGCGGAACGGTTCGTGATCTCCTACGCCTGGGGCCGTGACCTCACCATCCAGGGATTCGATGCGACCGAGGATGTGCTGGATCTGACGGCCTTCGCCCACGAGACCCTGCAGCCCGGCATCAGTGACCACTCGTTCGGCACCCTCATCGATCTGGCCTTCAACGACCAGAGCATCTCCCTGACCGGCGTGCTCTCGGCGGATCTCGGCCATGGCGGCCTGCTGCTGGGCTGAGCACGGTCATGCCTCCGCACCCGTCGATGGGGTGTCCGCTGCCGGCGGCGTGTGCGAGCCGTCGCAGAAGGGCTCGTTAGCCGAGAGGCCGCTGTGGCAGAGCGGGCCGTGCCGCGGTCCCAGACGACCAGACGGGCGGAAGGGCAGTGAGCCGCCTGGAACTCCACATCGCGGCGGATGTCGGGGTCGTCGGAGCGCTTCACCAGCCTCCAGGTACCGTCCAGCCAGTCGCAGAAGCGGGCATCGGAGCAGAGAGCGGGCGTCGGTGATCAACAGCGCCGGGCCGTCGATCGCATCGGCCTGCTGGAGGTGGGGAGTGGCCGGCGGCCGCGACGATCCGCCCCCACCAACCAAACTGCTTCAGAGCCCGGTGGCCTCATCACCCGGCTCCCTCACATCGGGGAGACAACATTGAGAAGGGCGCCCCGTGTCGGGCGCCCTTGGGCCGGTTGCAGGGTCTCGGTTCGCGCTGCCCTGGTCGAGGCCTCTGATTCATTGATAGATCCGCTGGCATGCCTTGTCAGTAAGGCAAGCCGAACCCTCGAGCGCCGCCGGCGCTGGGGTGGGTTCAGTTGCCCTGTGAAAGGAAAGGCCATGACCGCCTCGTCGCCCTGGTAACTGCTCAGCTGAGCCACTCCGCCAGATTGGTGTAGCGCCTGCGCCCCAGGTGATTCTTGATGGCCATCGCCAACGCCTTCTTCTGGCCCACCAGCACCACCAGCTGCTTCCCGCGGGTGATGCCGGTGTACACCAGGTCGCGCTGCAGCATCGCGTAGTGCTGGGTGAGCAGGGGGATCACCACGGCGGGGTATTCACTGCCCTGGCTCTTGTGGATCGTGCAGGCATAGGCGGGCACCAGGTTGTCGAGTTCCCCCCAGCTGTAGGTCACCTCGCGGCCGTCAAATCGCACCGTCAGCTCGCTGACATCGGCGTCGATCGTTTCCACCGTGCCCACATCGCCGTTGAACACCTCCTTCTCGTAGTCGTTGGCCACCTGCATCACCTTGTCGGCCGGGGCAAAGCGCCACCCGAAACGATCCACCTGCTCAGGTGGATCGGGGTTGAGCAGCTGCTGCAGCTCGATGTTGAGCGACCTTGACCCGCAGCCCCCACGCGCCATCGGGCAGAGCACTTGCACCTGGGCGATGGGATCGAGGCCAAAGCGGGACGTGATGCGCTCGCCCACCACCTTGAGGATGAGGGCCACCGTCTGCTCGGGGGTGTCGGCAGGCAGGAAATAGAAGTCGGTGGTGGCCTCAGCAGCCGGGGGCCGCAGATCGGGGATGGTGCCGGCGTTGATGGCGTGGGCGGTGGTGATGATGCGGCTGGAGGCCGCCTGGCGGAACACTTCCGTCAACCAGGCCACCGGCAGCGCGCCGCTGTTGATCAGATCGGCGAGCACCTGGCCGGGCCCCACCGAGGGCAGCTGGTCCACATCGCCCAGCAGCAGCAGGGCCGCCTCGGCTGGGAGGGCGTCCAGCAGGGCGGCCATCAACGGCACATCCACCATGGAGGTTTCATCCACCACCAGCAGGTCGCACTCCAGCGGCAATTCGGCGTTGCGCTTGAAGAGGCCGCCCTGCGGGCGCTGAGCGAGGCGATCGTGCGCCGCCTGCTCGCGGGCCAGAACGACGACGGCACCTGGCTGGCGGACGCCCCGCTGCTCACCCTCATCGACCAGAGCGTGGGCATCGCCATCTGGCTGCTGGAGGTGAGTGCTCTGGGCTGAGCCGAGAGCGGTGGTGGCCTAAGAGTTTGCGGAAAAACCGCCTGAGAAGCAGCGTTTTTCCCTCCTGAGAGCTGGTGCAGCTCATTTCGGTCTGGTTTTCAGAGTTTCAGCGGCTCAGAGCTCCCCTTTTGGTGTGTTTTGCCCCTTTGGGGCTCCCTGATCACTGCCGTCTGGGCACACTTCTGGGCAACCACCTGTTCACGCCGCCGCCATCGCCGGTTTGAGCAGGTTGCCCAGGCGGATCAGGTTGTAGGCGATCACATTCAGGCCGAACACCGCACTCACCTTCTCGGTGCCGCGCAGCTTGAACTGGCGCAGACCTCCCCACTGTTTGATCCAGCCAAACACCTTCTCGATGCCGCGGCGGGCATGGATCGACTTGGCGTAGCCCACGTGGCGGGTGGTGCGGCCATCGATGGCGGAACCACCAGATCGGGCGGTGTTCTGCACCACGTGCGGCGTCACGCCGATGCGGCGCATCTCGGCGACAAAGCCCCTGGTGTCGTAGTGCTTGTCGGCACCGATGGTTTTCTGGTGGGCACCGGGACGATCCGCGGCCATGGCTTTGGCGGCATCCCGCTCCCCGGTGCCCGTGGCTTGCGTGACCTTGCAATCGACGATCAGGGCATGGCGGTTGTCCATGAGCACATGACCCCGGTAGCTCGGTTGAGCCGGGTGGGCGTTGGATTTCCGGGCCAGCAAGGCGTCGGGATCACTGCCGGAGCGGTGGGTCTTGTTGCTGAGCTTGATGCCTCGGAAATCCCCTTTCGCTCGCTTCTTGCCGGGCTTTGGAGCGCCAAAACCCTCGCCAGGGCCTGACGGCGGTGGCGGCGGATCGTCCTGCCCATCGATCCGCTCCAGTGAGGCATGGGAGGCCCAGGCCTGCAGCAAGGTGCCATCGACGGAGAAGTGCTCGTCACTGAGCAGCGGCTTGACCTCCGGAGCACCCATCAGCTTCTCCAGGAACTTCCCCATCACCTGCTCGTTCAGCAGCCGCTCCCGGTTTTTTGTGAATGTGGTGGGATGCCAGATCGGATCATCTGGGCTCAGCCCCACAAACCAGCGGAACAGCAGGTTGTAGTGGAGCTGCTCGAGCAGCAACCGCTCCGAGCGGATGCCGTAGAACGCCTGCAGCAACGAGGCCAGCAGCAGTTGCTCCGGCGGCACTGATGGCCGGCCTTCTGCGGCGTACAGATCACAGAAGGTGGGATTGAGGCGATCGAGGGCCTGATCGGCCAGCTTGCGGATCCGCCGCAGCGGATGGCCGGCCGGGATCCGATCCTCAATCGACACGTAGGAGAACAGGGAGCCGCTGCGCTCCCGTTGACCTCGCATCTGGGCTGGACAGCTGGCCCATTCTCGCAGAGATGGCCGGGTTTTTCAGCAAACTCCTAAAGGGATCCAGGCTGAGGGGTGTTGGCTGGAGCTGGGCTGCCGCTGCCGAAGCGCTGACGCCAATGGCGGGCGATGTCGATCCGCCGGGCCATCCAGGCGGAGCCGGTGCCTGCCACATGGTTCAGGAACCGCTCCAGACCGGCGATCCGGCCGGGGCGGCCGATCAGGCGCGGATGGATCCCCACCGAGAGCATCGTCGGGTGGTGTTCGCCCTCCCGCGCCAGCCAGTCGTATGCCGCAATGCAGTAGCTGGCGAAGTCGTCCCCCTGCACGAAGGTGCCGCCGGCCATGAAGCGCATGTCGTTGGTGTCGAAGGCATAGGGCAGCACCACGTGCTCGCGGCCCGCCACCGACACCAGATAGGGCAGGTCGTCGTCGTAGGCGTCGGAGTCGTATGCAAAGCCGAAGTCCTCCACCAGCAGTTGGCGGGTGTGGGGTGAGGCAGCTCCCTTGGTGTGCCATCCAAGCGGCCGGGTGCCGCAGGCCCGCTCGATCGCTTCCACCGCAGCGGCGATCACCTCCCGTTCCCGCTCGACCGCCATGCCGGCATGGCGCTCCCAGCGGTAGCCATGGGCGGCCACCTCGTAGCCGCGCCCGGCGGCGTCTCGGCCAAGCCAGGGAGCGCGATCCATGGTTCGGCCCGCGGCACTCACGGTGCAGCTCACGCCGAAGCGCTCCAGCAGCCGCACGATGCGCCAGTAGCCGGCGCGGCTCTCGTAGCCGAAATGGGAGGAGAGTGCCGGATTGGGCGCCCCGGCCACCGGCTCCACGATGTCGTACAAGGATTCGTTGGTCTCGTCGCCGTAGGCGAGGGAAAGTTCGGCCCCGGCCTCAAGGTTCATCACCAGCGACACGGCCACGCGCGCCCCGCCCGGCCAGCTCGGGTCGGGCGGGGCGCCGCCATAGCCGCGCAGGTCGACCGCCAGGGGATCGGGTGTCATGGATGGGCTCCTCCAGGCCACCGCTCGGGCCGCCAGATCGTCTGGATCGCCAGCCATGCCGCCGCTCCGCACGCCAGGGCGAACAGGAACGGCGCCGCCGGCCCGGAGGCCGTGAGCTCACCACCGAGGAACGACACGCTCGCGGCGGCGAGGGTGAACACCGCCGTGGAGAAGCCCATCACCCAGCCCTGCTCCTCGGCCGAGGCGGAGCGGGAGTAGGCCGCCAGCAGGGTGGGATAGCCGATGCCGTGCAGGGCGCCGGCAGGCAGTAGCAGCGCCAGGGCCAGCGGGCCGGACGGCACCGCCACGAAGGCCGCGATCACGGCGCAGAGCAGCAGCGCCACCCAGCCCAGCAGTGCGCCTGACGACAGGCGGGCGTTGAGCGGCTCCACCAGCAGGCCGCTGGCCAGGGCAAGGCCGGTGCCGAGCAGGAACATGGCCAGGCTGGCCGCCTGGGTGCCGTAGCCGAAGCGTGCCGTGAGGCTGGCGGCGGCGAATACATAGAACCCCATGAAGCAGAGCATGTAGGGAAAGAACACGGCGGTGACCCGCCGCACGGCGCGCCGCTGCAGGCCACGGCCGAGTAGCTGACCCACCTCCAGTGGGCTGAGCCGCAGCGGCGCCAGGGCCTGGCGGGCATCGCGGAAGCTCAGCGCCACAAACACCAGCGCCACCAGGCAGAGCCCGCCGCCCACCATGAACGGCAGGGTGGGGGAGGCCCAGGGCCCCAGGATCGCCGGATCGGAGAACACTCCGCCAATGATCGGCCCGATCACCAGGCCGCCGCTCACACCCACGTTCACCAGGCCGAGGTTGCGGGTGCTCTCCGCCTCGCTGCGCGCCAGGTCGATCATCGCCGCGGCGGCGATCGGCTGGGTGCCGGCAGTGAAACCGGTGATGGCGCGGGACGCCACCAGGAGCGGGTAGCTCCGCAGCGGGATGGCAGCCGCGGCCAGGGCGTACCCCGCGAAGGCTCCCACCAGGCAGATCAGGATGCCCCGTTTGCGGCCGATGCTGTCGGAAAGTCGGGCCACATAGATCGAGCCGAACAGCCAGGTGAGGAAGAACGTGCCGATGGCGATGCTGTAGAGCAGCTCCGCCTGGGATCGGGAGGTTGCCACCGGCAGAAAACCGGAGCCGCTCTTCAGCAGCAGCGTGTCGAAGATCGGGAAGGCCAGCCCCTGGCCCATCACATCCACGAAGCACACCACCATCAGGGCGAATACGGCGAGCCTGAGGGAGCCGTCTGACGACCTGGGCCTGGCGGAGCCGGTCATGAGGAGAGAAGAGTCGGGTGGAGAATCAGCCTCAGCTTGGTCATGGCCTGGCGAACTGGCCGCCAGCGGTGAGACGATCCTGCGGGCTCTTGGCCGCGGCCTGGGGAACGGCGGAACCGGCCTGGGCCTGGGCATCTCCGCAGGGCAGGAACAGGGTCAGGGCAGATCCTTCGGCACGATGTCGATCACGATCGCCTTCGCCGGGGCATCGGTCTCGTTGCGCCACCAATGCACCACCCCGGCCGCTTCAAAGGCCACCTCCCCTGGAGCGAGCGGCTTCGGCTGGGCAGCAGGGGCGCGTCGCTCGGTCATCTCCCCTTCCAGCATCACGGCGACACCCGGGCGGCGTTCATGGCGATGCACGCCGATCTGGCCGCCGGGGGCAACGGTGATTTCGCGGGCGCGCAGCACGTAACCCTTCATCGCTGGGAAATCCTGCTCCAGATCCGTGGATCCGAGCAGGCGCACAGATCGAACCCCACGCGTTTCCTTCGGGGCACCGGGCAGGACGTGCTCCAGCCCCCGCCGCTCGTTCTCGGGAACGACCGCCCTGGCGTCAGCCCTGGCAGGCAGAGACCAGCCGGTTGTGATGCACGCAGCCAGGCAGACAAGGGCGGTCTTTGTCCAGCCTGCGGTCGTGGGATCTGTGGTGCAGATACGCATCGACGCAGCCAAGAATCTGATCCAATCCTGCCAGCCTTGGCGGATTGGTTCTCTCTACCTTGCGTAGCCCTGAACCAATGGCCATTCGATCAGCACGCCACACGTGCTCCTGCGAACTGTGCTCGAGCATCGCTCTGTGATTCCCAACGAATCGCAAGTTCGATGCCAAAACCCACGCTGCGAACGTGCTCCGACACAATCGAGATCAGGACGATTGCAGGTGCCGGCCCAGGCATGGGATTCCGCGACGCAGCCACGCGCCATGCCCACCCACCGAGGCACGCAACAGACTGCGGCAGAGCCCGCGCCCTCAGCCGCTGCGCGGGCGAACGATCCTCACCATCCGCCCCGATCACGATGCTGAGACCCCTGGCAGTTCTGCTGGCCCTGCACGTTGCTCAGCCGGTGGCGGCGCAGTTGCCCCAGGCTCCCGCAGCGGATCGAACCTTGCAGCGGCAGAGCCAGGCGCGGATCGAGCCCTTCCTGGCCGAGCTGGGCAGCCTGGTGGCGATCGACAGCGGCAGCGACCGGCCTCAGGGTCTGGACCGGATGGCCACCCACCTGGAGCAGCGGCTGCAGGGGCTCGGGGCCAGGGTGGAGCGGCACCCGGCCAGGCCCGCCGCCGGCGACACCCTGGTGGCGCGCCTCGAGGGGCGCGGCGATCGGGGCATCCTGCTGATGGTCCACTACGACACGGTCTTCCCGGACGGCGAGGCGGGACGGCGCCCATTCCGGATCGAGGCGGGCCGCGCCACGGGGCCGGGGGTGGCGGATGCCAAGGGCGGGGTGGTGATGATCCTGCAGGCGCTGGAGCTGCTCAGAACGCGCAACGGCAACGACCACACTCCGATCACGGTGCTGTTCAACCCCGACGAGGAGATAGGCTCACCGGGATCGGCGCCGCTGATTGCCGAGCTGGCCCGCCGCCACGCGGTGGTGCTTTCGTTCGAGCCGAGCCCGCAGAACGGCGTGATCGATGCCACCAAGGGCATCGCCTTCCTCAGCCTCGCGGTACGGGGCCGAGCGGCCCACGCCGGTGCCGATCCGGCCAGCGGCCGTAACGCGGCCGTGGAGCTGGCCCACCAGATTGTGGCCCTGCAGAACCTGGGCGACCCGGCCCGGGGCACCACGGTGAACTGGACGGTGCTGCGCAGCGGTGAGCGTCCCAACGTGATCCCCGCCGAAGCCACCGCCACCGCCGACCTGCGCTATAGTGATCCGTTGGAACTGGAGCGGGTGCGCCAGCAGGGGGAGCGAACCATCAGTCGCCGTCACATCCCCGACACCACCGCCAGCCTGACCCTCACGCCGCGGCGGCCGCCCTTCCCGCCCAATCCGGCAACCCAGGCGCTGGTACTGCGGGCCCAGGCGATCTTCCGCGAGCTGCAGCTGCCCCTCCCGGCGATCGCGATGGGGTTCGGCACCGATGCCGGCCATGCGTTCCAGAGCGGCAGCAGCTGCCCCGCCGTGCTCGAGGGCCTGGGCGTGGTGGGGGGCGACCTGCACAGCCCGGCCGAGTGGATGGATCTCGGCAGCCTGCCTGCGCGCCTCTATCTGGTGGTGCGGCTGCTGGAGACGCTGCCCAGCAGCGGCTGCGGGCCTTCGTGAACGCCATGCGCGGCAGAAGGGCGGTGGGTTGCGCTGTGTGTCACCGCCGGCGGAGCTGTGGCCGGGGGCGGGAGGATTCCGCCTCGCCAACGCCATCTCCCGGGCAGGAACTCCCTGGCCGATGGCACCCGCCAGAGACCCGCAGAGCATCCCTGTGCCACGCCATCGCGGGGCATCTACCTGCTCGCAGACCTGATCCTGATCCTGGTGAGTCTCTGGGGGTTCCGCCACTTCTATTTCCATGGGATGGCCTACCCGGGTCGGCCCATCACCCCGGGCATCTGCACCCTGGCGGCGATCCCCGCGACGGTCAGCCGAATCGACTGGATCAGCTTCCTCTACGGCCGCACCTGGCTGGCTCCCCTGTTCGGCCCGTTCCTCCTGGGATGAATGCCGAAGCATGCTCCCGCTGGCTGTATGTTGAGTCTGACTTGATGGCAAGCCCACCCGCAGTTGATGGAGTCGCCACGATAGGGCGCAAGGGACAAACAAGCCGACGGGAGAGTCGGGCTGCACAGTTGCAAAGAGTTCGCCGCAATTGAGTTTGGCATGTGGGCAAGGGACTGATGCGATACAGGGACCTACAGCCAGAGTTCCATGTCGAGGGCCTCTGGCCTTAGCTGGAGGGAGAGATAGGCGGAGCCCTGTGGGTGGGGCTGGGCGATTCTCGCGGGGCATGCTCTCGGGTGTGGTGATGGTGGCGACGACATGCAACACGGCCTGATCACACTTTTTGGCAGCCTTGCTGTCTGCACGCCCTGACGGAGTTGACCCGAATGAACTTCAGAGATGCCTGTCAGGGCGGCTTTCGCATTGAGACCTGCATCATCAATAACTTGTACCCGTTCAGGAGTCGGGACAGCTCGCAACGAACATCGGGCTTGCTGAACCCTTGACGGTGGCTTGATTCCTGGTTGCATCTCAGTAAGAGACTCCTTGCGATGACCACCCCACCGGCCGGGATTTCAGAAGCCGATTGGGCCGCCACCCCGGTGGGAGTGAAGGCTGGATTTCTTGAGCTGGTCAGTCAGTGCCAGAGGCAGCAACAGGAGATCGAGCAGCTCCGCATCCAGCTCACCGCCCTGGCGACCGAACTGGCCCATCTGCGCGAGCGGATCGGCCGCAGCTCCCGCAATTCTTCCAAGCCTCCCTCCAGTGATGGCCAGGGGTTTAGGCCGCCCGAACGACGCAAGGGCAGTGGCCGCAAGCGCGGCGGCCAGCCGGGCCATCCCGGATCTGGGCCGGAGCTGCTGCCGATCGAGCGGGTGGATGAGGTGGTCGAGCACCACCCCCAGGCCTGCCGCCGCTGCGGCACGTTGCTACAGGGTCAGGATCCCGAGCCCTTGAGGCACCAGGTGATCGAGATTCCACCGATCACGCCTCTGGTGATCGAGCACCGGCTGCACCGCCTGGTCTGCCCCTGCTGTACCACCAGCACCTGTGCCTCGTTACCGGCGGAGGTGGAAGTAAGCCATTACGGTCCCCGGCTCAGTGCTCTGGTGGGTCTGCTGGGTAGTGCCTTCCCGTTGAGTTTCAGCAAGACCCAGGCGCTGCTGGATCAGCTGCTGGGGGTACAGATCAGCCGGGGAGCGATGGCCACTATCCGCCAGCGCTTGAGTGCAGCACTGGAGCAGCCCATGCAGGAGGCCCTTGCGTTTGCCCGTCAGCAGTCGGTGGTCTATGTCGATGAAACCGGTGCCCCCACCGGTAATGCCGATGGGGGCAACCCCGATGGCCGGCGCGGCTGGGAGTGGGTCATGGTGACCGCCATGGGGGTGACAGTGTTCTTGCAGAGCCTGAGCCGCTCGGCTGCCGCCGCGATCGACCTGCTCGGGAATGCCTTTGGCGGAATTGTGGTGAGCGATCGCTTCTCCGCCTACAACCATCTCCCGCTGGAGCAGCGCCAGCTGTGCTGGGCGCACGTGATCCGCGATCTCACCGCCATCGCTGACCGTCAGGGCGCCAGCGGTGAGATTGGAGCGGAGCTGCTGGGCCTGCAGCAGCAGCTGTTTGCCCAGTGGCACCGCTACAAAGACGGAACGATCGACTGGTCCACGTTGCAGCAGGGCTGTCGGCCGATCCGCCAGGCGTTTGTGGGCACGCTGCAGCGGGTTGTGGAGCTGGGCTGCCAGCGCGGCGAGCGAACGCCGTGGGCCAAGACGGTGCGTACCTGCCATCAGTTGCTGCAAGTGAGCGATGGCCTCTGGACCTTCCTGGAGATTGAAGGGATCGAGCCCACCAACAACGCAGCCGAGCGTGCCCTGCGCCATTCGGTGATTCAGCGCAAGATCAGCCATGGCGTCCAATCCCGCCAGGGTGCAATCTGCCGCAGCAGGTTGCTCACGGTCACCACCAGCCTGCGGCAACAGGGCCGTGATATCTGGCAGTTCCTGGAGCAGGCCTTGATCGCCCATCATCGCGGCGGTGAGATGCCATCAATGTTGCCGAATCCCTGAGCCGGCCGTCATCGATCGTGGTGTCTGTGGTTGCTCGTTGATCAACGATCAGGGGTGGAATGCTGCGCTGCTGCGTCACGGCCCCTGAACGGATACAATAACTTTATGGTCCTGTTCAATCGAGACTTCTCGTTAGCCCATAGATTGGATGTCAGGAGTGGTTAGAACCAAACCCACCATGAACAAAGAACAAAGGAAACTGATTCAACGAGCCAAGGACTTCGCCAAGCCTTTCCGCGTCGATGACGGAGAGTCGTTCAGGCTGAAGGATATCGATCCCAACAATACGCTCCATCTTGAACAGGAGCACAAACCCCAGGCCAAGGAAGCTCTGGCCTTGGGCGTTGAGCTGCTGGCGGCGTTTCAGGACATGCTCTATGCCCAGGACCGCTGGGCTCTGTTGCTGGCCTTTCAGGCCATGGATGCTGCCGGCAAGGACGGCACCATCAAGCATGTGATGAGCGGGGTCAACCCCCAGGGTTGTCAGGTCAGCAGCTTCAAGGCGCCTTCATCTGTGGACCTGGATCACGACTTTCTCTGGCGCTGTAATCTCGCCCTGCCAGAGCGTGGGCGAATCGGCATCTTCAATCGTAGCTACTATGAGGAGACGCTGGTGGTGCGTGTCCATCCTGAGCTTCTGCATCAACAAACACTGCCGGAGCCGTTGATGGGCAAGGACATCTGGCAAGAGAGATTCCGCGATATCCGACACTACGAACAATACCTCTCCAATAATGGTGTGGTTGTGCGCAAGTTTTTCTTGCATCTCTCAAAAAAGGAACAGAAGAAACGCTTTCTTGAGCGGCTTGAGACTCCCGAAAAGAACTGGAAGTTCTCGGCCAATGATATCAAGGAGCGCGCCTACTGGGACGACTACATGAATGCCTACGAGGACATGATCCGAAACACCGCAACCAAGGTCGCCCCATGGTATGTCGTGCCAGCTGACAACAAGTGGTTTACGCGGATCGTGGTGGCGGCAGCCATCATTGAGACTCTGGATTCATTGGATCTGAAGTATCCTGTGGTCACTGAAGAGGCTCGTCAGCATCTCGAAGCCGCCAAGCAGCAACTACTCAATGAAGATAAAACCTGACTCTGACTCTGAATCTGCTGGCCAGCCTCTTGAGATACTGTCTTCAACCATGGAGTTGAGTCTCGAGCCCTGGTTCGATCCGATTGCTGGGTTGCCCAGTTGTCCAGACTCTGCTTAGCCTTTGGAGTCCATATCGATCTTTGACTTCAGCCGTTCCAGTTCTTCCCTCATCTCCTCGATCACCTGTCTGGAGTTGTCGATATTGCGGTCCACGCGACCGCGCTCTTCATCCTGGTAGTTGCGTAACGACTTGAGCATCAGCCCAGCTCCCCCTCCAATCATGAAGACCATGGCGATCAGGCTCCAGAGGCTGGCTGGTCTGAAGCTGAACAGGAGGCTCTGCAGTACGGCAGCTCCAATCGCGGCAGAGGATGTCCAGATCAGGAACCAGCCCAGTTTTCGGTAGACATCCGCCAGCAGGAAGGCAACTCCTGTTCCAAAGGGGATCATCAGCAGGCCGAATCCCTGGCCACTCCCAAATGCAAAGAGCCCACCAAAGAAGGATCCACCTCCCCGGTTCCATCCGCGCCCCGAGTGAATGCCAAAGCCGATCCCGGTGCTGGAACCCACGATCACCTGATTGGTGAACAGAAAGATCCCGGCTGCAAACAGAGCACTGCCAATCAGGAACAGGAAAAAGTCCTGGACGGGCTTTCGGGTCATGGATCGTCTCGTTTTCCTGGATGGAGCGCCTGGTTGGTGACCATGCTTCAGACTCTCAGCTGATCCAGCACCGAACGATCTTCCAGGGTTGAGGTGTCGCCGCTCACCTCTTCACCGGCAGCCAGGGCCCGCAGTATCCGGCGCATGATCTTGCCACTGCGGGTCTTGGGCAGGGCATCGGTGAAGCGGATCTCATCGGGTCGGGCGATCGGTCCGATCTCTTTCCCCACATGGGCGCGCAGCTCGGCGATCAGGGACTCCTCGCCCTCTTGGCCGGCATCGAGGGTCACGAAGGCGACGATGCCTTCGCCCTTGAGCTCGTCGGGTCGACCCACCACTGCCGACTCGGCCACGGCCGGATGGCTGACCAGAGCCGATTCGATTTCCATCGTGCCCAGACGGTGGCCCGAGACATTGATCACGTCGTCGACCCGGCCCATCACCCAGTAGTAGCCATCGGCATCGCGACGGGCGCCATCACCGGCGAAATAGAGCCAGCTGCCATCGGCTGGACGGATGTGCTCCCAATAGCTCTTGCGGAAGCGCTGCGGATCGCCATGCACTGTGCGCATCATCCCGGGCCAGGGACGACGCACCGCCAGATATCCGCCCTGATCCGGTCCCTGGGAGTTGCCCTCCAGATCCACCACATCGGCTGCGATGCCCGGCAGGGGCAGGGTGCAGGAGCCCGGCTTGGTGGGGATGGCGCCCGGCAGGGGGCTGATCATCACGCCGCCGGTCTCGGTCTGCCACCAGGTATCCACCACCGGGCAGCGGTCGCCGCCGATCACATCCCGATACCACATCCAGGCCTCGGGGTTGATCGGCTCCCCCACGCTGCCAAGGATCCTGAGGCTGCTCATGTCGTACTGGTCGGGCACAGTCCGGCCGTTTTTCATGAAGGCGCGGATGGCGGTGGGTGCGGTGTAGAAGATCGTCACCCTGTGCTTCTGGATCACCTCCCAGAAGGCTCCCGGTTTGGAGGGCCGTGGTGCGCCCTCGTACATCACGGTGGTGGCGCCATTGGAAAGGGGGCCGTAGACGATGTAGGTATGGCCTGTGATCCAGCCCACATCCGCCGTGCACCAATGGATGTCGTGCTCGCGCAGATCAAAGATCCACTGGAAGGTGAGATGGGCCCAGAGGTTGTAGCCGGCGGTGGTGTGCACCACCCCTTTCGGTTTGCCCGTGGATCCTGAGGTGTAGAGCACGAACAGGCGGTCTTCACTGGCCATCGGCTCAGCGGGGCAATCGCTGCTCTGGCCCTCGACCAGCTCGTGCCACCACTGATCGCGGCCGGAGGTCATCGCCACCTCCTGGTTGGTGCGCTGCACCACCAGCACCTGTTCCACGCTCGGGCAGGCGCCACCGGCCAGGGCCTGATCCACCGCTGGCTTGAGGGCTACGGCCTTGTCCTTGCGGAAGCCGCCATCGGCGGTGATCACCGCCTTGGCGGCGCCATCGTTGAGCCGATCCCGCAGGGCATCGGCGGAGAAGCCGCCGAACACCACCGAATGGGGGGCGCCGATGCGGGCGCAGGCCAGCATGGCGATCGCCGCCTCCGGCACCATCGGCATGTACAGGGCCACCAGATCGCCCTTGCCGATGCCGAGCGCCTTGAGCGCATTGGCCGCCTGGCACACCGCGGCGTGCAGCTGCCGGTAGGTGAAGCGCCGCTCATCGCCGGGCTCTCCCTCCCAGATCAGGGCTGTCTTGTCGGCTCGGGGGCCCTCCAGGTGCCGATCGAGGCAGTTGAAGCTGAGGTTTGTGGTGCCCCCCTCAAACCAGCGGGCGAAGGGAGGGTTGCTCCAGTCGAGCACCGTGTCGAAGGGCTCGAACCAGTGCAGGTGCTGGCGTGCCTGCTCACCCCAGAAGGCATCGGGATCGGCTTCGATGCGTGCCACCAGGGCCTCGTAGGCCTCCATGCTGCCGATGGCGGCGGAAGCGGCCAGCTCCGCTGGCGGCGCGAACACCCGCCCCTCCTGGAGCACGGATTCGATCGTGGTTTCGCCCATCGCAACCAACCTGCCGGCCAGATGGCATTCAAGCGAGGCGCCCCGGACGGCGGCTGTGGGGTGACACGCTTGTTCAAGTGTGCAGGTCCAGGCTGCGGCTGCGGGAGGCTGCGGGGCTGCGGCTGTGGTGATGCGGCTGCAGTGAAGCATCCTCAGGCGCGAGGATGCGCTGATGCCTCCCCCTGCCGCCTGCCTGTTCGACCTGGATGGTCTCCTGCTCGATACCGAGCCCCTGCACGGCCGGGCCTGGCGCGAGGCGGCCTGCCATTTCGGTGGGGATCTCACCGAGGCCCAGCTGCTCGATCTGCGGGGTCGGCGGCGCCCCGATTGCGCGGAGCAGGTGCGGAGCTTGCTGCCGGGGTCTGTGAGTGTGGAGGCTTTGCTGGCGGTGCGCCAGCCGATTGCGGAAGCCCTGCTGGGCCAGGCCCTGCCGATGCCCGGTGCCCCCGAACTGGTGCAACGCTGCCACCAGCTCGGCATCCCCATGGCCCTGGCCACCAGCAGTGCAGAGGCCTCTGTGGCGATCAAGGCCGCTCCCCATCCCTGGCTCTCACTGATTGTGGAGCGGGTGTATGGGGACGATCCGGAGCTGCGCCAGGGCAAACCGGCACCGGACATCTTCCAGCTGGCTGCCCAACGCCTGGGGGTGAACCCAGGCGACTGCTGGGCCTTTGAAGACTCCCAGGCCGGTTGTCGCTCGGCCCTGGCGGCTGGCTGCCACGTGCACGTTCTGGTGCCACCGGGATCCGCCTGCACGGCTTACCCTGCCGGCGTGGTGTGCCTGACGTCCCTGGAGCAGGTCCATCTGTCCTGAGCGTTCTCTGTCGCGGCTCCTGCCACAGCTGGCCGCTCTGATGATGGTCGGGTCCTGCGGGCTGGGCCCGACGTCGTTTTTCCCTCTTCGCGCTGTGAAGCTGCCCTCGGCTCCTCCTGATCTGCAGGTGCGCGGCACACTCTTCACCACCCATCATGATCGGGTGTCGCCCGCCTGTTCCTGGCGTTTCTGGTATCTGCAGCACAGCAAGAAGGTGTGGTTCCGGGTGCCGGATCCGGAGCGGGTTCGGCAGAAGCGCCCGGTGTTCACTTACCAGGGCAGTCCGATCCTGCATGTGAGCGAAGTTGGAGCCGCTCGGGGGCGCCACGTCTACGCCGGTCGACCTCCGGTGGTCTGGGGTGATTCCGTGGGCTATGGCTGGGCCAGGGGTCCGCAGGACACCAACCTCTTTCTGGAACTCTGGACACGCTGGACCTGGCTGCATCCAGAGGCCTGTGGCCGGCCAGACTGGTTCCGCGTTGATCTGTTCGCTCCACCGGCTGGTCCCGATGCCAATTCAGGGCATTCAGCTCACCGGGGCTGAGCTCAGGCGTTCTCAGCCCAGGCGTTCGTCATCGCAGGCAGTCTCAGTCCAGGGGGTGCTCCAGCACCAGCACATTGCCGCCGTCGGGAAGTCCGTCGTAGCGGATGGACCAGCCGAAATCCTGCTGCAGTTTGCGCAGCATGATCAGGCCCCAGTGAGCATCCCGCATCGGCAGGATCGGCAGGCCGTCGTCATCGAGGCTGGGAAGATCCTCTGAGCCATCATCAGAGTCGGCCCCCTCCTCCGGTTCGCTCCAGGCCGCTTCCATGTCAAACGGATCGCCCTGATCGTGGATGCAGAGCCGTAGGGTGCCGCTAGTGCAATCCAGGCGCACCACCACCTCCGGTGGCGGCAGGAGGGTGGCATGGGCGTGACGCACCGCATTGGTGAAGGCCTCCACCAGGGCTGTCTGTGCCTGGATCCACACCATGGGATCCACCCCGGCGGGCTGTTGTTGCTCGAACCAGTCGAGCAGCTCAGCAATGACATCGAGGTGGCTGGCGAAGCGACGCTCGCGATCGCCGCCGGGGCCTGGTAGAGCCATGGATCAGGCGGCTCCGGAACGCTTGCTGAAGATCACCAGGAAGGTGCGCACGATCAGCTTGAGGTCATAGGCCAGGCTCCAGTTCTCCTGATAGCGCAGATCCATCTTGATCACGTCTTCGAAGTCGAGAACCTTGGAGCGGCCACCTGGCGGTCCGTCTGCCGCGCCTCCAGCCCGGTGCGCGACAGAAACCACTGGCGATCCTCATCCACCAGCGAGATCACGGCGATCGGAACGCCGAACAGCTGGCTGGTGAGCTGGGTGATCTGGTCGAAAGCCTGACTGGGTGGCTGGTCGAGGATCTGGTAGCGCCGCAGGGCCCGCAGTCGGCCGGCTTCATCAGACGGGATCGGAATGCCCCCGTCGGCTCCCGCGTCTGGTGAAGGGTCGGCGGTTGTGGAGCTGCCTTGGTTCACCGTGATCGCACTGGGGCAGGGGCTGCTTCCGCGGCCTCGACTGGCCTGGTGTCGAATCTTAGGCGGCCTTCCAGGGGGCCCAGCCACAGGCTCACGGCCAGCCAATGGATCAGCACCGGTGGCCACAGGGATCCGGTGGCGGCGTAGGCCACCAGGCAGACCACGGCCAGCCCCAGGCATTGGCTCAGGAAACGGCCGTCGCTGAAGACCCTGCGCGCCGCTGGGTACCAAAGAGCCGCCGCCAGGGGGTGATACAGCACGAACAGGCCGGTGGAGAGGGCTCCCCAGGCCAGGCCTGTGGCGAGAGACGCGCCGGAATCGGGCTGGGGCAGCAGGGCCACCCGGAACAGCAGTTCCTCGCCGATCGCCGGCATCGGCAGCAGGGCCAGGCTGGAGACCAGCCCCGGCAGTGGCTTCGGCCAGCGCCAGTGGCGGGGCAGGAAGCCGTTACGCCGTCCGCAGGCCAGCGCCACTGCGCAGTAGCCCACCAGCAGGACCGCCGTGAGCGTCACTCCGGTGGGCGTCAGGGGGGTGAGCAGGGCCGAGGCGATGCGGCTCAGCAGGGTCGCCAGGGGGGGGATCCGGCCCAGCAGCAGGGTCGGGGCCAGGGGTTCGAGGCTGGGATCGCCGCCGGCCACCTGGTTGGTGCGCAGCAGCAGCAGCGGTGAGCCATGGCGCAGAAACACGCTGGCCATGGCGTCGTGGGCACCGCGCGGCAGCAGCGACCGCCAGCTCAGCAGGATGTCCGTCACCGATTGGCCGCGCCGGAACGATGTGGCCTCGGCACCCGTGAGGCCGGCACGACTGATCGCGACCTCGACCCGTTCAGCATTGCCCTGCCAGTCGGAGCGGGCCATCCCCAGGGGGGTGAGCAACCGATCCAGGTCATCGGCCAGCTCCTGCTGCTGGCGGAACACCCGGCTGCTGGGGTCGTCGGGATGGGCCTTCAGCCAGGCGAGCAGGGCCGGATCCGCCTGCACCTGGGTGCGCAGTCGGCGCAGGGCGGCATAGAGCGCCTGGCTGGAGTCCTGCACGCAGGAGGTGGCCGGAGTGACGCTCGAGAGACCGGTGCCGTCGCCGCTGCGGTAGCGGGCCATCAGCACTTCCGCCTGAAGCCCCAGTTCATCCAGCAGGGACAGCCGGGTGCCGCCGATGCGCAGCTCACTGAAGGTGTCCTCGGGAATCAGCACATCCGAGACAGGGCGGCTACCCAGCCAGCCCCGCTGCAGATTGCCCATGTAGGCCGACCAGTCCTGGGTGCCGGCGACGATGCCGTTGGGGTTGTTGGCGTAGATCTGGTGGTAGCGGATCGCCAGGCGCGGCTGGCCCGTGAAGGGGTCTTCCACCACGCTGGCCTCACCGAGGGCGAAGTGGCCCGTGATCGTGGTGCTGCCCCGCGCCTCTCCGCCGGGGCCACCGATGCCGCCGAACAGGTGGAGCACCAGGGCGCGGCGGCCGAGCGTCCAGGCAGGGCCAATCGTTTCAGCGGTCCCCGTGGCTGTTGCCCCGCCCGTGGTCGCCGCTACGCCCATGGCATCAGAAGAGCCCTGCAGCAGGATCCGCCCGAGGCTGCCGCGCCGCTCCGGAGTGTGGAGCCAGTTCCCCTCGCGCAGATACCGAAGCCCCGCATTCAGGCCCGGCACCTGTTGATCGGCGCCGGGGCGGATCAGCTGGCGGGGCTCCAGGGCCTGCACGGTGAACAGCCCGTTGGCGTCCTGGGCTCCGTAGAGGTACCAGCCATCCGAACCGGCCGGGCTGCCTGCCAGCCCCCTGGGGGTCGACAGCCAACGGCCGTTGCGATCCCGGGGCTGCTGGGGCAGGCGCACGGTCTGCTCGGGGCCATCAAATCTGCCGCTACGGCGGTTGAAATGCCGCACGAGCAGGCTCTCGCCGTTGGGTCCGCTCTGCTTCACGATCCGCACCAGCGCCACCCAGCGACCGGTGATCTGCAGCGGTGGCCGCCCGATGGTCAGGGTTGGCGGTGTTCCGGCCACAACCTCCACCTGCTCCAGGCGCACCTGCAGATCGTCGTTGGGCCGTGACCCCGCCAGGCTCTGCAGCGGACCGACCCGGCGGCGTCCATCCAGGCGGCGCGGCACCACATTGCCGGCGACCTCGGCCCGATCGGCAGCCGCGCCGAGGTGGATGTCGGTGCGGACGGCCTCCACCAGTGCCCGCAGTCGGGGGGTGTCCCGCCAGGTCAGTCGCAGGGTCTGGCCCTGCAGCCGGCGGAAGCTGGCGGGGGTCTGTTCCAGCTGGATCCAGACCCAGTCGTCGTCGGCCCCGCCGCTGGCGGTCTCGACGCCGGCGGTGCCAGGGCGGGCCTCCGGCAGGATCAGCCGACCGATCCAGTCGCCATTGGATCGAAACAGCTCCGGATCCAGCCGTTGATCCACCGGGTAGAAGGCCGGCCGGTTGAATGCCGCCTGCTGGGCCAGGTCGTAGCTGGACACTCCGTCCGGCGGGGATGACCCGCCCTGGGGAGGCGCGTCGCCGGCCCAGCTCGCCAGGCCGATGCTGAGCATTCCGGCCAGAAGCAGGCCAAGGATCCGATGGATCGTGGCCCGGCAGGGGCTGAGCCAGCGACCCTGACGGGCCCGAGCAGACGATCGAGCTCTCGTGAGCCTTGAGGGTGGATCTGGCGTCAGGAGGGGTCTTCGAGGCGTTGGCCTTCGGCTGAGAAGCGATACCAGAGCACATCGTTGATGCGGCCCAATGGCTCGGCGGTCTGGCCGGCGCGCTCCACCATCAGCAGATCCGGCCGGCCGGCCAGCACCTCCAGGCCCTCGCCCAGGGAGAACCGGCTCGAGCCCTTGAACAGCCCGCGGTACAGGCTGTTGCCTTTGTCGTCTTTCACTTCAAGCCAGGTGGGTTCGCGGCTGCTCAGCTGCAGGCTGGTGCTGCTGGCTTTGGCTTGATCCGCTGGCTGGGAGCCGCTGCCTGCGGCCGGTATCGCATCGCCACCCTTGAAGCCACCGCTGCCCCAGCGCTGCCAGGCCAGGCCAGCCCCCAGCAGGGCCAGCAGCAGCACCGCCAGGGGAAAAAGCCGCCCGACCCATGGAGAGCCGGCAACTGGCGTGGGACCCACCAGCTTTGTGGAGGTCAACCCCGGGACCGCGGCTGAGGTGGAGCTTTGCGTGGCAGGCCGGGCCTGGACCGGCGGCGCTGCGCTTGAGGAGGGGGTGAGCGGGCGCTGGGGCTCGACGGTGGCGGACCTGATGGATCCAGCCGGGTGGTGAGCCCCGGGCCGGATGTCGAGCAGGGGCTCAATCACGCCGTTGGCATCAAGTCCGAGGCGCTTGGCGATGCGCCGCGCCTGGGCGATCACATACACCATCTCTGGAAGATGGGCGCGGTCGCCTGCCTCCAGGGCCTCCACCTGTTCGGCCCGCATATAAAGCTCTTCGGCCAGCGCCGATGTGGTCAGTCCCCGTGCTTCCCGCCCCTGCTTTAACTGGTGGCCCATCGACCGCAGGATCAGCTCCGGATCGGGTGGGGCGTCGGGGCCGTCCGGGGAGACGGCGGAAGCAGTGGCGTCAGAGTCGAGCGGGTTCTGGGTCACGGTTAACGGGGAGTGCCGTTGTAGTCCACCTGGCGAATGTCACGGCCGTCAGGCGAGATTAGAATCGTCGTCTGAATGGTGGCGGGCTTGTTCATGGTTTGCCAGCCGGGCACGCCCCCCAGAAATTCGAACAGATAACCCTGATCCGTGCGTTGGATCATGCAGTCGCCGCCGCCGCGCTGGTGCATGCATGCAGCTGTGGTGTAGCGGCTCAGCCCGCCGTTGATGCGTTCCGCCTCCATCCGGGCCAGGTTGGCGGCTCGCACCTGGCTGGCGTCCATCTGCTGGGCGACCCCAGGGGATGCGCAGACCATCACCAGGGCGGCGGCTGCGGTGGTGGCAGCCAGCGGAAGGCTCCGGAGCGAGAACGACGGCAGGCCCATGAGGTGGAGTGCAGCTGCCTGCGTTCTAGGTCCGTGATTCTGCGGCGTCAGCCAACCCAGGATGCACCGGCCCGGTCTCAGTACAGACGGCTCAGCACAAACTCCGGCAGGGCCAGCAGGGCGGTGCTGGCTTCGGAGGCCGGCAGCCACTGCAGGGCTTCATGGGCTTCGCGGCTGAACTGTTCGGCCAGGGCACGGGAACGGGGAATGGCCTCGCAGCCCCGCACCAGAGCCAGGGCCTGGTCAAGATCGCCCGCTTCACAGAATTCCCGCTCGATCAGCCCAGCCAGAGCTGGCTTCTCCTCCAGGGCGTAGAGCACCGGAGCCGTGAGGTAGCCGGCGGCCAGGTCGCTGGCGGCGGGCTTGCCGAGCTGCTGGTCGCTGCCGGTGAAATCGAGGATGTCGTCCACCACCTGGAAGGCCAGGCCCAGCTGACGACCGAAGCGATAGAGATCTTCCAGGCGTGGTTGCGGCAGTTCCGCCAGCACGCCGGCAGAGCGGGCGCTGTTGGCGATCAGGGAAGCGGTCTTGCAGTAGCTCTTTTCGAGGTAGGTCTCGAAGCTCTGGCCGGTGTCGTAGCGGAACAGGCCCTGGCGTACTTCCCCGTCCGCCAGGTCCATGATCACCCGGCTGAGCAGTTTCACCACCTCGAGGTCGTCGAGGTTGGCCAGATGCCAGCTGGCCTGGGCGAAGAGGAAATCCCCTGCCAGCACCGCCACCCGATAGTTGAAGCGGCTGTGCACGGTGGCCACACCACGGCGGGTGGAGGCTTCATCCACCACGTCGTCATGCACCAGGGAGGCGGTGTGGATCATCTCGGTGATCTCGGCCAGACGCCGATGGCGGGAACCGAGGGTCCCATCAGGATCGATGGCCCGCGAGAGCAGCAACACGATGCCAGGCCTCAGGCGCTTGCCGCCGGCGGCGAACAGGTGCTCAGCAGCTGCCTGAAGGATCGGATGACCGGCTCCGATCAGGCTGCGCAGATCGGCAAGCAAGGCGTCGAGATCGGCCTCGACCGGCTGAAGAAGTTCTGCAACCGTGGCCACGACACCTCCCTGGTGAGCCGATCCTAGAAGGATCAGGAGGGCGTCCGGAGCTCCACGGTCTCCACCCGTGGCCGCCGCTCCAGCCAACGGGTCGCGGCCTTGGCGAAGCCACTGGCCGAGCCGGTGACGCAGTAGCGGTAGAGCAGCCTCGGCGGGTCGATCGGATCGTCCTCCAGGTCCACTTCCGGCGAATCGCCCAGGTTGCCGAGCAGGGGCCCGAGACGCCGGGCGGCAGCCTGGGCCGGATCGACCAGGCGAACCCCTTGAGGCAGCAGCCGGCGCAGCAAGGGGCGCAGCAGGGGGTAGTGGGTGCAGCCCAGCACGATCGTGTCCACCTCGCCGGCGATCATCGGCTGGAGGTACCCCCGAGCCGCCTCTTCCAGGGCCGGATCCTCCAGATTGCCCGCTTCGATCAGGGGCACGAAGGCCGGGCAGCCCACCTCGATCACCCGGGCCGTCGGACGGCAGGCATGGATCGCTCGGCCATAGGCCGCGCTGGCCGCCGTGGCTGGGGTGGCGAGTACCCCGATCCGGTCGCTGCAGAGTTCGCTGGCGACACTGTCGATCAGGCCCACCACTGGCACACCTGCTTCGGCCACGGCCACATCCAGGGCCAGGGCATTGGAGGTGTTGCAGGCCATCACCAGCACACCCACCCCCTGCAGCCGCAGCCAGTGCACCACCTCAGCGGCGATGGCGCGGATGTCGTCAGGGGTGCGCTCGCCATAGGGAACCCGGGCGGTATCCCCGAGGTAGAGGCAGGGGGAATGGGGGTAGAGCGCCTGGATCTGGCGCAGCACGGTCAGACCACCGAGACCACTGTCGAACAGGCCGATGAGAAGGCTCAAGAGCGTTGCAGGTACTCGAGGATTCCGGTCGCCAGGGCCAGGGCCATGCGGCGGCGGAAGTTCGGATCGGCCAGGCGGGGGGCGTCGATCCTGCCGGTCACGAATCCCATCTCCACCAGGGAGGCCGGCATCACGGTGCGGCGGATCACGTAGAAGCGCCCGGTGCGGACACCCCGATCCGGAGTGCCGGGAGAGATCGCCAGCATCTGCCGCTGCAGAGACGCGGCCAGCTGTCTGGAATTGCTGCCCTGGAAATAGAACGTCTCGATTCCGTTCACGTCCGGCCGCGCCATGCTCAGAGCGTTCGCATGGATGCTCACGAACACATCGGCGCGGTTGCTGTTGGCCAGGGACACCCGCGGGGGCAGGTCGACGTCCACCTCGGAAGTGCGGGTCATCAGAACCTGCACGCCTCTGGCCTGGAGCAGCTGGGCCACCTGCAGCCCCACATCAAGCACCACGTTGGTTTCACGCAATCCACCGATCCCGACCGCACCTGGATCGGGGCCGCCATGGCCTGGATCGATCACGACCTTGAAGCGGCCTCTCGGCACCACTGGCAGGCCATCGGCTGACAGTGGTGTGGTGGCCGAACTGAAATTGCCGCCACCTCTGGTCCATCCGGCGCTGGCCACCGTGGCAGCGTTGATATCGCCCTCGCCCATGGCGACTGCCGAGCGCCTCGGAAGCCCCGGCAGATCCATGCGCCAGCGGTCGCGGGAGGTGCCGACCAGTCTCAGCTGGCGGGGGTCGAGACGGGTGCCTGGCTGAAACTCGACCACGAGTCGCGTGGTTCCGGGATCGGGCTTTCCGATCCGTACTTCTCGAATCGCTCCGCCACCGCTGATCGAGCGGCTGCGCTGGGGGGCGCCGGGCAGATCCACCCAGATCCGGGGGCCGCGCCCCCCGGATCCCTCCTCGAAGAAGGCCTGGATCTGAACGCCCGGGGTCGTGCGCAGCTCAAGAATGCCCTCGCGGGTGATGCGCCAGGCGCCAAGGGTGCTGGCAGCCCACGCGGGAAGCGCGGCGAACGCCAGCAGCAGTGGGGCAAGGAACAGCGGCAGGCGCTTGAGCGTCATCCGAAACAGGGGCATGCGAAAGAACGGCATACCGGTCAGAACAACGCCGGTTGGCGGTGCTGAAGGCTCGGCATCTGAGCCCTGACCCGGCCTTCGTGATCCCGATCCACCGGTGCCACGGCCAGGCCGGGGGCCACGCCCGCGTCGGCCAGCACCGTGCCCCAGGGATCGATCACCAGCGCATGGCCATGGGTCTGACGCCGGTCGTAGTGAAGGCCGGTCTGGGCCGGGGCCACCACATAGGCGGTGTTTTCGATCGCCCGGGCCTGGAGCAGCACCTGCCAGTGATCCTTGCCGGTGAAGGCGGTGAAGGCCGCCGGGATCATCAGCAGTTCGGCTCCCGCCTGGGCCAGGTGGCGATAGAGCTCCGGAAAGCGCACGTCGTAGCAGATCGACAGACCGATCCTGCAGAGGCCGGGCACATCCACCACGGGGGGCAGCTGCTGGCCGGGCTGCACCGTGGCCGACTCGCGGTAGGTGATGCCGTCCGGCAGGTCGACATCGAACAGATGGATCTTGTCGTAACGTGCCAGAAGCTGTCCTTCCTTGCCCACCAGCTCGGCCCGGTTGAAGGTGTGACCAGGACCGGCCGGCACGGGAAAACCGCCACCGAGCAGGGTCACCTGGTAGCGGCGCGCCATGGTGACCAGGAAGCGGCTGCAGCGCTCGGCCAGGTCGGCGGCCAGGTCGATCCGGGTGCTGTCTTCTCCCATGAAGGCGAAGTTCTCGGGCAGCCCCACCAGCTCAGCGCCACGGCGGGCCGCCAGTTCGATCTGCTCCTCGGCAGCCGCGAGATTGGCGTCAGGATCCGGAGTGCTGGTGAGTTGCAGTGCTGCCGCCAGAAAACTGCTCACCCGTCATCCCGTCACGACCGGCGAACTGTAAGGGACATGCCCAGCCCCTTCCAGCCCGCCGCTCTCTCCACCGAAAAGGGCCGGTTCAGCTGGCTTCCAGCACCCCTGGAGCGCTCTGCCGCGGCACGATCGTCAGGGTGTCCACGGCGGCGCAGCAGGCGAAGTCTTCGTCGTGGTTGCCAAGCCCGATCAGCCGCTGGCCGTGGCTGGCGGCACGCAGGCAGGTTTCGGTGTCGTGGCGCCACTGCTGCCAGAGGGCCAGAGCGGCGAGCATTTCGTCATTGCCGCAGCGCACGCCAACGTGGGGGGCCACCGCCATCTCCATGGCGGCCGAGGCCACCGCGCCGGCCGCGAGGCTGTCTTCCAGGGAGTAATCCCCCTCCCAACCGCTGCCCACGATCCAGACCCGCTCAGCGCCGGTCTCCACCAGTCGCCGGGCCACGGCGCTGCGGTTGGGCAGGCAGGCCGTGAGCAGCTGGGGCACCGCCTGCACCGCCGCCAGGGAGCGGGTGCCGTTGGTGGTGCTCATGAAGATGCGTTTGCCGGCCACCAGCTTCGGCACCACGGCCAGGGGCGAATTGCCCAGGTCGTAGCCCTCCACCCGCTTGCCGCCGCGCTCGCCGGCCTTGAGGCGATGTTCGGCGGGCCAGGCGGCGGCGGCGGTGTTCAGTTCCGTCAGGTCGGCGAAGGCCTGGATCGCTTCGGCGCCGTTCTTCAGGGACCAGGCGATCGTGGTGGTGGCTCGCAGCACATCGATCACCACCGCGGCATCCGGGCCGCCTTCCGCCACGGACGTCACCGGGGGGACGCATTCGGAGGTATGGAAATAGGACAGGAGCACGGCCGCGGTCGCCACAGGGGTGCGTCACAGTAGGCACCGCAAGGGATTGGTGATGGTGCGGAGCATCGGCGTTCAGGCTGGCGGGCCTACGGTGGACGCGGGTTCATTCCGGGGTTTCAACGGCGCCTCCCGCCGTGATCTGCGCGGGTATCTCACCCTGCTGGAGCAGCGCGGTCAGCTGCGCCGCATCACCGCCCCGGTGGATCCCGATCTGGAGCTGGCGGCCATCGCCGATCGGGTGCTGAGCGCTGGCGGGCCGGCGCTGCTGTTCGAGAACGTGATCGGCAGCACGATGCCGGTGGCCGTGAACCTGCTCGGCACCCAGGAGCGGGTGTTGTGGAGCATGGGCATGGAGCGACCCGAGGAGCTCGAGGCTCTCGGCGAGCGGCTGGCCCTGCTGCAACAGCCTCGCCCCCCCAAGGGGCTGCAGGAAGCAGCCAGGTTCGGCGGCCTGCTCTGGGATCTGGTCAAGGCCCGCCCCGATCTCGACCTCACCCCCCCCTGCCACCAGCAGGTGTTCAAGGGGGACCAGGTGAATCTCGATGCCCTGCCCCTGTTGCGGCCCTGGCCGGGCGATGCCGGCGGCATCATCACCCTGGGTCTGGTGATCACCAAGGACCCGGAAACGGGGACCCCCAACGTGGGCGTCTACCGCCTGCAGCGTCAGTCGATCAACACGATGACGGTGCATTGGCTGAGTGTGCGGGGCGGCGCTCGCCACCTGCGCAAGGCGGCGGCGCTGGGCAAGCCGCTGGAGATCGCGATCGCCATCGGGGTGCACCCCTTGCTGGTGATGGCGGCGGCGACGCCGATCCCGGTGCAGTTGAGCGAGTGGTTGTTTGCCGGCCTCTACGCCGGTGAGGGCGTGCGATTGGCCAAGTGCAAGACGGTGAATCTGGAAGTTCCCAGCCACAGTGAGCTGGTGCTGGAGGGCACGATCACTCCCGGCGAGGAGCTGGCCGATGGCCCGTTCGGCGACCACATGGGCTTCTACGGCGGTGTCGAGGCCTCACCGCTGGTGCGGTTTCAGTGCGTCACCCAGCGGCGCGACCCGATCTACTTCACCACCTTCAGCGGCCGGCCCCCCAAGGAGGACGCGATGCTGGCCATCGCCCTCAACCGCATCTACACCCCGATCCTGCGGCAGCAGATCCCGGAGATCGTCGATTTCTTCCTGCCGATGGAGGGCCTCAGCTACAAGCTGGCCGTGATCGCCATCGACAAGGCCTATCCCGGCCAGGCCAGGCGTGCCGCCATGGCCTTCTGGAGTGCTCTGCCGCAGTTCACTTACACGAAGTTCGTGGTGGTGGTGGATCAGAGCATCAACATCCGCGATCCCCGCCAGGTGATCTGGGCGATCAGTGCCCAGGTGGATCCCCAGCGGGATCTGTTCGTGCTGGAGAACACCCCGTTCGACAGCCTTGATTTCGCCAGCGAGCGGCTGGGTCTGGGTGGCCGCCTGGCGATTGATGCCACCACCAAGATCGGCCCCGAGAAGCGCCATCCCTGGGGTGAACCACTCCGCCGGCCTGCCGAGCTGGAGGCCCGCCTCGATGCCCGCTGGCAGGAGCTGGGGCTGGCGGACGTGGGCCAGAACCAGCCCGATCCGGCCCTGTTCGGGTACACCCTCGAGCACGTGCTGGAGCGGCTGGCCAACCTGCGATGACGCCCCAGCGGCCAGAGCCATGCTGAAGAAAGGTGGGCTCTACGCCCTCAAGGCCCTGTTGCAGCTGGCCCTGGCGCCGCAGGTCTGGCGATCCAGCACCGACCTGGCGACTGCTCTGGAGCTGCCCGCGCCGATGCTGGAGCAGCAGCTCCTGGGGCTGCGCCGCGCCGGGCTGCTCGAATCCCGCCGGGGTCGCCGCGGCGGTTTCCGTCTGGCTCTGCCAACAGAGGAAATCCCCCTGGCGGCCATTCTGGCGGCGGTCTCCGCCGACCCCAGCGAAGACCCCGCCTCCCTGGAGCTGCCCAAGGCCAGCGATCGGGTCGCGGCGGCCCTGGAGCAGCGCCTGCGCCGCGCCATGGAGCGGGAGCTGGGCCGCCTCACTCTGGCTGAACTGCTGTTCGATCTGCGCAGTGCCGAGGCTTCGATCGGGGAGGAGCAGGGCCTGCTGCTGGGTTGATCGGCTGATCTGACCCGTTGGGCTGATCGGCGTGGTGGGGGCGTTCGGCGTCGCCTTTGCCCTGGAGCAGGGGCAGATCGTGGCGGCGATGCTGCTGTCGGCCCTGCTGGTGGCCCTGATCCTGGCTGCAGCGGCCCTGCTCGCCCGGTGCCCTGGCAAGCCCAACCCCGGCTGAGCCCTCCCAGCGGAAGCCCGCAGCGGGCTCTCCATAGGATCAAGATCCCGCTCCGACCGGTTCCCTTGACCTCCGCCGCCGCGATTCCAGCCCCGCTGCACCTGCCGGCCGGAGGCTCCCTGCGGGGCACGGTGCGGGTGCCGGGCGACAAGTCGATCTCCCACCGGGCTCTGCTGTTCGGCGCCATCGCCGAGGGGGAGACCCGCATTGAGGGGTTGCTGCCCGCCGAGGATCCGCTCAGCACCGCCGATTGCCTGCGGGCCATGGGGGTGGAGGTCTCGCCGATCGAGGCCGGCCAGCCGGTGCTGGTGCAGGGGGTGGGGCTGGATGGGCTTCAGGAACCGGGCGATGTGCTCGAGTGCGGCAATTCCGGCACCACGATGCGGCTGATGCTGGGGCTGCTGGCGGGTCGCTGCGGCCGCCACTTCGTACTCAGCGGCGATCGTTCCCTGCGGGGTCGGCCGATGCGGCGTGTCGGGGAACCCCTGGCCGGCATGGGTGCCCAGATCCATGGCCGCAAGGGTGGCAACTTTGCGCCGTTGGCGGTGCTGGGTCAGCCCTTACGCGGCACCACCATCTACACCCCGGTGGCCTCGGCCCAGGTGAAGAGCGCCATCCTGCTGGCGGCCCTCACCGCCGAGGGTCCCACCACCGTGATCGAACCGGCCCAGTCGCGCGACCACAGCGAACGGATGCTGCGGGCCTTCGGCGCCCACCTGGTGGTGGGTGGCTCCGCCGCCAACGACGTGACCGTGACCCCAGGCCCGGCTCTGCGGGGGCAGAGCGTGGTGGTGCCTGGCGACATCAGCTCCGCGGCCTTCTGGCTGGTGGCTGCCGCCATCACCCCTGGAGCCGAGCTCACGGTCGAAAATGTGGGACTCAATCCCAGCCGCACCGGCATTCTTGAGGTGTTGCAGCAGATGGGTGCCGCCATCGAGGTGCGCCATGCCCGTGATGTGGCGGGCGAGCCGGTGGGGGATCTGCACGTCTGCCATGGGCCCCTGCAGGCGTTCGACATCGGCGGCGATCTGATTCCCCGTCTGGTGGATGAGATTCCGGTGCTGGCCGTCGCGGCCTGCTTTGCCGAGGGGGTCAGCCGCATCCGCGATGCCGAAGAGCTGCGGGTCAAGGAGACTGACCGGCTGGCGGTGATGGCTCGCCAGCTCGGCGCCATGGGCGCTCGCCTGGAGGAGTTCGCCGATGGCCTGGCGATCACGGGTCCCACCGTGCTGCGCGGCACCGGCGTGGACAGCGAGACCGACCACCGGGTGGCCATGAGCCTGGCGGTGGCGTCGTTGGTGGCAGAGGGTGCCACCAGCCTGGCGCGGCCCGAGGCGGCAGCCGTGTCCTATCCCGGCTTCTGGGACGATCTGGCTCGCCTGCGGGCCTGAGGTCCGTGGCCGCCTCAGCCACGAACCGCTCGGCCGGCTCCCTGCACGGCCTTTCCAGCA
The DNA here is from genome assembly GCF_015840915.1 of Synechococcus sp. CBW1002. Lineage (NCBI taxonomy): Bacteria > Bacillati > Cyanobacteriota > Cyanophyceae > Synechococcales > Synechococcaceae > Synechococcus > Synechococcus sp. CBW1002. The sequence goes on from NZ_CP060398.1 coordinate 3,061,650, forward strand.
GCGCTCTCCAGTCCCGTTGCACGGCCGACGGCAGCTTCAGCCTCTACAGCACCGCCTTCCGTGAGGCGTTCCACAGCGCCGAGGGAGCCCTGGCCGAAGCCCTGGCCAAGTTCGTGGGGCCGGCCGATCTGAAGCGTTTCCCGGCCGGCCGGGAACTGCTGGTGGTCGAGTGCTGTGTGGGCACCGGCACCAACACTGCCGCCCTGATCGAGGCCGCCGCAGCTCAAGGCCTGCGGCTGCGCTGGTGGGGCCTGGAGCTGGATCCCGAACCGCTCGCCCTTGCCCTGGCCGACCCAGGCTTCCGCTCCCAGTGGCTGCCCTCCACCCTGGCAGTGCTGCAGACCCTTCACCGCCAAGTGGGTCAGGTTTTGGCCCCGCAGGATTCAGGTTGTCAGGGTTCGGGTCTTCTGGATCGGGCGGTTCTGGATCCTCCACCGCTGGATCCGGTGTTTCGCGGTTCGATGCTCTGGGGCGATGCGCGCCGCAGCCTGCCTCGCCTGGCCGTTGAGCTGGCCGGCCGCTGTGACCTGGTGCTGATGGATGCCTTCTCGCCAGCCCATTGCCCGCAGCTCTGGACGGAGGAGGTCTTAGTTGCGATGGCGAGCCTGTTGGCCCCCCAGGGGCGCTGGCTGAGTTACTGCTCGGCGGCGGCCGTGCGCCAGACCCTGCGTCGGGCTGGTCTTCAGTTGAGCACGATCCCCTCGCCCCCGAATCCGGCGATGCCTGGCGCGGGTTCTGGCCGCCGCCGCTGGAGTGGGGGCACGGCCGCCAGTCCAGAGCCGCTGCCCCCATCCGACAGGCTGCGGCCGCTCACGCCGATGGAGTGGGAGCACCTCACGACCAGCGCCGGTCACCCCTACCGCGATCCAAGTGGGTGCTCCACGGCGGCCGCGATCCATCAGCGTCGCCAGCTGGAGCAGGCCATGGCGGGCGCTGAACCCAGCAGTGCCTGGCGCCGTCGCTGGGGCCTGGAGGGTCACCGCCGGTAGATTCCGCCGCAGATGCCGCCTTCACTGATGCTCGCCGTTGCCGTTCTGGCCGCCGGAAAGGGCACCCGCATGAAGAGCGACCGCCCCAAGGTGTTGCAGCCGCTGGCCGGCGCCACCCTGGTGGAGCGGGTGCTGCGCAGTTGCCGAACCCTGGAGCCTGAGCGGCAGCTGCTGATTGTTGGCCACCAGGCCGAGCGGGTTGAGCAGGAGCTGGGCCATCTGACCGGTCTGGAGTACGTGCTGCAGCAGCCGCAGAACGGCACCGGCCACGCCGTTCAGCAGTTGCTCGAGCCTCTGGCCGGTTTCAGCGGCGAGCTGCTGGTGTTGAACGGCGATGTGCCGCTGCTACAGCCGGAGACCCTGGAGCAGCTGCTGGACCGCCATTGCCAGAGCGGCGCTGCCGTGACCCTGCTCACCGCCCGGCTCGACGATCCCACCGGATACGGCCGCGTCTTCGCCGATGCCGAGGGGCAGGTGAGCGCCATCGTGGAGCATCGCGATTGCAACCCGGCCCAGCGAGACACCGACCTGATCAATGGCGGCATCTACTGCTTCGACTGGCCAAAACTGGCGGCGGTGCTGCCCCTGCTCACTTCAGACAACGACCAGGGGGAGCTCTATCTCACCGACACGGTGGCTCTGTTGCAGCCGGCCTTCCATCTGGAGGTGAGCGATCCCGATGAGATCAACGGCGTCAACGACCGCCTGCAGCTCAGCCAGTGTGAAGCCGTGCTCCAGGACAGGCTGCGGCGCCACTGGATGGCCGAGGGGGTCACCTTCGTGGATCCACCCAGTTGCACCCTCAGCGATGGCAGCCGTTTCGGCCGCGACGTGGTGGTGGAACCGCAATGCCATTTCCGGGGCAGCAGCGTGATCGGCGATGGCTGCCGCATCGGTCCAGGCTGCCTGATCGAAGACTCCGAACTCGGTTGTGGCGTGGAGGTGCTCCACTCGGTGGTGCGCGGCGCCGTTGTCGCCGATGGCTGCGCGATCGGGCCCTTCGCCCAGCTCCGGGCCGGCAGCAACCTGGCGGCTGGCTGCCGCGTCGGCAACTTCGTGGAGATCAAGAACAGCGTGCTGGAGGCGGAGGTGAAGGTGAATCACCTCAGCTACATCGGCGATGCCGATCTCGGCTCCGGCGTGAATGTGGGTGCCGGCACGATCACCGCCAACTACGACGGCCTCCGCAAGCACCGCACCGTGATCGGGGCCGGCAGCAAGACCGGGGCGAACTCGGTGCTGGTGGCCCCGATCAATCTCGGGGAACGGGTCACGGTGGGGGCCGGCTCCACCCTGACCAAGGACGTACCCAGCGGTGCCCTGGCAATCGGCCGGGCCCGCCAGCTGATCAAGGAGAACTGGCCCGGTCCGGCCTGATCGCCAGGGGTTCACCATGTTGCTCTCCCTGCCCCTGCTGCTCTCGTTGCTGCTCTCCGCCGTGGTGATCACCGCGGCGGAGCAGCCCTATCAATGGCTGTCGGCGCAGGGATTCCGTCTGCAGCGGCTGTGGCCCCTGGGCGGGTCCGAGGCCCTGCCGTTCTGGCTGCCGCTGATCACCCTGGCGGGAACGCTGCTGTTCGTGCGGCTGGCCTGGGGTCCGCTGGCAAGGGGCCGAGGTGGGGGCCTCACGGGGTTGCTGCTGCTGCAGCGCTCGGCCCCTGAGGCGTCCGACGGCAGCTACTCCCGCGACGAAGGTGCGTATCTGGCCAGCCTGGATTGGCGGGTTCAGCTCGCACGGCTGCCGCTCCTGGCCCTCACCCATCTGGCTGGGTTGTCGGTGGGGACGGAATCCCCGTCTGCCGCCCTGGGCGCCTCCTGCCTCTTGGGCCTGCGCCGCTGGCTCACCCCACTTCGCCTGCTGCCCACCTCATTGCTGGTGGCGATCGGAGGAGCGGCCGGTCTTGGCACCGCGTTCCGCTCCCCCTTGCTGGGGGTGGCCTATGGCCTCGAGGAGCTGAGCGCCGTCAAGGGTTTTCCGCTGGTTTTCCCGACCCTGTTGCTGGCGGGTCTCGGCACGGTGCTGTCCGAGGCCTTCGGCTCCGCCTCAGAGGCTCAGCCGGCCCGGCTGGCGGCGCTGGCCCAGCTGCCCCTGGGGCGGCTTCTGCCTCCTGCCCTCTGGCCCACCCTGCTGCTCACCACGCTGGTGATGGGTCTGCTCGGGGTGCTGTTCGTGCGCTTGCTGATTCCCTGCAGCGCCTGGGTGGCCGGCCTGCTGCGCAGCCACCCCTGGCGGGCGGCCCTGGCGCTGGCCACGGCCTTTGCCCTGCTGGCCCTCGCCAGCAGTGGTCTCAGCCTCAACGATGGCTCCCTGTCCCTCGGCCCGGGCCTGGCTGGTGACTCGTCCTCGCCGGTCTGGGCTGGCTTGCCCCGTCTGCTGGGTCCGTTGCTCAGCATTTCCGTGGGGGCACCGGGTGGCCTGATGCACGACACCATGAGCCTCGGTGCGGTGCTGATCGCCCCCTGGATCCAGGCCCTGCCAGCCGATCAGCAGGCGGCGGTGGCGGCGGTGGCGGCGGCGGCGCTGTTCAGCGGGGCCTGCCGCACCCCGTTGTTCTGTGGGGTGTTTGTGTTCACCCTGCAGGGTGATGCCCAGCTGTTGCCCTGGCTGCTGGTGGCCTCAGCCCTGGCAGCGGCGATCGGCGAGCGCTGGGGCGGCTCCACCTGGAACACCTGCCAGATGGATCGGCTGCTCGCCTCTCGTCGTCAGCCGGGTTGAGCGCTCACAACGGGCTGAAGGCTTCGATCAGTTCCAGCTCTCCCGCTCCAGACACGGCAACAGCCGTTCCAGGGCCACGCCCCGACTCGCCTTGAGCAGCACCACATCGCCGGCGTTGATCCAGCCCCGTAGCGGATCCATCGCTTCAATCGCCTCAGAGACGCGCGCCAGCCTGGGCAGAGACCGTGCCGCTTCGAGCATGGCCTCGCCTTCCGCGCCACCATCCACGATCACCAGTCCATCCAATCCCAGGGCCGCGGCGCGTTCGGCCACCTGACGGTGGAGGTCCAGGCTGCGATCACCCAGCTCCAGCATCGTGCCGAGCACGGCGAACCGGCGTCCCGGTTGGGATGCCAGCAGCTCCAGGGCCGCCAGTACCGCCTCCGGCGAGGCGTTGTAGGTCTCATCCAGCACGGTGAGGCCACCCATCTGCCGCCGCCGGTTGCGGCCGCCGGGCACGTCCACCTCCAGAGCCGTGAGGGCCTGGGGTGCCACGCCCAGCCGATCGGCGACGGCCAGAGCCAGCAACAGGTTTCGGGCGTTGTGTTGTCCCTCCAGGGGCAGGCTCACCGACTCGATCCGGCCGTTGTGGTGCACCTCCAGGCGTCTGCCATCGTCGCTGAGATGACCGATCCAATCAGCGGGTGGAAGCGTGTCTGAGGCTGGATCGTTGCTGAGGGCCACCCGCCAGACCTCTCCCGACCAGACCCTGGCCAGGGCCGTCTCCAGCAGCGGATCCCCCGCCGGAATCACCAGCAGGCCGTCGGGTTTGAGGCCGAGGCAGATTTCACACTTGGCCTGGGCGATCGCCTCCCGGCTGCCGAGGCGGCCGATGTGGGCCGTGCCGATGTTGGTGATCACGCTCACATCCGGAGCCGCGCACTGGCTGAGCCGCTCGATCTCGCCCAGGCCGCGCATGCCCATTTCCACCACCAGGGCGGCGGTGGACGTGCGGGCCTTGAGCAGGGTGAGGGGCACGCCGATGTCGTTGTTCTCGTTGCCGCTGCTCGCCACCACCGGCCCCAAGGAGTCCAGGCAAGCGCGGATCAGCTCCCGGGTGGTGGTCTTGCCGGCTGAGCCGGTCACGGCCACCACGGGAGCCCGCAGTTGGTCGCGCCAGAGCCTTCCCAGCTGCTGATAAGCCAGCAGCGTGTCCGGCACGAGCCAGAGCGGGCGGCCGAGGTCGGCCATTTGCTGCTGCTGGGCTTCCGTGAGCCGATCGGCCTGGGCGATCGCTGCCGCAGCACCGCCGCCGGCCAGGGCCTGCTCCAGGAAGGCATGGCCATCGAAGGTCTCTCCCACCAGGGGCACGAACAGATCTCCCGGTTGGAGGCGGCGGCTGTCGGTGCAGATGGCATCGGGTTCGATACGCAGCTCCGTGCGCAGCTCCGTCAGCCCTGCCCCGGGCTGGACGTCCTGATGCTCCGCTGCTGCCCGCAGGGGCGCGCCCCAGAGCTCCTCCAGTTCATTCAGGCGGATCGCCATGGGGGCAGCAGGCCAGGATCGAGCAGGATCATGCCGGATCCGAGCCTTGCGGAGTGCCCCAGCAGGCGCCCATGGATGTCGCGCAGCTCCAGGCGTTCGAACCCCTGGCTCTGGGCGCGCTCCCACCAGCGCTCGGCCAGCTGTTGCCGTTGTTCCGGCCGAAGCAGGCTGTAGGGCGCATCCAGCCGCAGGATCACGCTGCCGAGTTTCGGCTGCTCGATCAGCTCCAGCCAGGTGGCCGGTCCTTCGATCAGACCGTCGCCATCGGCGATGTAGCCGCTGTCCGCCTGACTGGCCGTGGTCGGGGTGTCCCTGGTCGAGGTGTCCGTGGGCTGCGGGTCAGCGGATCCGGTGATGTCCTCCGATTGGGGCAGCGCTTGATCCATGCCGCTGGCTGTTGCTGTCCCCTTGGCGGTCTTGATCGTCCCGCTGTCCTGCTCAAGCGTCGCGCTGCCCTGCTGGCTGTTTGTGTTGCGCTCGCTCGGGGGCAGCTGGGCTTGGGTGCCTGGGCTTTCAGCACCACTGGCCAGCGGGGTGCTGTCGATCACCCCCTGGGCAGCAGGAGTCGGAGACGCTGCTGGGCGGCGCTGCAGAGTCCAGACCAGCAGACCGCTGAGCGTCAGCGTCACCGCCAGAACCAGCGGCCAGAACAGGGGCGCAAGGTCGCGGGGCCAGGGCCCCGGTCGCGGCAGATCGCCGCTGTTGTTGCGCCTCAAGAGCTCCCGGGCCAACAGCCGCAGGCTGGCCGCAAGGGCGGTCAGGTCGCGGCCCAGCAGCCGCCACGGACTTTCGTAGACAACCGGCAGGGGGGAGGTGTTGGCGGGGCGAGACTCCAGGGTGACCGGTTCGCCCCGTTCCCATTCACCCATTGAGGCGGCGGCGCAGCAGGTTGAGCGGATTGCGGCTGCCACGCCCTTCCTGACTCAGGGAGGCATCCGGAGCGGGTGCCTGGCCACCCCGCAGACTGGGATCGGCATCCTGGCCCTGGGAGAAGCGCTCCACGTCCTCCGCCAGGGGGGTGGGTTCCTTGACGCCGCAGACATCGCGGTACATGACGTCGTATTCGAGGGCGGAGCGGCTCCAGCTCATGTCCTGGGTCATGCCGCGGCGCTGCAACTCCTCCCAGCTGCTCTGGTGGCGGTAGGCCTCCCAGGAGCGCACGATCGAGGTGAAGAAGTCGACCGGCTCGTAGCGATCGAAGCAGAAGCCCGTCCCCGTGCCGGCAATCGGATCGTGGGGCGGCACGGTATCCACCAGTCCGCCGACCCGGCGCACCACCGGCACCGAGCCGTAGCGCATCGCCAGCATCTGGCTGATGCCGCAGGGTTCGAAGCGGCTGGGCATCAGGAAGGCATCGCTGCCGCCGTAGATCAGCCGTGACAGGGCATCGTCGTAGGTGAGAAACACAGCGAAGCGGCCTGGATGACGGGCCGCCATCTGCCAGAGGCCCGATTCATAGCCGCGATCGCCGGTGCCGAGCACCACGATCTGGCTGTCGGTGTAGGCGAGCACCCGGTCTGCCACCTGCAGCAGCAGATCCACCCCCTTCTGATCCACCAGCCGGCTGACCATGCCCATCAGGTAGGTGCGCGGGTTCAGGCTGAGACCCATGCGTTCCTGGAGCGCCCGCTTGTTGCGCGCCCGAGGGCTCAGATCGGCCGGCGTGAAGGTGGCCGGCAGGGTGGGATCGGTCGCCGGATTCCAGTCTTCCGTGTCGATGCCATTGAGGATGCCGCGCAGCTTGCCGCTGATGTAATTGAGCAGCCCGTCGAGGTGTTCGCCGTACTGGGGGGTGCGGATCTCAATCGCATAGGTGGGTGAGACGGCATTCACCCGATCGGCATAGAGCAGGGCCGCCGCCATGGTGTGATCGCCCTGCATGTACCAGGGGCACCAGGTCATCCGCTCCAGCTTCCAGCGCCAGGGACCCTGGTACTTGAGGTTGTGGATGGTGAAGACCGTGCTGATCTCGGGGTCCTGATGCATCCACACCGGGATCATGCCGGTGTGCCAATCGTGGCAGTGCAGCACCTGCGGCTTCCAACCGCCGTTCCAGGCGAATTCTGCGGTGGCGCTGGCGAAGAAGGTGAAGCGCCAATCCTCATCCTCACCGCCATAGATCCGCTCCGGATCGAACACCGGATGACCCACCAGATAGATCGGCAGCCCGTTGGTGGGGTGGCGGGTTTCAAACACCGAGAAATCGGTGCCCATCGTGTGTCCACGCCAGATCGGTTCGTCTGGAATTGACAGAAGACTCCAGAGCTTGCCGTAACCCGGCATGATGATACGCACGTCATGGCCAAGCGCAGCCAGGGCAGGGGACAGGGAGCCCACTACGTCCCCCATGCCGCCCACTTTGATCATGGGCGCGCATTCTGCGGCGGCGAACAACACCCGCATCGAAATCCTGCCAGAGGTGGCGGCATATTACGGGCGCTTTCCACAGAGCCATGCCAACGGACTGCCCCGTTCAGCCTGGTCAGTCCTGTCGGCTCGGCACCGTCACGGCAGGACCGTGACGGGGGTTCCCAGCTGGACCAGGTTGTACAGCGCCTGCACGTGCTCGTCGTACAGGCGAACGCAGCCGTGCGATACCGCCTGCCCGACGCTGGCGCGGTTGGGCGTGCCATGGAAGCCGGCGGTGACGCACCCCTGCACCACCAGGTGCTCCTGGCCGTTGAAGCCGCGGCGGCCCTTGCAGTCGCGGTAGAAGCCGATCCAGCGGCTGCCGAGGGGGTTGGCCGGTCCGGGGGGAATCAGGCGGCCGTTGGCCGGGTGCTGCCAGACCGGATTGGTCCGCAGCTCCATCACCTCGAACCGGCCCACGGGGGTTTCCCAGCCCGGCATGCCGACCGCCACCGGAAAGCGCCGGATTTCCTGGCCGTTCTCGAGCACCAGCAGGCGTCGCTGGCGGCGATCCAGCACCAGCTCCCGTCCACCGGGGGCCTCGTCTGAGGCTGGGGTGGCCACCGCCACGCCCTGCTTGGTGTCAACCAGCTGGCTGCCGGCACTGGTCTGAGTGCTGGCATGGGCGTCAGGAGCGCTCATTCCCGCTGCCAGCCCCAGGGTGATCAGTCCAGCCAGGGCGGTCTGGCGCAGCCCGCGGCAGATGGGATCCGCCTTTTGGAACGGCTGGAACCGCTTGTCCGGCATCGGCCATGACCACAACAGCGGTTCAGGTAGCGGTTCGGATCGGTGGGCGGGGCGCACGAGCTGGAGCAGATCCGATGGCAGTGATCCACCTTCAAGGTAGCCAGGCTGAGGAGGAGAAGTCGGGCTCGCGTTTTTCAAGGAAGGCATTGCGACCCTCCTGGCCCTCATCGGTTCGGTAGAAGAGATGGGTGGCCTGACCCGCCAGTTCCTGCAGGCCCGCCAGCCCGTCGGTTTCGGCATTGAAGGCGGCCTTGAGGCAGCGGATCGCCGTGGGGCTGTGGCGCAGCACCTGGCGGGCCCAGCTCACTCCCTCGGCCTCCAACTGCTCCAGGGGCACCACCTGATTCACCAACCCCATCGCCAGGGCCTCCTGGGCGTTGTATTGCCTGCAGAGAAACCAGATCTCGCGGGCCTTGCGTTGCCCCACCACCCGGGCCAGGTAGCCGGCGCCGAAACCGCCGTCGAAGCTGCCGACCCGGGGCCCGGTCTGGCCGAACACCGCGTTCTCCGCCGCCAGACTCAGATCACAGAGCAGATGCAGCACCTGGCCGCCGCCGATGGCGTAGCCGGCGACCAGGGCAATCACCACCTTGGGCAGGCTGCGGATCAGTCGCTGCAGGTCGAGCACATTGAGGCGGGGCAGGCCCGTCTCATCCAGGTAACCGCCGTCACCCCGCACGCTCTGGTCGCCGCCGGCGCAGAAGGCCCAACCGCCATCGGCCGCCGGACCGGCACCGGTGAACAGCACCACGCCGATGCGGGGGTTGTCGCGCACCCGCGAAAAGGCGTCGCAGAGCTCCTGCACCGTGCGGGGCCGGAAGGCGTTGCGTTTATGGGGACGATCAATCGTGATGCGGGCGATTCCCTCCTCACTGATCTCGAAGCGGATGTCCTCGTACGACCCGGTGCTCTGCCAGATCACCGGCTGGGGGGGCGTGCTCAAGAGGGATCGGGTCGTGCTGCCGCCATTGTGCGCAAGTGCTGGCGCCGGCTGGCATCGGCGCGGCGGTCGGTCCGCAGCCGCACCAGGGCCATCGGGAGTTGAAGGGCCCAGGCCAGGGTTTCCTCCAGGGTGCTCCAACTGTTGATCGAACGGGCCGGGACTCCGTGGGCGGCGGCCAGGGCACAAGGATCGACCGCCTGCGGCATGGCGAACAGACGCTCGAAATCGACCAGTGCCTCGTCGCTGGGTCGAATCGAGAGCTGCTCGAAGATGCCGCCGCCGCCGTTGTCGATCAGCAGCACCGTGAGCCGGCCGCGCAGCTGCTGCTGCCAGAGCCAGCCGTTGCAGTCGTGCAGCAGGGCCAGATCACCGCAGACCAGCACCGCCGCCCCCAGGGCTTCGGCGATGCCGCAGGCGAGCGAGAGGGTGCCGTCGATGCCGGAGGCGCCGCGGAAGGAGAACACGGGGCGGTGCGGGGCGCATGATGACCCGAAGCTCTCCCAGTCCCGCACGGGGCTGCTGTTGGCCAGAAGCAGCGGCAGATCGGCCGGCAGCCGCTGACTCAACCATCGGGCCAGGCCCGGTTCGTTGAGCCCGGCGGAAGGGTCTGGCTGCAGCTTCTGATCCAGCCACGTCTGCATCGCCTGTTCTGCCTGGTGCCATTGCCTCCCCAGGGCCAGGCAGTCGGGCGCCGGGGAGCCCGATCGCCAGGCCGGTGGGGCGGAGGCCAGCCAGGAGACCAACCCCCCATCCCACTGCAGGGCTCCGGTGCCGAGCGGATCCAGGGGCCGTGGTTCCGCTTCGCTGATCAGTACCTGCCGCTGGTGGCCAGTGCCCAGCCACTGCTGCAACCGTCGGCTGGCCGGCAGTGGACCCAGCCGCAGCACCTGCAAGGGCTGCCCTTGAGGGCTGGCCAGATCGGTCGGGCCCAGCAGCAGGTCGGGGTGGCACAACAGCAGGTCGTAGCTGCAGATCAGTTCCAGACCAGGACAGCCACGCAGGCTGGAGAGCGCATCGGCCAGCACCGGCCAGCCGCTGCGCCGTTGCCACTGGCGCAGGGCCTCCAGGAAGGCAGGAAAGGCTGCCATCGGCCCGCGCCAGGGTCCCGCCACCACCACTCCGGGGAGGTCGGGATCCAGGTGGGGTGCATCGCCAGGTGAACCGGCCAAAGGGCTGGAGTGGGTGGCCGCTGGCTGGGCAGGTTGTCCTAAGGGCTCGGCACGTTGCCTGACGGGCTGATCAGGAGGCTCAGGATTGAACGGGTGTGCAACGGATGGATCGAGGAGCTCTGAAGACGCTCGATTGGGTGTTTCTGGAAGGCTTGCCGCCGCCAGAGCCAGCAGGTCGGTGGCGTTGCCGTGCAGGGGTTCGCTGAAGGGCAGATTCAGATGCACCGGTCCTGATGGAGCAGGGGATCCGGCGGTGGCGGCCATGGCCTGCCACGCCAGGTTGCGCAGCGATGTCTCGCTGGCATCGGCCAGTCCCTCGGGCGGGCCTTCTCCATACCAGCGGCAGTTGGCCCGCAGGAAGTCCTGCTGGTTCACGGTCTGATTGGCACCGCATCCCTTCAGGGCGAGGGGCCGGTCGGCCGTGAGCAGCAGCAGGGGGATGGCGCCGTAGTCGGCCTCCACCACGGCCGGCAGCAGATTCGCCACCGCCGTGCCGGAGGTGGTGACCACCGCGGCGGCCCGACCCTCGGCACGACCTAATCCGAGGGCGAAGAAGGCTGCCGAGCGCTCGTCGATCGCGGTGTGCAGCCACAGGCCCCGTTGCTGTTGCAGCCCTGCGGCCACTGCCAGAGGACCGGAGCGGCTGCCGGGACACAACACCAGATGCTGCAGGCCAGCGCTCTGCAGCTCCGCCAGCAGGGTGAGGGCCGCCTGCAGGTTGCGCTGGGCCGCGGCCGCCACTGGCGTTGCCTCCGTTGGTCAAGATGGGCCGATCATCCTCACCGGCCGGCCCGCCCCCGAATTCTCGCGATGCCGAGCAACGAGTCCACCTCCCCGATGGCAGCCGAGGGCGCGAGCTGGTGGCAGGCCGTGCGGCGCCAGTTGCAGTCGCTGCTGCTGTGGCTGGTGCTGGCCCTGCTGCTGCGTTGGTGGGTGCTGGAACCGCGCTGGATTCCCTCCGGCTCGATGCTGCCCACCCTGCAGCTGGAGGATCGGGTGCTGGTGGAGAAGCTGCGCGCCCGGCTGGATCTGCCCCTGCCCCTGGGCACGATCGTGGTATTCCATCCCCCCAGCCCTCTGATCGCGGCGGGTTATGACCCCAGGGCTGCCCTGATCAAGCGGATCGTGGCCGAACCTGGCGATCGGGTGGAGGTGCGGCAGGGCCGCCTCTGGCGCAACGGCGAACCCGTTTCCCTCGATTGGGCTCCTGAGCTGATCGATTACGACCTGGAACCCCTCACCGTGCCTGCGGGACATCATTTCGTGCTGGGCGATAACCGCAACAGCAGCCTCGATTCCCACCTCTGGGGAAGCTTGCCGGATGACTGCCTGATCGGCTCGGCCCTGTGGCGTTACTGGCCGTTGCAACGCTTCGGATCGTTGCCGCGATTGCCGTCCGCTGATCTCGATGGTGCTACCGAACACTTGGGTTAGGGTGCAGGCGTGTTCCAGAGCACCCCGGAGGGAGATGTTCAACCCGGAGTTCCTGAAGACCGATACCGAAGCGATCAGCAGCAATTCGCTGATTCAGTACCTGCAGGAACAATCCCCGGATGTGCTCCAGCGCGTGGCGCGCTCGGCCAGCCCGGATATGCAGGAAATCATTCGCCACAATGTGCAGGGTCTGCTCGGAATGTTGCCGGGTGAACAGTTTGAGGTGAAGATCCAGGCCAGCCGTGACAATCTCGCCGGTCTTCTGGCCTCCGCGATGATGACGGGCTATTTCCTTCGCCAGATGGAGCAGCGCATGGAACTGGATTCCTCCCTGATCGGCATCGGCGGCCTTGACGACGACGACGAAGCCTGCCCAGGCGAACTGAAGCTCTGAACTGACAGTTCTGATCCCAGATCAGGGATTTTCTGGAACCAGCCCCAGGCGCAGCAATTGCCGGTCGATGCTGGCGAGCACTTCCCATCCGCCGCTATCCGGTGCCCAGCTGCGCTGCTCAATCTGGCTGGCCAATCCTTCCAGATCGGAGCCGTGGCAGGGCACCGGGGCGTCGTAGTGGGCAGGGATCAACCACCGCATCTCGCCCCAGCGGCCCAGCTGGACCAGCCAGTCCACCAGCGCCTGACGGCAGCGCGGAAATACCAGCCGCTCCAGCACCGGGGCAACCTGCAGGCTCTGGCCGCCCCGCAGGGTCTCGAAGTCCTGCTCCCAGCCCGGCTGCCAGCGGAAGGGATAGAAGCCGAAGTGGGCCCGCTTCTGGCGAAGACCTGCCGCGAGGCTGTGGCCGAGCACCTGCGCCAGGGGCGGTACGGCCACACTGGCGGGCCTGAGGTAGGACGCGAACAGCACCAGCCGCTTCCAGCCGCGCTGCCGCTGGGCCGGGCTGTCGACCAGGGGCTCTTCAGCCCGTTCACGGGCGTGGAAGAGCAGTGGCGTCGGGTCGGCGTCGAACAGCTGCGGTGGCTGGTCCCCGATGCTCACCAGGGCGTCGGTGATCAGCACGCTGCCGCTGGCGCGGTGCAGGCAGGCCACCTCCTGGAAGGTTCCCAGACCGAGATTGAGTGGACCGAGGCTGCACCACTCCAGCTCACCGGGATGGGGATAGCCCTCGCTGCCGAGGATGTGGGTGCGCCTGGCAGGAAATCCCAGCCAGCTCAGGGGCAGATTCAGCGGAAAGCTCCACTGACCTGAACTGACCCACACCTGCGCCTTGGGAAAGGCGCGGGCCATGGCCGGAACCGGCAGTTTGTGCTCGAGGCCGGAGCTGGTGGGCAGCACGATCGTGCAGACCGGTCCGTGGATCTGCTCCAGGGCAGCCAGGTGGCGCCGTACTTCTGGCGTTGGTGCCACCGGCGCGTAGAGCAGGAGTCCCTGCTGCAGCCGCAGCACCGTCATCCGGATCGGCACGGCCACGTAGTAGATCCCCTGCAGTTGCTCGAAGCTCCACACCTGATCGGCGATCAGTTCTCGCACCAGGGTGCGACGTTGGCCGTAGGGGTAGAGGGGCAGCAGGGGCCACCAGGGCCAGCGCTGATCTGCCAGAGACTCAGGAGCCATCATCGTGGCTGGGATTGGTGGCGGCGGTGGGCCAGCAGTCCATGGCGAGGCGCGAACAGCAGGGCCATCAGGAAGAGGCCTGTCTGCCACAGCACGATGCAGCCGGCCGTGGAGGCATCGAACCAATAGCTGGCATAGATCCCCAGCAGGCTGGCCAGGGAGGCACTGGCCATGGCCAGCCAGCACATCCGGTCGAATCGATCGGTGAGCAGATAGGCGGTGGCCCCAGGGGTGACGAGCATGGCCACCACCAGGATGATGCCCACGGTCTGCAGCCCGGCCACCGCCGCCAGCGACAGCATCGACAGCAGCAGGTAGTGGAGCACTCCGGTGCGGATGCCGATCGAGCGGGCGTGGGTCGGATCGAAGCAGAACAGCACCAGATCGCGGCGGAACACCAGCAACACCGCCAGCACGATCAGGGAGATCACCAGGGTCTGGGTCACGTCCTCCGGCGAGATTCCCAGGACGTTGCCGAAGAGAATGTGGGTGAGATCGATCGTGCTGCGCACCTTCGAGACCAGCGTGATTCCCAGGGCAAAGAATCCGGTGAATACCAGGCCGATCACCGTGTCCTCCTTCACCCGTGTCTTCTGCTTGATGAAACCGATCGAGGCCACCGAGCCCACACCGAACACAAAGGCACCGAGGGCGTAGGGCAGCCCCAGGGCGTAGGCGATCACCACGCCCGGCATCACGGCGTGGGATACGGCATCCCCCATCAGGGCCCAGCCCTTGAGGGTCATGAAGCAGGAGAGCATGCCGCAGACGCTTGCCACCAACAGGCTCACCAGCAGCGCCTTGACCATGAAGTCGTGGCGCAGGGGCTCCAGCAACAGGGTGGCGAGATCCATCTCAGCAGCCCTCGCCACCAGTGGCGGCCGGTCCCATCACGGGCACCTCGCCACCGAAGGTGCGGGCCAGATTCTCGGGTGTGAACACCTCGGATGTTTCGCCGTAGGCCAGCACGGTCTTGTTGATCAGCACCACCTGATCGCAGAAGCTGCGCACGTGGGCCATGTCGTGCGTCGAAATCAGGATCGAGCGACCTTCCTGGCGGAACTGCAGCAGCAGATCAACGATCAGTTTTTCGGTGCGGATGTCGACCCCATTGAAGGGTTCATCCAACAGCAGCACCGAGGCGCCCTGAGCGAGGGCACGGGCCAGAAAGGCCCGCTTGCGTTGTCCGCCGGAGAGCGAACCGATCTGGCGGTGGCGCAGGGCCCACAGCTCCACACGCTCGAGGGCATGACGCACGGCGGCATGGTCGGAGGAACGGGGGATGCGCAGCAGGTTCATGGCGCCATAGCGCCCCATCATCACGACGTTCTCCACACTCACCGGGAAGTCCCAGTCGACCATCTCGCTCTGGGGCACGTAGGCCACGGCGTGCTGGCGCTGCGCATCCTGAACCCCCAGTCCATTGACGCGGATGCGTCCGCAGGAGGGTTGGATGAAGCCCATCAAGGCCTTGAACAGGGTGGATTTGCCAGCCCCATTCATGCCAACCAGACCACAGATACTGCCGGCAGGTAGCACCAGGCTGGCTCCGTGCAGAGCAACGCTTCCGTGATAATCCACACTGACGTTCTCCACCTCCAGCCGCAGGCCTGAGCGGAGCTGGCCTGCCGTGCTGTGATCGGCACCCCAGGCGGCGTCAGTCATTCGTGAGCCCCTTCACGATCAGATCGACGTTGTGTCGCTGCAACTTCAACAGGCTAGGCGCGGGACCTGTGGGATCCGAGAGCGAATCGACGTAGAACGTACCGCCGAAGCGGGCTCCACTGGCCGCCGCTAACTGGCGCATGCTTTTGTCGCTGACGGTGCTTTCGCAGAACACCGCCGGGACCTTCCGGCGACGCACTTCGTCGGTGAGACGGGCCTGTCGCCGAGGGGTGGCTTCCCCTTCACCGTTCACTGGCCAGAGGTAGCCCTCCTGCAATCCGTAGTCGCGGGCGAGATAGCTGAACGCTCCCTCGCAGGTCACCAGCATCCGCTGGTTGGGCGGCACCCTCGCCAGGGAGCGACGCAGATCCTGATCGAGCTGGGCGAGCTTCTGCTTGTAGGCCTCGGCATTACGGCGGTAGGTGGCGGCTCCGGCCGGATCCAGGTCGATGAAGGCGTCCCGGATCGTGTCCACATAGTGCTGGGCACGGCTGGGCGACATCCAGGCATGGGGATTGGGCACGTCTGGGCCTGTGCTGCCGGTGGACTCCAGTCCATCGCTGCGAATCGGCAGAGGATCCATACCCTCGGTCACCACGACCCGTCGTGCTCCCTGGATGGTGTCGGTGAAACGCTGGGCCCAGCGCTCCAGATTGAAGCCGTTTTCCAGGACCATCACCGCACCCTGGGCGCGGCGCAGATCGCTGGGCGTGGGCTCGTAGTGATGGATTTCGCTCCCCACCTTGGTGATCGAGGCCACTTCCAGTCGATCTCCGGCCACGTTGCGGGCCATGTCCGCCAGCACCGTGAAGGTGGTGAGCACCAAGGGACGCCCCTCGGATGCTGAGGGTGAGCCTGCTGAAACCTGATCCCGTGGCGTCACCGTGGGAGGAGCGGAGCACCCCGCCGTGACCAGCAGAAGGGGGAGCGCGATCAGGGCCAGGCCGGCTCGCCTGGGCCATCTGGTCTGGTCAGCGTGGTGTCGATGGACGAAGCACGGGGATGGCACGGTGAAACAGAAAGCCGGAAAGCTGGCCGGCATAACCAGAATGAGCCTAGGCACCCTGGCGGGCAGACCCCGCCGCTGAACCAGCTACGGGCAGGCATCAGAAAGCCCCGCAGGAGTTACCCTGCGGGGCTGTGGATCGAATCGAGACGCTTCGCTGGGATCGTGGGATCAGCGTGGCGAAGCGGCCCCCTGGGATCAACCGATGGTGGGTGCCGTCAGGGCCACAGGTGCGGCACTGCTGGCTGCAAGGTCGAGCGGGAAGTTGTGCGCATTGCGCTCATGCATCACTTCCATGCCCAGACCAGCGCGGTTGAGGATGTCGGCCCAGGTGTTCACGACCCGGCCCTGGCCATCCAGGATCGACTGGTTGAAGTTGAAACCGTTCAGGTTGAAGGCCATCGTGCTCACGCCCAGGGAGGTGAACCAGATGCCGACCACCGGCCAGGCGGCCAGGAAGAAGTGGAGGCTGCGGCTGTTGTTGAAGGAGGCGTATTGGAAGATCAGGCGACCGAAGTAACCGTGGGCAGCCACGATGTTGTAGGTCTCTTCCTCCTGGCCGAACTTGTAGCCGTAGTTCTGGCTCTCGCTCTCAGTGGTTTCACGCACCAGCGACGAGGTCACCAGGGAGCCGTGCATGGCGGAGAACAGGCTGCCACCAAACACACCGGCCACCCCCAGCATGTGGAAGGGGTGCATCAGGATGTTGTGCTCAGCCTGGAACACCAGCATGAAGTTGAAGGTGCCCGAGATGCCGAGCGGCATGCCATCGGAGAAGGAGCCCTGACCGAAGGGATAGATCAGGAACACGGCGAAGGCGGCCGACAGCGGAGCGCTGTAGGCGACGCAGATCCAGGGACGCATGCCGAGGCGGTAGGAGAGTTCCCACTGCCGGCCCATGTAGGCGGAGATGCCGATCAGGAAGTGGAACACCACCAGCTGATAGGGACCGCCGTTGTACAGCCACTCATCGAGGCTGGCGGCTTCCCAGATCGGGTAGAAGTGCAGGCCGATGGCGTTGCTGGAGGGAACAACAGCACCGGAGATGATGTTGTTGCCGTAGATCAGCGAGCCGGCGACCGGCTCACGGATGCCGTCGATGTCGACGGCAGGGGCGGCGATGAACGCCACCACATAGCAGATGGTGGCGGCCAGCAGGCAGGGGATCATCAGCACACCGAACCAACCCACGTAGATGCGGTTGTTGGTGGAGGTGACCCACTCACAGAAGCTTTCCCAGCTTCCGCTGCGGCCGCTGCGGACGGCAGTGGTCATGGATGAAGAGGACGGATGGGATGGAGGTATGGGGTCCGCTTGTGCGCTGCGTTAGTGCACTGCGTTTGTGCACTGCGCTGGTGCACTGAGAGTTGCCGATGCCATGGGGAGACCATGGGCCGGGCAACGTCTGGCGACACAGGGGCAACCCGCAACCGCTCCAGGGAACATCAGCCGGGGAAACCCGGAATGCAACCGAAGCGATCAGCCGACGGGATGATCCCGAACGGTTAGAAAAACGTTACGTGAACTGATTAGAGAGCGCCGGCGATTCGCTGCCTGGGAAATACATTGTTTCGTTGCTTCAGGTTGCTTTACTTCAGAAGTAACGATCCTGTTACATCTGTTCAGGTCGAGGCCTGCGGCAGAGCTGGTACGGCGCCGTTGATGCGGTTGGACTGTTCCTGCACCCAGTTGCGACCTTGCTGCAGGAAGGCTGCCCAATCGAGTTTCTCGGCCTCGGCGGCCCGGGCGACCAGCAGCGGTGCCTGGCGCTTGATCCGTTCCAGATCAGGGGCGGCCACTCCGGCGGTCAGGGCCAGCATGTCGGCCATGGCATGGCCCACGACCCGCGTCAGGTAAGCCGCGCTGACTGCCTGCACCGTGCCACCGATCAACCAGGTGGCTCCATGCAGCTTGATCGCGGCGGCCAGGGCCTGGGTGCTCCACTCCACCACGCCCTGGGCCAGGGCTGCCTTGCCCAGCTCCAGGGCCGCGTCGCGCAACTGTGCCATCGACCAGGAGCAGCCCCAGAGGCGCGCCATCTCCTGCAGCATCAGGCCGTTGGCCACTGCCAGCACCAGCAGATCCAGGCTGGGCACCGGAGCGGCGAAGACCCCCGCCGCCACGATCCACTGGGTGCGCTGCTGCAGCTGGATCCAGCGCTGGCGGCGCAGCTGTTCCAGGTCGGCCTGCCAGCGGCGATGCAGCAGGCGCAGGCTGCGCAGCCGGGCGTCACGACGGAGCTGCAACGGTCGCTGCCGCAGATCCAGCGCCAGCGGTTCCAGGGCAGCCGCGAGAGACTCGCTCGACCCATCCCAGAACAGAACCCGCGCCGCCTGCCCCGCAGGCAGCTGGGCGGCCAGCTCCTGGCGCATGCGCTGCGCCGACCCGTCTTGCACGGACCCGTGGAACGTGGCCAGCAGCCACAGACAGGGACAGTCGTCCAGGCCTTCCAGCCAACGGAGATCCGCGGCGCTGAGGGGCAGCCGCAGGTGGTACAGGAGCACATCACAGCGCTCGAACAGGGTTGGCCAGCGCCAGTCCGGGCTGCTCGCCGGCAGAGGCCGGGCCCAGTGCAACGCCAGGGCGGCCCGACCCCGCAGGGCGTCACGCATCGGGGTCATCGCGGTGGCTTCCGGAAGTTGAACCCCCACCAGCGCCAGGCTCAGGCCGGGCTCCTCCTGGCTGGAGCGCCACTCCTGCAGTTCGCGCCGTCGTTCCTGCTGCCGAGACCCCTCCGCCCCTTCCAGCTGGACGAACTGCTCCATCAGGCCTTCGCAGCGCTGCAGCAGTCCGCTTGCGGTGGCCGGCAGTCTGGCGGTGACCGTCCCCCTGCCGGAGAGCCAGACCAGGCCAGCGGCGGCGGCGGCGGCCGGCAGCGCCGCTGCCATCAGCCCATGGCCGACATGGCCGAGCAGATCGCTGACCAGCCAGCCGCTCCCTGCCACGACCACCACGGGCAACCAGGGCCCTCGACGCAGCAGATGCCGCACCGCTGGACCCAGAGCTGAAGGATCGGTCGCCGGTTCGGTTGCCGCTGAATCCGTGGCGGCACCAGGAGCCGCTGGGCTGGGGTGGTCTGGGCTGGTCACGAAGGAACGGCTGGGACCCGAACATGCCGAATCTCTAGCTCAGCCGCCTCCGGATCAGCCGCCCGTAGCGCCGGCCACCATCGCTGGCTTCTGTGAGCACCGTGTTCTGTGGATTTGCCAATAGGTTTGGGAGCCACGCGCATCGAGATCCGGACATGGCCGTCGGGGCGGGGTCCGACAATCGCGGGCAGGTGCAGCGGGTCCTGTTGATCGCCCTGGCGGTCAACGTGGTCATGAGCCTGCTGAAGCTGGCGGTCGGACTGTTCACGGGGTCTCTGGCGGTGCTGGCGGATGCCATGCACAGCGCCACCGATGGCCTCTCCAGCCTGCTGGGCCTTTTCACCAACGGTCTCTCCGATCCTCGCCCCGATCGGGATCATCCCTATGGCCACCACAAATACGAGGCTGTCGGTGCCCTGGCGATCGCCGCCTTCATCCTGTTCGCGGCCTTCGAGATCCTGCAGACGGCCGTGCAGCGGATCAGTGTCGGTCTGACCCCGCTGCAGGTGGATGCTCCGGAGCTGCTGCTGCTGCTGCTGGCCCTGGGTTTCAACATCCTCCTCTCTGGTTACGAACACGGCGAAGGACGCAGACTCGGCAGCCGGCTGCTGATCGCCGACGCCCTGCACACCCGCAGCGACATCTGGACAACCCTCGTGGTGCTGGTCGGCCTTTGCGGTGCGGTGTTCCTGCGTCAGAGTTGGCTGGATGTGGCGCTGGCGATCCCGCTCTGCGTGCTGCTGGTCAAGGTGTGCTGGTCGGTGATCACCACGAATCTCCCCTGGCTGGTGGACCAGATCGCGATCGCTCCGGAAGCCATCCATGCCGTGGCGATGGCCGTACCCGGAGTGCTGAATTGCCACGACATCGCCAGTCGTGGTGTGCTCGGTCAGCAGGTGTTCATCGACATGCACCTCGTCGTGTCGGCCAACGATCTGCCCACCGCCCATCGCATCACTGAGTTGGTGGAGGAACACCTGGAGGAGCGTTTCGGCCCGGTGCGTTGCACCATCCACCTTGAGCCCCCGGAATACGCCAGTGCGGAGATCACCTTCCGAGGAACCCATGGCTGATCTGCTGCCTGGGAATCCACCGCTGCTGCGGCCGAGCCAGATGGCGCTGGTGAATCGCCTGATTGCCGACCTGCGCGCCGCTCCCGCCTGGCATGGTCAGCTGCCGGTACTGCTGCTGGACCGCTGCTGGTTGCGGCTCGAGGTGGTTCCGGTCGAATCCCTGGCGACGGCCCTGCCTCCCGATGGCAGCGGCGAGGCTCCTGAGCTCGCGCGATTCCGCCAGCTGCGGGCAGAAGGCCTGGAGGACTGGGCCGCACAGCTGCAGTGCTGGGAGGAGTTTGACCTCCTGCCGTTCCAGCAGGCCTTGCGGCGCTACTGGAGCCGGCAGACGCACGGTGATGACGGCTGGACCCTGCCGGCCTACCTGGAGTTGTTGCGCTGCTACCGGCACAGCCTCGAGTGTGGTGTTCCTCACCTGCCCCTGCTGGTCCTGCCCCGCCAAGACAGCGGTGAGACCCACCGTCTGCACTGGCTGCAACGACCGTTCGCCTCCACCTGTCCGTCGATGCGGCACACTTGCGCCTGACTCAGGGCTGCGGCAATGGCCGACGACACCACCCCCTCCATCTCCAAGGACCGGCACGACGCACCCAGCCGTGGTGGCCGCCCCGGTCCCAACCGTGAGCCCGGTGGTTTTCGCATCCGCCTGAGTGACAACGAGATGCGCTCGGCCCGGGCTCTGCAGGAGGCCTTCGGTCTGCGCTCCACCGTGGCCGTGCTGGGCTTTGCGGTGCGCAGCCTGGGCCAGATGCTGGACCAGGGTCAGCTCGATGCCCTGCTGGCCGAGCACCGCGCCCAGGGAGATGCCCGGCCATCGGGTGATTCCCGCCCAACGCGCCGCAACGAGATTCGTCGTGGCGAAGGCCGTCCGGCACCAGCGGCCCGGGCCAACCCCTTTGCCCGTCCGGCCCGCCCCGCCGCGACGCCGATCGAAGAGGAGGTGGCTCCTGCCGAAGCCCCGGCTGACGATCAGCTGATCAGCTCTGAGACCGACAGCAGCGAATCCACCGATTCGGAACCAGCCACACCTGAAGCGACAGCTTCTGAAGTGGCCGCCGCCGCCGGCTGACTGCGATGGCTCGGCCACGGGTTCTCTCCGGTGTCCAACCCACCGGTGCCTTGCATCTGGGCAACTGGCTCGGCGCGATCCGCAACTGGGTCGGCCTGCAGGACAGCCACGACACCTTCTTCTGTGTTGTGGACCTGCACGCGATCACCGTGCCCCACGACCCGGCCAGGCTTGCTGAGGACACCCTCACCACAGCGGCGCTCTACCTGGCCTGCGGCATCGATCCGCAGCGTTCGACGGTGTTCGTCCAGAGCCACGTAGCGGCCCACAGCGAGCTCTGCTGGCTGCTGAACTGCGTCACCCCGCTGAACTGGCTGGAGCGGATGATCCAGTTCAAGGAGAAGGCGGTCAAGCAGGGCGACAACGTCTCCGCCGGTCTGCTGGATTACCCGGTGCTGATGGCGGCGGACATCCTTCTCTATGACGCTGACCTGGTGCCGGTTGGCGAGGATCAGAAGCAGCACCTCGAGCTGGCCCGTGACATTGCCCAACAGCGGATCAACAGCCGCTTCGGCAGTGAGGAGGCGCCGCTGCTGCGGGTGCCTGAACCGCTGATCCTCCAGGACGGGGCCCGGGTGATGAGCCTCACCGATGGCCGCAGCAAGATGAGCAAGAGCGATCCCAACGAGGGCTCTCGCATCACCCTGCTCGACCCCCCCGAGCTGGTGACCAGAAAGATCAAGCGTGCCAAGACCGATCCCACCATGGGCCTCGAGTTCGGCAACCCCGAGCGTCCCGAAGCCGACAACCTCTTGGGCCTGTATGCGGTTCTGAGTGGCCTGGGGCGCGAGGCGGCCACAGCCCAGTGCGCCTCCATGGGATGGGGCACCTTCAAGCCACTGCTGGCCGAAACGGTGGTGGAGGCCCTGCGTCCGGTTCAGGAGCGCTACCGCGATCTGCGCAGCGACCCGAGCCAGTTGCAGCAGGTTCTGGAGCTGGGCAGAGAGCGGGCCGAGGCCGTGGCCAGCACCACCCTCCAGCGCCTGCGCGACGCGTTGGGCTTCTTTCCACGCCCGTAGGTCGATCAGTCGTTGCGGGTGTGGATCGTCATCAATTGTGATCTTCTGCTGATCGAAGGGCTGCTCGTTGATCAGTGCAGCTGATCAGACTGTCAGTTCCCTCGGTGGTGATGCCCAGGTAGCGACGGCGAAGCCCCACGTGTCAACTCCCTTGGCTCGGCTTGTGTTGCGGTTTGCTCATGGAGCCTGGACTCATGATCCCCAGTCCGAAAGCACGCCGTGGGAGCTTTGTCCACCCCCCAGTGCATGGGGGTGGCGGCCCCTCCCGGCTAACCGTCAGTCTCTCTGGACTCGCGATCAGCCCTTCTGATTTCTTCGACCCGATCCCGTTTCTCCCTGCTGCTCGCCTTGCCGCTCCTGCCCTTGGTGGCACCGGCACCCGGCAGACAGCCCGAGGCGGTTCCGGCCGTGCAGCAGCACCAGGCCGCCGCCGCCGCTCTGGCCGGAGGCCAGGCCACGGCCTATGCCATCAGTCCAGAGCGCCGCGCCCTGCTCAACACCATCCGCTTCGCGGAAGTCACCTGGGTGGGCGGCAGCCATGACGGTTACCGGGTTCTCTACGGGGGCGGCCGCTTTGCCAGCCTGGCGCGCCATCCCGAGGTGACGGTCAGGCGGCGCTACACCAGCGCCGCCGCCGGTGCCTACCAGTTCCTGCCGGGAACCTGGCGGGAAGCACAGCAGCGACTTGGTCTGCCCGACTTCGGCCCCGCCAGCCAGGACCAGGCCGCCCTGTTCCTGGTGGATCGCCGCGGTGTTCTCGATCTGTTCGACCGCAGGGGCCTGGATGCCACGGTGCTGGCCCGCCTGGCGAACGAGTGGGCCTCCCTGCCGGCCAGCCATGGCGGCAGTGCCTACGGCCAGCCTGTGAAGCGGGCAGACCAGCTGGTGCGCTTCTATCGGGCCGATCTGCAGCGGCAACGGCAGGCAGGCCAGGCCTGAGTTCAGAATTCGCGGTAGACCACCCGGCCGCGCTCATCGTTCCCGACGTCGAGCAGGTGCTCCCCCATCAGCTGATCGATTTCCTGACGCACCTTGGTGACGTCATCATCACGGCCCAGCTCAAGCGCCAGCATGGCGTCGTTGATGGTGAACCCCTTGGTTCCTGCCTGGCGCGCCAGAACGAGCAGCTGGCGCTGCAGGCTGGGGGTCTTCTCCGCATCGGCGGCCGCCAGGGCCTCATGCAGGGCCAGGGGTTGATTGGCCGTGCGTACCAATTCGGGCATGAGGAACAGATCCACCAGCTGGCCAATGCCGCAACACCCCAGGGTGAGCAGCCACAGGGTGCCGCTCACCGGCCGTCGGGTGTAGAAGCGCTGAAGGCCGCAGACCCCCATCAGGCCCAGGGCCCAGAGCACATAGCCCACGGCAACGTGACGGCGTTCCGGAGGCAGCACCGGCGAAAGGGAAGGCATAGACCGTGTTGACGTGGTCAGGGAGCTGCAGGAACCACAATGCCCGCCTGCCGAAGCCGGCTTGCCAGGGCCCAGACCCGGAGCACCAGCTGATGCCAGGGAGCCAGGGATTCCATGTCCAGGGCCATCGGGGTGGAGATGGCGGCCCGCAGGGCACGGGCGGCGGCCACGTCCTTGAGGGCCTGTTCCAGGGACTCCGCCAGAGCCTGGCGTTCGGCGGCTGGCATCACCGCCTCTGGGCAGTGCTGCAACAACACCTGACCGCGTTGCAGCCAGTCGCTGAAGTCATCCATCAGGGGACTGAGCAGCCCGTCAAGCAGGTCGCCTTCCGGAGAGCCAGTCGACAGCGGCCCCGTGGCTGGCCCTGTCGCTGGCTCTGGAAGTGGCCTTGGCAATGGATCCGAAAGTGGATCCGAGGGATCAGGAAACGCGGACTGGCCCATCTCAGCAGGCTAGGCACGATCACCCCAGCCAGAGCGATCGGTGCTGTTCAGAGCTCGATGGGGCTGCGTAGGATCGCCCTTCGACCGACTCCTGTGCCGTGCCCGTGACCCGCTCCGCCGATCCTGCACCGAGCGGCAGCGGCAGCACCACTGGCACGGAGCCAGCCGTTGAGGCAGCGGCGGCTCCGCTGGTCCTGCCGAAAACGAGCGAGAGCGAGCAGCTGCTGAAGATTCGCCACTCGATGAGCCATGTGCTGGCGATGGCGGTGCAGAAGCTCTTCCCCAAGGCGCAGGTGACCATCGGCCCCTGGACCGAGAGCGGCTTCTATTACGACTTCGACAATCCGGATCCGTTCACGGAAGCCGATCTCAAGGCGATCAAGAAGGAGATGATCCGGATCATCAATCGCAGGCTGCCGCTTGAGCGCATCGCCGTGAGCCGCGAGCAGGCTGAAGCGAAGATCAAGGCCCAGAACGAGCCCTACAAGCTGGAGATTCTGGCGGGCCTCAGCGAGCCCATCACCCTCTACACGCTGGGCGAGGAGTGGTGGGATCTCTGCGCCGGCCCCCATGTGACCAACACCAGCGAACTCAACCCCAAGGCCTTCGAGCTCGAAAGCGTTGCCGGCTCCTACTGGCGCGGGGATGAGACCAAGGCCCAGCTGCAGCGCATCTATGGCACCGCCTGGGAGACCCCCGAGCAGCTGGCGGAGTACAAGCACCGCAAGCAGGAGGCCCTGCGCCGCGATCACCGCCGCCTCGGCACCGACCTTGACCTGTTCGCGATCGAGGATGAAGCCGGCGCCGGCCTGGTGTTCTGGCATCCGCGTGGTGCCCGCATGCGCCTGCTGATCGAAGACTTCTGGCGCGAGGCCCACTTCGCCGACGGCTATGAGCTGCTGTACACCCCCCACGTGGCGGACATCAGCCTCTGGAAGACCTCCGGCCACCTCGACTTCTACAGCGAGAGCATGTTCGGGCCGATGCAGGTGGACGAGCGCCAGTACCAGCTCAAGCCGATGAACTGTCCGTTCCACGTGCTCACCTACGCCAGCACATTGCGGAGTTACCGCGAGTTGCCGATCCGTTGGGCCGAGCTCGGCACCGTGTATCGCTACGAGCGGCCCGGCGTGATGCATGGCCTGATGCGGGTGCGGGGCTTCACCCAGGACGATGCCCATGTGTTCTGTCTGCCGGAGCAGATCGGCGATGAGATCCTGCGGGTGCTGAATCTGACCGAAACGATCCTGTCCGCCTTTGATTTCCGGAGCTACGAGATCAATCTCTCCACGCGGCCGGAGAAATCGATCGGCGATGATGCCGTCTGGAACCTGGCCACGCAGGGTCTGATCGAGGCGCTGGATCGCAAGGGCTGGGCCTACAAAGTGGATGAGGGCGGTGGTGCCTTTTACGGGCCCAAGATCGACCTCAAAATTGAGGACGCCATCGGCCGGATGTGGCAGTGCTCCACCATCCAGCTCGACTTCAATCTCCCCGAGCGTTTCAACCTTGAGTATGTGGCTGCCGATGGAAGCCGCCAGCGTCCGATCATGATCCACCGCGCCATCTTCGGCTCGCTGGAACGCTTCTTTGGCATCATGACCGAGAACTACGCCGGCGATTTCCCCTTCTGGTTGGCCCCAGAGCAGATCCGTCTGCTGCCGGTCACCGATGACGTGCGTCCCTATGCCGAGGCGCTGATGGCCCAGCTCAAGGCCGCCGGCGTTCGCGCCACGATCGACCACTCCGGCGATCGTCTGGGCAAGTTGATTCGCAATGGCGAGCAGATGAAGATCCCGGTGCTTGGGGTGATCGGTGCCAAGGAAGCCGAGGCCGGTGCGGTCAGCCTGCGCAGCCGCCGCGATGGAGATCTGGGCAGCGTGGCGCGGGCTGACCTGATCGCGACCGCCACCCTGGCCAATCAGCAGCGAGGTGCCGCTCTGGTCCTGGCTGACCAACCGATCCAGGCCTGAGGCCGGCCTGATGACCACCCTGCTGGCAGGTGACATTGGCGGCACCAAGACACTTCTGGCTCTGTACCGCAGCGCAGCGGATGGACTGGAGTGTTTGCGGCAGCAGCGTTTCACCTCCGCCGCCTGGCCCGATCTGGCGCCGATGGTGCAGGCGTTCCTGGAGGGTGAGGAGCGGCCTGATGCCGCCTGTCTGGCCGTGGCTGGACCGGTGCAGGCTGGGCGGGCCCAGCTCACCAACCTCCCCTGGCAGTTGAGCAGTGAGGCGCTTGCTCGCGAGTGCACGATCCCCAGGCTCGAACTCGAGAACGATTTCGCGGTGCTGGTCTACGGCCTGCCCCATCTCGGCGCCGATCAGCAGGTGCAGCTTCATCCCGGAGTGCCTGAGCCTTCAGCCCCCCTGCTGATCGTGGGGGCTGGCACTGGACTGGGTGTGGCCTACGGGGTTCCTACCAGTGAGGGCCTGCAGGCCATGGCCAGCGAAGGGGGCCACGGCACCTTCGCACCGCGCTCCGAGTCCGAATGGCAGCTGAAGTGCTGGTTGCAGGCAGACCTCCAGCTGGAGCGGGTCTCGATCGAGCGGGTGGTGAGTGGCACCGGGCTTGGCCATGTGGCCCGCTGGCTGCTGGCGGAGCGGCCCGCCGCCCAGGGCCACCCCCTGGCCCCGGTGGCCGAGCGTTGGCAGGCGGCCTTGCAGGGAGACAGCACAGAAGCTCCTGAGGATCTGCCAGCCGCCACCGCCCGCGCCGCCGCCGGTGGCGATGCGCTTGCCCTGGAGGCCCTCGATCTGTGGCTGGGGGCCTATGGCAGCGTCTGTGGGGACCTGGCCCTCACCGGCCTCAGCCGCGGAGGCCTCTGGCTGGCCGGCGGCACTGCTGCCAAATTGCTCGATGAGCTGGGCTCCACAACGTTTCGGGAGGCTTTCCTCGGCAAGGGGCGCCTGCGTCCCCAGCTCGCCTCCCTGCCGATCACGGCTGTGGTCGATGAAGGCATCGGTCTGTTCAGCGCCGCCTGTCGCGCGCGCATGCTGCTGCACTGAATGCACCCGCTCCCGCCCCAGCGGGTGGGACACTGGCCGCTTAGGACCCGTGTGCGGAAGGCAGATACCGATGGTGCGTCCCCAGATCGGCCAGGGCGTGTTGGTGGATGTGCCCGCCACCACAGCCAACATCGGGCCCGGCTTTGACTGCCTGGGAGCGGCGCTCCCGCTGGATAACCGCTTCGAGCTGCGTTGCATCGAAGGCGGCAGTGATCGCTTCGATCTCATTATCGAGGGCAGCGAAGGCGCCCACCTGCGCGGTGGGCCCGACAACCTCGTTTACCGAGCCGCCCAGCGGGTCTGGCGGGAGGCCGGCGAGGAGCCCGTGGCCCTGGAGGCTCGCGTCCGCCTGGCGGTGCCGCCGGCCCGTGGCCTCGGCAGCAGTGCCACGGCAATCGTGGCGGGCCTGGTGGGCGCCAATGCCCTGGTGGGTGAACCTCTCAGTCAGGAGAAGCTGCTGGAGCTGGCCATCGACATCGAGGGCCATCCCGACAACGTAGTGCCGTCCCTTGTGGGTGGCCTCTGCCTCACCGCCAAGGCGGCGTCGCATCGCTGGCGGGTGGTTCGCTGTGAGTGGTCGGATCAGGTCAGGGTCGTGGTGGCGATCCCGTCGATCCGGCTGACCACCAGCGAGGCGCGCCGGGCCATGCCCAAGAGCATCCCGATCCCCGATGCGGTGATGAATCTCGGTGCTCTGACGCTGCTGTTGCAGGGGCTGCGCACCGGCAACGGGGATCTGATCACCGATGGCATGCACGACCGTCTGCACGAGCCCTACCGCTGGGGGCTGATCCAGGGGGGACGGGCCGTGCGGGAGGCGGCGATCGCGGCTGGCGCCTGGGGCTGTGTGATCAGTGGAGCGGGTCCCACGTTGCTGGCCCTGTGCACAGACTCTGTGACCGAGGCGGTGGGCCAGGCCATGGTGACCGCCTGGGAGCGGGAGGGGGTGTCGGCCCGCTCCGAAGTTCTGGGCATCCGCCACCGCGGCAGTCAGTGGGAACCCCTGCCCCTGCGCTGAGCCGGCAGATCAACCCTGTGGGCTGAGTATTTCTGCTCAGGATGAGACCGTCGAGCTGATAGATTCGCCGCAACTTCCTTCACGTGCCACCGAACGTTGTGGTTCGGGGTTCAGGAGGCCAACAACAAGTCGCTTTCTGGTGATGGACGCCAACCTCTTCCTTCTGGTCGCGTCCTCCCCCTCTGTGTTCGATTCCGCCTCCTTTCCCTGGCTAAGCCTGATCGTGCTGCTGCCAGCGGCGGCAGCCCTGGTCATGCCCCTCCTGCCGGGAGATGGCAGCGATCCCCGTCTGCCGAGGGGCATCGCCCTCGGGGTGCTGTCGCTGGATTTCGCCCTGATGCTCTGGGTATTCAGCCGCCACTTCGAAGGTGGCCTCAGCGGTCTTCAGCTGGTCGAGCGGGTGCCCTGGGTTCCTGCCCTCGGCCTGGAGTGGTCGCTGGCCGCCGATGGCCTCTCCGCTCCTCTGGTGGTGCTGAGCGGGCTGGTCACCTTGCTGGCGGTGGCGGCCAGCTGGTCGGTGAATCGCAAGACACGCCTCTATTTCGCGCTGATGCTGATCCAGGCTTCAGCCCAGGGATTGGTCTTCCTCTCCCAGGATTTCCTGCTGTTCTTCCTGGCCTGGGAGCTCGAGCTGGTTCCCGTCTATCTGTTGATCGCCATCTGGGGTGGCAACCAGCGCCAGTACGCCGCCACCAAGTTCATCCTGTACACCGCCACGGCGTCCCTGCTGATTCTGATCAGTGGTCTGGCCCTGGCGTTGTCCGGTGATGGATTCACCCTCAATCTGTCCGAGCTGGCCGCCCGCTCCCCCGGTGGAACCTTCGGATTGCTCTGTTATCTCGGTTTCCTGGTGGGCTTCGGCGTGAAGCTGCCGATCTTCCCGCTGCACACCTGGCTGCCGGACGCTCACGGCGAGGCCAATGCGCCGGTCTCGATGCTCCTGGCTGGTGTCCTGCTCAAGATGGGGGGCTATGCCCTGCTGCGCTTCAACGTCCAGATGCTGCCCGAAGCCCATCTGCAATTGGCTCCTGCGCTGATCGTGCTCGGGATCGTCAACATCATTTACGGCGCCCTCAATGCCTTCGCTCAGGACAACGTCAAGCGCCGCATCGCCTGCAGCTCGGTGAGCCACATGGGCTTCGTGCTGCTGGGCATCGGCGCCATTGATGCGCTCGGCATCAGCGGTGCCCAGCTGCAGATGATCAGCCATGGCCTGATCGCCGCGGCCATGTTCTTCGTCACCGGCGTATTCTACGAGCGCACCAAGACCCTTTCGATCCCGAACATGGGTGGCCTGGCCAAGGCCCTGCCGATCACCTTCGCCTTCTTCCTGGCCAGCTGTCTCGCCTCCCTGGCCCTGCCGGGCATGAGCGGCTTCGTCAGTGAGATCACCGTTTTCCTCGGGGTGACCGCCAATGACGGATTCAACGTGGGATTCCGGGTGATCACGATCGTGCTCGCGGCCATCGGCCTGGTGCTCACGCCGGTGTATCTGCTCTCACTCTGCCGGCGCGTGTTCTTCGGACCCAGAATCCCGGCCCTGGCCGTGGTGGGCGATATGAAGCCGCGCGAGCTCCTGATCGGCCTCAGCCTGCTGGTTCCGACCCTCGTGATCGGCTTCTGGCCTCGCGTGGCGATCGACTTCTACGAAGCCAGCACCAATGCCCTGGCCACCGAGCTGGCCGATCAGGCCCAGATCGCCCTGGGTCGGTTGACCGCCCTCGGCTGAACCACAGCCACTACCCCGACGCTGTGGAATGGGAGCCAGCCCGCTCCCAGCCATGACGCCCAGCGCTGTTGCCATTGCCGACCCCAGCCTCCCGTTGCTGGTTGGTCAGGGACTGCCCCCGTTCGATGCAATCACTCCGGAGCAGGTGGATCAGGCCATTCCGGCGTTACTGGAAGAGCTCAACGCTGGCCTCTCGGCCCTGGAAGATCAACTCAGCTCCCGGCTGCATGACGACGTTCCCCTGACCTGGAACGAGGTGATGGATCCGCTCCAGCGGCTGGGGGAGCGGCTGCGCTGGAGCTGGGGTGTGGTGAGTCATCTCAACGGGGTCTGCAACACGCCGGAGCTGCGGCAGGCCCACCAGCAGCAGCAGGGTGGAGTGGTCGCCTTCGGCAACCGGGCTGGCCAGAGTTCAGTCGTCTATGCCGCCCTGCAGGCGTTGGACACGCAGCACCAAAGCGCCGCCGAGGGATCCGCTCAGCGCCTCGATGCCACCCAGCAGCGCATCCTCACCGCTGAACTGCGGGACATGCAGCTGCGCGGCGTGGGTCTGGAGGGCCCGGCCCAGGAGGCCTTCAACGCCGCCAGCCAGGAGCTGGCGGAACTGGCCACGAGCTTCAGCAACCATGTGCTCGACGCCACCAACCAGTGGAGCCTGGTGTTGAGCGATGAGGCCGATCTTGAGGGCTTGCCCGCCAGCCTGCGGGAGCTGCTGGCCCAGGCGGCCCGCGAGGCCGGCGACAACCGCGCCGATGGCAGCCCCGCCACGGCGGCCGAGGGCCCCTGGCGCCTGGGGCTCGATGCGCCGCGCGCCTTTCCCTTCCTCAAGTACAGCCGGCGCCGTGATCTGCGGGAGCGGGTCTACCGCGCCCAGGTGAGCCGCGCCTCCGGTGGCGAGCTCAACAATGCCCCGCTGATCGAGCGCATCCTCACCCTCAAGCGCGAGCAGGCGGAGCGGCTCGGGTTTGCCAACTGGGCCGAGGTGAGCCTGGCCGCCAAGATGGCCGACTCCGTCGAGGCGGTCGAGCGTCTGCTGGAGGAGCTGCGCGTTGCGGCCTACCCGGTGGCCGAGGCCGAGCTGAAGGAGCTGGCGGCCTGCGCCGGCCGCCACGGCGCCCCGGAGGCCAGCGATCTGCAGCCCTGGGATGTGAGCTTCTGGGCGGAGGTGCTGCGCCGCGAGGCCTTTGATCTCGACAGTGAGGCCCTGAGGCCCTGGTTTCCCCTTGAGCAGGTGCTTCAGGGGCTGTTCGACCTCTGCCAGCGCCTGTTTGCCATCCGGATCGAGGCGGCCGATGGTGAGGCGCCGCTCTGGCACCCGGACGTGCGCTTTTTCCGGGTGCGGGATGTCGCCAGTGGGGAGCCGCTGGCCTTCTTCTATCTCGATCCCTTCAGCCGCCCCGGCAGCAAGCGCGGTGGCGCCTGGATGGATGACTGCCTCGGCCGCAGCCGCAGTGAGGCGGGCCAGCCCGTGCTGCCCGTGGCCTATCTGATCTGCAACCAGAGCCCACCGGTCGGGGAGGTGCCCAGCCTGATGACCTTTGAGGAGGTGGAAACCCTCTTCCACGAATTCGGCCACGGCCTGCAGCACATGCTCACCACCGTGGAGCGGCCCCAGGCGGCCGGCATCAACAACGTCGAGTGGGACGCGGTGGAGCTCCCCAGCCAGTTCATGGAGAACTGGTGCTATGACCGCGCCACCTTGATGGGTATGGCCCGCCACTGGCAGAGCGGCGAGCCCCTGCCCGAGGCCGACTACCGCAAGCTCCTGGCGGCGCGCACGTTCATGGGCGGCAGCGCCACGCTGCGGCAGGTGCACTTCGCCCTCACCGACCTGCGCCTGCACAGCAGCTGGACGCCCAGCTGTGGCCTCACCCCAGACCAGATGCGACGGGCCATCGCCAGGACCACCACAGTCCTGGCTCCGATCGACGACGACGCCTTTCTCTGCGCCTTCTCCCACATCTTCGCGGGGGGGTATGCGGCCGGCTACTACTCCTACAAGTGGGCCGAGGTGCTCAGCGCCGATGCCTTCAGTGCCTTTGAGGAGGTGGGCCTGGATCGGGACGAGGCGGTGGTGGCCACCGGTCGCCGCTTCCGCGACACCGTGCTCAGCCTGGGGGGCAGCCGCGCGCCGGCGGAGATCTTTGCGGCCTTCCGTGGCCGTGCCCCCAGCACCGATGCCCTGATTCGTCATTCGGGCCTGGTGACGGCCTGAGCTGCCTTACTCCTGCAGCAGCAAGGCTGTCAGAGGAGTCAGGGCGGCGGGATCGGTGAGCAGCTGCCGGTGCGTCCAGACCGGAAGCTCCTGGCGCGTTCCCACCGGCAGCACGGCTGTCCAGCCGGGTACCACCATCAGGTCCCAGCGGCAGAAAAGGCTGTGGCATTCCACAGCCTTGAGCGTCGAGACATCGTCGTTGAGTTGACGCAACAGCGGGCTGCCGGGCTTCATTTGCGCCAGGCCCGGCATCAGCGCCTGGGGCCAGGGCAGGGCCAGCAGGCTGCCCTGCTGGGGGCTGCCGAGGCTGAAGAAGCGGCGTGTGCGCCGATACCCACCCAGCCCTTGCAGCCAGAGGCGGGCAATCACACCGCCCATCGAAAAGCCGAGCAGATCGATGGGGAGATCGGCGCCATAGGTGGTCTCGATCCGTTCGCCAAGCCGTTCAGCGAGCACCGTCAGGGAGGTGTGCCCGCAGCGATGGGGGAGATGAGGCACGAGCCGCTCGCTTCGGCCACCGGCCAGGGCGGCCTCGAGGTGGCGAAACAGGCGCGGTGTGTCCCACAGCCCATGCACCAGCACCAGAGGCGGGCTCACCGCAGGTCCGTGGCCGGCCAGTTGCGCGTCAGCTCCACGGCCACGTGTCCTGTGAATCCCGGAACCGGTGCCTGGCACTTGCAGAGTTCCAGCCGCATCGGCACGGGCCCATAGATCTGTTCAAGCCGATCCAGCATGCGGCTGGCGTAGTGCTCGATCGTGAGGCAGCAGAGCTGGTTCGCCTGCTGCTGCAGGGCACGGATCGCCAGGCTGTAGTCGAGGGTGTCCTCAAGTTGATCACTCTGGCTGGCCGCGTTCAGACCGGCGTCGAGGCTGAACGACACCGTGAACCACTGGCCCAGTTGCCGCTCCTCATCCAGCACACCCACGTGGGCCCAGAGCCGTAGATCGCGCACATGGATGAGCATGCGGGGCTGTTCAGAGGGGCAGGGGATGGTGCAGGAAGTGACGCATGCCACTGCTGTAGTCGGAGGCGATATGACCATCGCCCCGCAGGCGGTAGCGGTAGGTCACCAGCCCCTCCAGCCCCACCGGGCCCCGGGGTGGCAGGGTCTGGGTGCTGATGCCCACTTCCGCTCCGAAGCCATAGCGGAAGCCATCGGCGAAGCGGGTGGAGCAATTGAGATACACCCCGGCGCTGTCCACCGCCGCCAGAAACCGATCAGCCGCGACGGGATCGGTGGTGCAGATCGCATCGGTGTGGCGCGATCCGTACTGGCGGATGTGCTCCAGGGCAGCCTCCAGATCCGGCACCAGCTTCACACTCAGCACAAGATCGGAGTACTCGGTGCGCCAGTCGTCCTCCGTTGCCTCCAGTGTGATGCCGAATCGGCATGCGGCCGGATCACCCCGCAGCTCGACACCGGCGGCGGCGAAGGTATCGATCGCCTGTGGCAGGAAGGTGGGGGCGATCGCTTCATGAACCAGCAGCGTTTCCATTGCGTTGCAGGCCGCCGGGTACTGGGTTTTGCTGTCCATGGCCACCCTCAGCGCCTGGGCCGGATCGGCTGCGGCATCCACGTAGAGGTGACAGATGCCATCGGCATGCCCGAGCACGGGGATGCGGGTGTTGTCCTGGATGAAACGCACCAGGGCATTGGATCCGCGCGGGATGATCAGATCCACCAGCCCATCGAGCTTGAGCAGGGCCAGGCTTTCCTGACGGGTGGTGAGCAGGTCCAGCACGTCCGGAGACACGGCACTGTTGGCCAGGCCCCGCTGCAGGGCGTTGAGGATGGCCTGGCAGCTGCGGCTGGCTTCACGACCGCCCTTGAGGATGGCGCCGTTGCCAGAGCGGATCGCCAGCGCGGCAATCTGCATCACCGCATCGGGCCTGGCCTCGAAGATCACCCCCACGACGCCCAGGGGCACGCTCACACGCTCCAGCACCAGCCCCTGATCCAGCTCGGTGTGAAGTTGGCGTCGGCCGATGGGATCGCTCAGGTCCGCCACCTGCCGAACTCCGGCGATCGCGCCGGCGAGTTTGGCGGCATCCAGCTTGAGCCGTGCCACCAGGGCCGGGGCCAGTCCGTCGGTCGCGGCGGCCTCGAGATCCTCCTGGTTGGCCGCCACGATCCGGTCGGCCTCGGCTTCGAGGGCGTCGGCCATGGCGTGCAACGCCTGGCGGCGGGCGTCGTCGTTGAGCTGGCTCAGGGCGGTGGCGGCCCGGCGAACGGCGGCGGCGCGTCGCAGCAGTTCCGGGCTCGGATCGGGGATGGACGGGCTCATCCATTCATCATCCCAAGCCGTCAGCCGCTGCTCCGTCGACCTCCATCGTGTCGACTTCCGCTGCGCCGATCAGAGTTGTGCCGCTCTCCCCAGCGCTGAGGCGCTCAAGGGCCAGCAGGGCGGCCCCCAGCCGGCCGGCGCCATTGCCGAGCTCGCAGGGGCGGATGTCCAGGCCCTCGCGGCTCACCGGCAGCACCCGCCGCGTCACTTCCTCCCACACGGCTGGGAGGAAATGATGGCAGGCGCCGCTGAGGCCGCCGCCGATCAGCACCCGCTCCGGCGTGAACAGGTACAGAAGTGAGGTGATCCCCACCCCCAGCAGCCGTCCATAGGCACTCCAGACCTCGATCGCGGCAGCATCTCCACCATCGGCCCTTTGGCAGAGCTCCTGGGGTGAGAGGGGGCTGAGCCGCTGCAGACCGCTGATGCTGCAGTGCTGTTCCAGGGAGCCGCGGTTGCCGCTGTTGCACTCCGGTCCATCCGGATCGAGACAGATCAGACCCGGTTCGGCAGCGGCGCCACGATGGCCGAGAAACAGGTTGCCCTGCAGGATCACCGCCCCTCCAACCCCCGTTCCCAGAGTGAGCAGCAACACGTCACGGCAGCCGCGTGCCGCGCCGAAGCGCAATTCACCCAGGGCTGCACAGTTGGCATCGTTGGCCAGAGTGATCCGACGCTCCAGCATCGGTTCCAGCCAGGTGGCCAGAGGGACGTCCTGCCAGCCGGGCAGGTTGATCGCGATGCGCGCCACACGACCAGCCTGGTCGCTGGGGCCCGGGTGGCCGATGCCCACCCATGGCGCCAGCCGCTGCGGGTCGATGGTCTCCACAGCTTCGGCGATCGCCATGGTCACGGCACCGGGCATGGCCGGCTGGGGCGTGGCCACCTCCGCTTCCGCCAGGCAGTGGCCGTCCTGGTCGAAGCGGCCGAGCTTGATCGCGGTTCCGCCGACGTCGATCCCGATCAGTTGGGCCATCGCCGCCATGGCAGGGCCGGCTGATCCTGCCGCGCCACCTTCAACAACTGAGTCAGAAACGGAAGAACAGCTGCATCTGAGTCTGCCAGGCCCCCTGGGTGTCGAACGACCCCTGCAGGTTGATGTTCTCGGAGGCCTTGTAGTTCAGGGTCACCTGTGGAGGGATGTCGGAGCGGTTCGGTGCCACCAGCACCGCGGCATTGAAGCGCTCGGTGATGTCGAGGCCGATTTCCGAGCCCAGCACCAGTTGCGGCGGCAGTTGGCGAGAGCGCAGTTCCTCGGCCTGGGACACCACCGGGCTCACGTAGGTGGGGTAGAGGGCGAAGCTGACCCGCTGCCCGAAGGCATCGCTGAGTGAACCGAGCAGAGGCGAGAGCAACGATTGCCCCAGGGCCGTGGCCAGGGCGGCACCGGCATTGCCGCCGCTCAGCCCCGCCAGGGAGTTGCCGCCGATCAGGGCCACCAACCGCTCCTCCGGCAGGGGTGGATCACTGGTGAGCCGAAGGTTCTCGGCAATGCGATCGGCCGGTCCGCTGACACTCACGGTGATCCGCACCAGCTTGAGCTGGTTGAAGGAGCTGAAGCCTCCCTGGGCCTCCAGTTCCGCCAGGCTCAGCCCTGAACCGGTGTTGGCGCCCAGGTTGCTGGAGAGATTTTCGGAGACCCGGGTGCGCAACGCGATGTCCAGGTAGGGCAGCAGTCCCAACGACGGCGTGAACACCGCCACGTTGGGGGCATCGGGGTCGAGGTTGAAGCTGGTGGTGAACAGGTTGAGCCGACCGCCCAGCAGCCGCACCACGCCGGCGGCCTGAAGGCTCGGATCCAGCGGTCCGTTCAGCCGCAGGGAGCCACCGGTGCTGAAGCTGGCCACGTTCGGCACGGTCACCTTGAGATCAGGACCGAGCCGCAGGGTCAGATCCCTGAATCGCAGGTAGGGAAAATTCGGGATCGCCTTGCGCAGGGCGTCGCTGGTGCTGCTGTCCACCTCCGGGCCCAGCAGCACCAGCGGCTGGTCAAAGGCCCAGTTGCGCTGCAGCAGTTCATTGACATCCGGGTTGGCTCCTGCGGCTGGCTTGCTGGCGTCGGATTCGCCTCCATCGCTTGATTGGTTTGCCCCCGCTCCATCACCGCCGGCAGCTACCTGGCCCGGCTGGACATTGACGCTTCCCTGTCGGATCGCCAGATTTCCGCCCAGCAGTGGAGCCCGCAGGCTGCCGCCAAAGGCCAGTTGACCGTCGCTGAAGGCGTCGATCCGCTGCAGCTTGAAAGGCACCTGCTTCAGGGTGAGGGTGAGGCTGGGTTCAGGTGACACCGGCCGTACCAGACCGAGTTTTCCCTTTCCCTCGACCTGACCCTTCTCGCCCACCCGGGCCGTGAGTTCCTGCAGCAAGAGCTCCTGGAAGTCGAACAGCATCGTGGCCTCGAGGGCCGTCACCGTCTGGCCGATGAAGCGCAGTTCGCCCTCGCGCAGCCTCAGGAAGCCGTTGGCGATCGGATCGGCCAGGCTGCCCCGCACCAGCAGCTGCATGTCGGCACTACCTTTTTCCCAGTCGAGCGACGACCCGGCCAGGGTCGTGAGGAAGCGCAGGCCATCGCCGCGACTGGCCAGGCGCACCTCCAGACCCTGTGCCTGAGGATCCAGTGGGATGCGGCCGGTGAAATCGACGGCGCTCGTGGCTCCGGCAGCACGCAGGGCCAGGTCGGTGTCGAGGAAACCATCCTTGAGCAGAACGCTGCCCCGCTCCAGCTGAAGATCGGCTTCGCCCAGGTGCCCCTGATGCAGGGCCAGCTCGGCCTCAAGCTCCGGCTGGCCGTTGCCCAGCCGATACCGTCCCTTGGCCGAGAGCGATCCCTGCAGGCTTCCGGGGACGGGGGTGAGCAAGGCCAGCAGGCTGAGCGGCAGGCTGGCCAGATCAAAGCTGCCCTCGCCATGGCGGATGGGCCCCTGCAGACTCACCACAAACGGGTCCAGGGCCAGGGCCTGGTCCTCAGCGGTGCCCCGCAGCCAGAGATGGCCTTTGGCGCTCAGATCCACGTGGGTCTGGGCCAGGTTCGGTCCGCTGAGGGTGAGGTCCGTGTCGACCAGCGCCTGGGTGGCGGCAAGGCGCTCGCGCAGGTCTTCGGGGGCAGAGTTTGCAGCTTCAAGGTTCAGTCGCTCACGGGCGCGCTGCAGGGCGATGAGCTGGTCCTGCAGGCTGCCCCCCAGCTGATCGATCACCAGATCGCCGAGGTCGGCGGCATTGCCCTGGGGAGGACCTTCCTCACCACGCCAGAGAGGGAGGGCCTGGGCCAGCTGACGGAACAGATCGGTGGTGAGGCCCCGTCCCTCCAGCTGGGCCCGGTAGGCACCCTGCCATCGGCCGGTGAGGGTGGCGGCGATGGAGCCGCCTGCCAGGGGTTCCAGATCAGCCGTGAGCCGGTAGCGCCGGTCGGCATAGCGCAATCCGGCCTGCAGCTCCTGGGCCCGCACACCAAGGAAGACCGGTTGGGCGAGGGTCACCCAGCCGCCGAAGGCCAGTGGTTGCAACGCCAGGTTGCCGTCACCGCTGAGCTCGCCCTGCAATGGCTGGGGGTGCTTGCGGGGGCCCAAGGCCAGGGTCAGGCCCTGAAGAGGAAAGGCGCTGGCCTGCCAGCGGTAGGCGCTTGGACGGCCCGTCAGAGTGAGCGTTCCACCACCTCGCGTCAGTTCGAGGGCCACCGGCATCCAGGAACGGTCCAGGCTGGCCTTGAGGCTGCCGCCGCTGGCTGTGCTGGCCTGCATCTGCAGGGCACTGGCGCCTGCACCGGTGCCCTTGAGCTGGCCCTGCCAGGTCTCGCTCAGGCTGAGGGGACCGGCACCGGGGCCAGCCAGCTCGAGGTCGAGGTCGGGGCTGAGATCCTGCAGCGGGCCGTGGATCCGGCCGGAGGCGCTGAGCTCACCCCGCAGGCTTGTGCCGACGAGGGTATCCAGCCTCTGCAGGGGAAAGGCTGTGAGCTGCAGCTGAGCTTCCAGCGGCCCGGTGCGCAGACCGCCTTCATGGGAGGGCTGTAACGGCAGCTGACCGCTGGCCTGCAGGTAGGGACCCCTGAGGTCATCCAGCCGCAGCAACCCCTTACGCCACACCAGAGAAGCCCGTAGGTCTCCCGTGAGGGGATTGGTGAGCCGGGGCACCTGCACCGCCAACGCCGGTGCCGCCGCAGTCCCGCTCAGCTGGAGACTGCCCGCCAGCGTCTGCTCGGTCAGCCAGGAGGGGGCGCTGGGTGGCAGTGGCAGGTCGCTGGGATCCAGCCGCCAGGTTCCGTTCAACGCCAGCAGCGGCCCCACCCTGCCGGAGGCCGACAGCTGGGAGCGACCGCCCTTCACCTGCAGAGAGGAGACCGCCAGGCCCTGACGGCTCCAGCGGCCGGCCGCCGTTCCCTGCAAGGCCGGCAAGGCCGCTGCGGTGCGGCTGCCCCGAGCCCGACGTGGTGGTTGGGCCTTGAAGCTGAGGCTGACCTGCTGGCGGGGCAGGTGGGCCCGACCGGCCAGGCTGCCGCTCCAGCCTCCCAATCCCCAGATGCTCCGCTCCAGCACCAGGCTGTCGCCTTCGCAGCGCAGGTCTGCGGTGGGGCTGCTGATATCGGTTGCGGCTCGTTTTCCCGTTCCGGTGGTGCTGCCGGGGCTCGCCCCAGGGGGTCGCCAGCGCAGCTGCTTGAGACTGACGGCTCCGCGGCAGCTGGGCCGTCCCTGGCTCAGGGCCAGGACCAGGCGGCCGTCCAGCTGCCCGGTGGTGTGGCCCTGCAGGGGCGTGAACCGCTGCAGGAGGTTCACCGGCAGGCGCTGGAGGTTGAGCTGTGCCTGCCAGCGCTGGCGATCCCAGCGCCCCCCCGCCTCGATCGCCACCAGCCCAGGACCTTCGGCCGGCTGCAGACGGCCGCTCAGATCGATCCGACGCTCCTGGAGCATCAGGCCGACCCTGCCGCCGAGGCGCAGGTCGACACCGGCAGGGGCGATCCGCAGCTGTGCCGGATCAGCAAGGTTGATCCGCAGCTCCAGTGATGGTGGCTTCTGGTTGCGAGTCGGGCTACCCAGGACCCAGTACTGACCGCGTGCATTGCGGCGCAGATCGGCTTCGGCACCGCGCACCTGCAGATCCAGCACCGGAGTCCAGCGTTGCAGGCTCGCAAACGGGTCGAGAGCCACACCCAGGCCCGCCACCCTGGCCTCGGAGCGGTCCTGGGCACCTGGCCCCAGGCTCGAAGGTCCCACCTGCAGCCCCGAGAGGCCGATTCCCTGGTAAGGCCCGAGCTGCATCGGATGGCCCAGCACCTGGCTCAGCTGTCGCTCCAGCCGTGGTTTCCAGTGGTCGAAGAGGGTGCGGGCCAGGTGGTCAGCCCCTAACC
This sequence comes from Synechococcus sp. CBW1002, assembly GCF_015840915.1. NCBI lineage: Bacteria > Bacillati > Cyanobacteriota > Cyanophyceae > Synechococcales > Synechococcaceae > Synechococcus > Synechococcus sp. CBW1002. The sequence continues at coordinate 3,101,486 of NZ_CP060398.1, forward strand.
AGGCCAGACCCGCGGCAGCGCCAAGGCCGAGCAGCCAGGGCAGCCGGCAGGAGAGGGGTGTCGTCGTCCGGTACCAGCTGGCCGCCGATGGTGATGAATCCGGCAAGCCCGCCATGCCCCTGGGTCTGCCCGTGTCTTCGACGGGCGCAATATAAAAGTCATCTGCCGCTTGACCAGCCCCCATGCCTGCCGATCCAATCCTGTTCACGGCGGGCCAGTGGCTCGGCGCCGCCAGCGGCGGCCTGGCCCTTCTCACCGGGATCGGCTTCCTGGCCACCTGGGGGATTCGCTTCCGTCTGGTGGGGATCACCAGCTTCACCGCCCTGCTGTCGCTCTCCTGCCTGGCCTTTGCCGTGAGCTACAGCCCGCGGGTGTCGATCGAGGGGGCGGTGCCCGTGCCCGTGGTGTTCGACAACGGCGGTGATCTGGTGATCGCTGCGGCGCCTGCCAATCTCGACCCGGCCGCTGTGGCCCCGACCCTGGAGCAGGTTGCCAGCAACCTGCGGGGCAGCGGCCGCAATTCCGCGGATGGGTTTGTGCGGGTCAGGCTGCGCCGACTCGAAACGGTGGCGCCCGGCCTGAGCCGTCCGGTGGTGCTGGGTGAGGCCACCCGCAGCCTGCGGGATGGTTCGGTCGTGCTGGCAGGCTGATCGCTTGCTGCCCCTGCCCCGCCACTGTCATCGCGAGCAGCGTCGGCTGGAGCAGGCCGGCATCGTGGCCTGGGAACACCTGGCCGGGCTGGACGATCGTGCCCTGCGGGATCTCGGCAGCGGCGGTGGCGCCAGCGAGAAGCAACTGATCAAGCTTCGTGCCCAGGCGCGACTGGTCTGCGAGGTGGGCCTTCACCCTTCAGAGGCGGCGCTGCTGCTCTACGCCGGCATTGCGGACCGTCGCGGCCTTGCCCAGGCCGATCCCCAGCGCCTGTGGGTGCAGATGGGCCGCCTGCAGCGCAGCTTCACCGGCATGGCGGTTCCGGCGTTGGAACTATCCACACTGCGGCAGTGGATCGCCGCCGCCCGGGAAGGCCTCGGTCGCTCCCGGAACTGACACCCGTACCGACCCGATGCCGGTTGCCGCTGACTGGAATGGATGCAGCCCCCGATGGGTGGCACCATGCCGAACCGCTCCAAACTCCTGAACTCCTCACGCCCCGCCTTGCATCGTTTGTTGACTGGCGCCGGGGCTCTCCTTTTCGGTTTTGCCACCTACCCCCTCGGTAGCGCTGGCTTGGCTGCTTCGCCCCTCCTCGAATCGGTGAAGCAGAACCCTGCCCTGGCGCAGAGCATCTGTGCTCAGTTGCGGCAGTTCAACAGCCAGGGCATGTCAGCCACCTCCCCGCAGGCGGTGAGTCGCATCGCGCAGCAGCGGGGTCTCACCCCCGTCGATGCCGAGGTGCTCACCACCTACGTGATCGGGCTTCACTGCCCTGAGGTTCGCTGACCTCCGCACCACTGGCAGTGGCCCAGGAGGACCTCCGCCTCCTGTGTCGCGACGGGGTGAGCCTGGCAGCCCGGCGTTGGCGGCCGCGGGGATCCGGTTTCTGGCCTGTTCTGTTGATGCGTCAGCCCTACGGCCGGGCGATCGCCTCAACGGTGACCTACGCCCATCCCGCCTGGTATGCCGCTCAGGGGTATCAGGTGGTAGTGGTCGATGTGCGCGGACGAGGGGAGTCCGGTGGCCAGTTCAGAGGCTTCGCCCAGGAGGCTTCCGATGGTGCTGACTGTGTGCGCTGGGCTCGCCACCTGGACCACGCCAATGGACGGGTGGGGACGTACGGCTTCTCCTATCAGGGGCTCACCCAGGTGCTCTCGGACGGGAGCGTCCCGCAGGACTTCCCCGATGCCCTTGCACCGGCCCATTGCGGTCTTGATGAACGCTGCCACTGGGCCAGTGAGGGGGGGGCGCACTGGTGGGCCCTGGGGTTGGGCTGGGCCCTGCAGCTGGCGGCCCAGGGCTGTGCCCGTCGTTCTGACGGAGAGGGCTGGCTGGAGATCCGGCGCAGCCTCGAAACCGGCACATTTCTGCAGGAGGGCGTGAACCTGCTTGAGCGCCACGACCCCTTGGGAATGGGTCTGACCTGGTTAGGCCGTGAACCTGCCATCTCGGAGGGCTGGACCTGCCATCAAGCGCCCCTGGAGCTGCTACGCCGACCGATGCTGCTGATCGGCGGTTGGTACGACCCCCATCTTCGCGGCGTGCTGGATCTGTGGCGGCGGTCGCAGGCGGCGGGGGGTGATCCGTGGCTGCGCATCGGTGCCTGGTCTCATCTGAACTGGCGCGGCGGGCTCGATGCCCTGCAGCTGGCCTTCTTCGATCGGCACCTGAAGGCATCGGAGGTCTCGATGAGCCCCCCGGGACCCTTGCCCCCGCCGCTGCTGCTCGAGCGCCTGGGAGACGGTGCCTGGCGATCCCCAGATCCTGCCGCTCCCTCTGCCGACGCCTGGTGGCTCCGAAGTCAGGGGCTGGCGGCCGTCCGCGTCGACGAAGGCCAACTCATCCCCGGGGTCAGCACTGAGGGGCCTGCGGATGGTGCCGGTGCATGCACCCTGACCCTGGTGCACGATCCCTGGAGGCCACTGCCTGGCCGGGGCGGCCACCTGGGCCTGGATGCCGGTCCGGTCGACCGGGCTGATCTGGACGCCCGCAGCGATGTGGCCTGCTTCAGCACGCCCCCCCTGGCCGAGCCCCTGGAGCTGTTCGGCCAGCCCGAGCTCTGCATCGACGTGGCTGCTGATCAAGCCAGCTACGACCTCTGCGGTGCCCTCTCCGTGGTGGCTGCGGATGGCATGGGGGTGCGGCAATGGAGCACCGGGGTTCTCCGCTGCCGGAACAACCTCTCAGGCCTGCCCCAGCCCCGCAGCCTCCTGTTTCAGCCGGTGCTGCTGGCGCTGCGGCCCGGCGAGCGCCTGCGCCTGTCCCTGGGGGCTTCCTCCTGGCCGCAGATCGGAGTGAACTCGGGAGACCCGGATGTTGCGCCCGGGCCGGTGACCCACCGCCATCGGGTGATCACTCTTCAGTTCAGGCTTCCGGGCGCCCGGTTGCGCCTGCGTTCCTTGGCATCAGAGGGGCTGGATTAGGGCAACGTGCTTCGACCATCCCGGTTTCGGCCAAACTGTCGCCACCGCGCACCCCCTGCCGTGCTTCACCGCCGTCCTGCTCTGCCCTTGTCATTGCTGCTGCTGGGTGGCGTGGTCACTCCGCTCTGTCTCGGTGCTCGACCGGTTGTTGCGGGCCTCGGCTCGCTGGAGGGGAACGGGGATGGAGCCCCCACCCTGGTGGCTGAAGTCGCAAGCCCCCAACGCAAGCAGACCAAGCAGAAGCTGCGCAAGGCCGCCGAGAGGATCCTGCTCGCCATCCAGCAAAGCGATGCCAGGGCTCTCTATGGCTATCTGGCTGAGCCCGTGCGACGCTTCACAACCCCTGCCGCTATGCAGGAGCGCCTCGCCTCGCTGGGTGGCGTGCGCAGCACCCGGATCGAATCCCTGGTGCTCGGCGCCGATGACGGCACGGTGGAGGCGGAACTGGTCACCCCCCGTGGCACCCGGCCCCTCACGCTCATTCTGGATGGGGAGGGCAAGATTCTCGGCTGGGAGCTCGATCGCAGCCAGATCCCCGTCGAGGACACCGCCGTGAAATTCATTGAGGATCTGGCCGCTGGGCGGGTGCTGACGGCCCGCAGCCTGATGTCCGCCGCCATGCAGGAGGAGATGCTGCCGGCCGCCTTGCAGGAGCGCTGGCAGGGTCTGCAGAAGCTCACCGGTCCGTTCCAGCGGGTGCGGGGCAGCGTTTTCGCCGGCCGGGATGAGACGCAGCAGCTGGTGTTGGTCACCACCCAGTTCGGGCAGCTCACCGACAACCTCTTCGTGATTCTCAACCTGCAGGGCCAGGTGATCGGGGTCGATTTCCCCCTCGACGCCTTCTGATCCTCAACAGCGGGGCCCAGCCGTCGCTTCGCCCCGGCAAAGCGGCTTAAGCTCCGGCCCAGCACGTCAATGGATATGGCCCTGGTCTGCCTCGATTGGATGGTTGAAGACGGGCAACGGCTGGCGGAGTGCAGGCACGATCACCCCCTTGCGGTTCTTGGGCCCCAGCCCCTGCCGGATGGCGGCTGGGTGGTGCGAATCTGGATGCCTGAGGCCGATCAGGTCGAACTCCTCTGCAACGGCCGCAGCCTGGCGATGGCGACCCCGAACCATCCCTGGCTGTTTGAGGCCGAGGTCGAGGGGGATCCCGGCTGCTCCTATCAGGTGCGGGTGCAACGGGGCGGCATCGAGCACGTTCAGCACGATCCCTGGGCGTTCCGCCAGGAATGGATGGGTGAGATGGACCGCCATCTCTTCGCCGAAGGCAACCATCACCACATCTGGCACCGCATGGGGGCCCACCCCGGCGAGCGGGATGGCGTCGCCGGGGTGCAGTTCTGCCTCTGGGCGCCCAACGCCCGCAGTGTGGCGATCCTGGGCGACTTCAACAGCTGGGACGGTCGCCATCATCCGATGCAATCGCGGCTGGGCGGCTGCTGGGAATTGTTCGTACCGGGTCTGCGCCGCGGCGAGCTCTACAAGTACGAGATCCGCACCCAGGCGGGCCACTGCTACCAGAAGGCCGATCCCTACGGCTTCCAGCACGAGGTGAGGCCCAACACCAGTTCGCGGATCGCAGGGCTGGCCAGCTTCGCCTGGAATGATGCCGACTGGATGGCCCGGCGGGATGCGGCCAACCCGCTCGATCAGCCGATCTCGGTCTACGAGATGCACCTGGGCAGCTGGATGCACGCCAGCGCCGATCAGCCCTATGTGGAACCTGACGGCTCGGTGAGGGAGCCGGTGGCTGCGGCCGATCTCAAACCGGGTGCCCGGCTGCTCACCTACCCGGAGCTGGCCGATCGGGTGATCCCCTACGTGAAGGCCCGCGGCTTCACCCACATCGAACTGATGCCGATCTCCGAGCATCCCTTCGATGGCTCCTGGGGTTATCAGGTGACCGGCTGGTATGCGCCCACCAGCCGCTTCGGCAGCCCTGATGAGTTCCGGGCCTTCGTGGACCGCTGCCACGCCGAGGGCATCGGTGTGATTCTCGACTGGGTTCCCGGCCACTTTCCCAAGGATGGCCATGGCCTGGCCTTCTTCGATGGCGCGCACCTCTACGAGCATGCCGATCCGCGCATCGGCGAGCACAAGGAGTGGGGCACGCTGATCTTCAACTACAGCCGCAATGAGGTTCGTAACTTCCTGGTGGCGAATCTGGTGTACTGGTTTGATCAGTTCCACATCGATGGCATCCGTGTGGATGCGGTCGCCTCGATGCTCTATCGCGACTATCTGCGCCCGGATGGAGAGTGGCTGGCGAATGAGAATGGCGGACGTGAGAACCTCGAAGCTGTGCGCTTCCTGCAGCAGGCGAACTATGTCTTGTTCCAGCACTTCCCAGGTGCTCTGTCGATCGCGGAGGAATCCACCACCTGGCCGATGGTGACCCAGCCCACCAGCATCGGTGGCCTTGGCTTCAACCTGAAGTGGAACATGGGCTGGATGCACGACATGCTCGATTATTTCGAGCTCGATCCCTGGTTCCGGCAGTTCCATCAGAACAACATCACGTTTTCAATCTGGTATACCTATACCGAGAACTTCATGCTCGCCCTCAGCCACGATGAAGTGGTGCATGGCAAGAGCAACCTGCTTCACAAGATGCCCGGCGATGACTGGCAGAAGTTTGCCAATGTTCGGGCCCTTCTGACCTACATGTGGACCCACCCGGGCAAGAAGACAATCTTCATGGGCATGGAGTTCGGCCAGCGGGCTGAATGGAATGTCTGGGGAGATCTGCAATGGGACCTGCTCCAGTACGAGTCGCACCTGGGCCTGCAGCGGTTGGTGGATGATCTCAATGCCTTTTACAAGGCGGAACCAGCACTCTGGCGCGATGATTTCAATGAGTACGGTTTCCAGTGGATCGATTGCAACGACAACCGCCACTCGGTGATCAGCTTCATGCGCCGCGACAGCACCGGTGGTGGCTGGCTGCTGGTGGTGGCGAACTTCACGCCTCAGAGCCACTCCCACTACCGGGTGGGAGTCCCGATCGAGGGCTTCTACGCCGAGGTGTTCAACAGCGACAGTGCTCGCTACGGCGGCAGCAATCTTGGCAACCTCGGAGGAAAATTCACTGATCCCTGGAGTATCCACGGCTACGACCAGGCGCTGGATCTCTGCCTGCCGCCCTTGAGTGTGCTGATTCTTCGCCGTGATGAGGCCCGCAGTCAGATCTCTTCAGCCGCTGAAGCGACAGGGGAAGCCTGAGTCTCCACAGAAGAGATCTGCATACCCAGCTCTCTGGCTGCTTCCAGAATCCAGGGTCAGCCCTGGCATGAATTTGCCTGAGTGAACTTCGGGTCGGAGAGAGCAGAATCCACTGAGACGGCTCTTAGACTATGCCCAGATTCGCAGGCAAGACCTGTCCGTCAGGACGGGCTTCTGCTCGGGAGATTTTTCTCCGCAAGATCGAACGCTGACCCCCAGTGACTGAATCCTGGCGGCAGTCCTTGTCGATTGATTGCAGAAGTGTGAGCAGCAGTGCTTGATGGCTACATTCAGAGATTTCTGGAGTGCTGGAACCTGACTATTGACGGTTCAATCATCCAGGAGATTCCGCCTCAATTGCCCTGGCTTCTGACATAGCATTACCACGAAGAATCTTCCAGTAGAGTATAGCTAGCTCGGCTATTGATACACTTTATTTCAACCTCTCAGCTTTGGAGTGACCGTCAAGTCGGTCGTGGCGCCCCCTGGGCATGAGTCCTCCGCCGAGGCTCTCGGCTAGGTTTCCGATCGCGATTCCCCTGCCCTGACGACCCCCATGGCCGACACCCTCCCCCTGCTGCTGCGCGCCGCCCGAGGTGAGCAGGTGGAGCGTCCGCCGGTGTGGATGATGCGCCAGGCAGGCCGTTACATGAAGGTCTACCGCGATCTGCGCGATCGTCATCCCGGCTTCCGCGAGCGCTCCGAGAACCCGGATCTCTCCTACGAGATCTCGATGCAGCCGTTTCACGCCTTCCAGCCCGATGGCGTGATCCTGTTCTCCGACATCCTCACGCCCCTGCCTGGCATGGGGATCGACTTCGACATCATCGAGAGCAAGGGGCCGATCATCGAGCCCGCCATTCGCTCCCAGGCCCAGGTGGATGCGCTGCGTCCCCTGGATCCCGCCGAGGCCCTCCCCTTTGTTGGTGAGGTGCTGTCTCGCCTTCGCCAGGATGTGGGCAACGCGGCCACCGTTCTCGGTTTTGTCGGCGCGCCCTGGACCCTGGCGGCCTACGCAGTGGAGGGCAAGAGCTCCAAGACCTATTCCGTGATCAAGGCGATGGCCTTCCGGGAGCCGGCGCTGCTGCACCAGTTGCTGGGCCACCTGGCGGATTCGATCGCCGCTTACGTGCGCTACCAGATCGACTCGGGAGCCCAGGTGGTGCAGCTGTTCGACTCCTGGGCCGGTCAGCTCAGCCCGATCGATTACGACGTCTTCGCGGCTCCCTACCAGAAGCGGGTGATCGATCAGGTGAAAGCCACCCACCCCGACACTCCCTTGATTCTTTACATCTCCGGCAGTGCCGGTGTGTTGGAGCGGATGGGCCGCACCGGTGTCGACATCGTGTCGCTGGACTGGACCGTGGACATGGCCGATGGCTGTGCCCGGCTGCCCCAGCACCTCGGCGTTCAGGGCAATGTCGACCCCGGCCTGCTGTTCGGCACCCCGGAGGCGATCCGCGAGCGCATCCTCGACACCGTGCGCAAGGCCAAGGGCCGCAAACACATCCTCAACCTTGGCCATGGCATCCTGCCGGGCACTCCCGAGGAGAACGCCCGTGTGTTCTTCGAGACCGGCAAGGCCGTCCATGAGCTGCTCGGAGCGGCCGTTTGAGCACCACGGCCACCGAAGCCGGCCGTGCCATCGCCGATCCCGGCGTGCCGTCCAGGGCTCGGATCCTGATCACCGGTGCCAGCGGCTGCGTTGGTCAGTACATCACCGAAACCCTCTACCGCAACAGCGATGCGGATCTGTTGCTACTGCTGCGCGATCCTTCCAAGCTGAAGGTCGTGGATCCCAACGATCCCAGGATCACGCTGTTGGTGGGTGATCTTCGTGAGCTGGATCCCCATGCCGACGCCATCGCCAGCGCCACCCGCGTCATCCACACCGCAACCGCCTGGGGGGATCCGGAGCGGGCCCGCCAGGTGAATGTGGTGGCGGTGAAGCGGTTGCTGGAACTGGTGAATCCCGCGCGGCTGGAACAGGTGATCTACTTCTCCACCGCCAGCATCCTCGATCGACAGCTGAAACTCCTGCCGGAAGCCATGGCCTATGGCACGGAATACATCCAGACCAAGGCCCAGTGCCTCGAACAGCTGGAGGGCCATCCCCTGGCTGAGCGGATCGTGGCCGTCTTCCCCACGCTGGTGTTCGGCGGGAGGGTCACGTCCGGCGACCCCCATCCCACCAGCTATCTCACGGCGGGCCTCAAGGAGGCGATCGGCTGGTTATGGCTGGCCCGCTGGCTGCGAACCGATGCCAGCTTCCATTTCATCCATGCGGCCGACATCGCCACGGTCTGCGCCCATCTGGCCACCCACCCCCACGAGCCCAATCCCGAGCCTGGCCAAGGTGTGGTGAGACGCCTGGTGCTGGGTCAGGCACCGATCCAGATCAACGACACCGTGCGAATCCTCTGCCGCTGGCGGCGCTGCTGGTGGCCCTCGATCGGGGTGGATCTGCAGGGCTGGCTGATCGAGGCCTTGATCCGCCTGCTGCGAATCGAGGTGAATGCCTGGGATCGCTTCTCGATCCGACAGCGCCACTTCGTGCATGAGCCGGCGAGTCCGCCGGAGCGCTTCGGCAGGGTGAGCCTCGCCCCCACCCTGGAGGCGGTGCTGGAGACCGCGGCCGTTCCCCACCGCGGCCGGATGGACTGAAGCAGGCTGCAAGCACAAGAAAATGTTGCAGATCTGCCTTGCAGCCGCAACATTGCCGACCTCTGCCCCTTAGTTTTGTCTGGTTGCTCGTGCTTTGATGCGCCGTCTTTTTTCACTGCTCGCTCTGTGCCTGGCGCTGGTGCTGGGGGCAGCACCTAGCTTCGCCGCTGACGTGGCCCACGGTGGCCAGATTTTCTCCGCCAACTGCGCTGCCTGCCACATGGGTGGTGGCAATGTGGTGAATGCTGAGCGCACTCTCAAGCAGGATGCCCTGGAGGCCTACCTGGCTGACTACAGCAGCGGTCACGAGGCTGCCATTGCTGCTCAAGTCACCAAGGGCAAGAACGCCATGCCGGCTTTCCTCGGCAAGCTGAGCGAAGCCGATATCGCTGATGTGGCCGCCTACGTTGAAGACATGTCGTCCAAAGGCTGGGCCTGATCTGCATCTGGCTTCTTGCCATTCAATAGCTTCATTCGGGTGTGATCAGGCAATCATTTGCCTCGATCACACCTTTTTTGCTTGCCGACCAATTTGCCCCTCGATCCTCGATCCCTGATGGCCTATTGCCATTGATGTCGATCGCTGGCACCCGTTCGACTGGCCCGCCATCCTGACCTCAAGCCAGGGAATCCAGGCGATGTCACGAGAGCAACTCATCCGGCTGGTTGCCGATGCAGAACGCGATCCCGCCCTTCGAGAGGAGCTGCGGGGTTGTTTTGCCGCGGGCCAGAGCTGGACTTCAGTGGTTGGCAAGGCGCGTTTGCGCGGATACGAGATCCAGGTCACGGATCTGCAGGATGCGCGTTCGGCTGATCATGCCGCCAGCTTCCTGGAAGCCAGCAGGGTCTCGGCGATCGGATCCCTGTGGGGTTCCTCACCGGTGTTGCCCAGTCAGGCCGCTCAGCTGGCGGCGCGACGGCAGGCGAGCACCGCCAGATAAAGATCTTCGGGTACCTCGCGAATGTCGTATTCGCTGGGAAGCACGCCATGCACGTGTTGATGAACGGCCATCCAGCAGTTCCTCTCTGGATCGGCTGCCGTGGCATCAAAAGCCCGCGAGGCCTCGACCAGATCCTGCACCAGTTGCGCGTCGGGGACAGGGGGAGTGGGTTCTGCCAGGTCCTGCTTGGGTGGCGGGGTTGAAGACATGGTGGTTACGGAGACGTTGGGTTCAGAATCGATGAGTTCAGAGACGCTGGTTGCCGATGGCTGCGTTGCATACACGCTGGTTGTCGCCAGAGTGGCTTCTGACAGCGTCGGCTCGGCCACAAATGGCTCGGACCTGGAAGAGCAACCCCCACAGGATCCCCAATCCGGCCCATCATGCCCAGAGTGGCCCTTGATGTGGACGATGGGACTTCGCTCAGGACTGGTGGGCTCGCTGGTTGCGGCGGCGCTGCTGCCCCTGCTGCGGCCGGCACTCGCCCTGGCCCAGAATCAGCCCTACGCCGTCCAGGGCCTGCCTGCCTACCCGCCCTGCCCCCTGGTGGTTCCCAAGAGCCAGTCCCTGTTTCAACCCCTGCGACTCAGGCCCAGTCAGGTTGCCTCCAAGAACGCCCGCGGCTGCCTCTCGCAGGCCGATGCCATTTACGGCTCCAATGGCTGCCCGACCCGTCTGTGCCCGCGTGACAGCGGCGCCTTCCAGCTGACCCCTCCAGGATCAGGAAACCCCATAGCGCCAGCTGCCCGTTGAGGTTTCCGACCGGCAGGCCGCTTCTCAGCTGCCGCTGCCGTAGGCCACATGGCAGACGGTATTGAGCAGCTGCGCCTGGTCGACGGTGTCAGGAATCTGGCCGTTCAACAGACCGGCCTGACAGTTGGCCGCTCCCAACAAGGTGGCGCCATCGTCCATGGAGTAGGTGAAGCTCACTCCGTAGGTGCCCACCGGATCCACGGAGGCGTAGTTGAGCTGGATGCTGGTCTGGGGCACCACGATCACCGGCGATTGTTCTTGGGAGGCCGTATTCACCAGGCTGGTGATGGCAGCTCCTGTTGCCAGCCCGGCGACCCCCCAGGCGGCTGCATTGGCTCCCCACCAGCCCCAGGTGGAGGGTTGCCAGCCATACCAGCCGTGGTTCCAGGGTCGGTTGTTCCAGTAACCGCCATTGGCCCAGTTGGAATGCCAGCCGTTATAAGGGCGGTTATAGAAATTGTTCTCGACGTTCAGATTTCGGTTCACGTCGATGCTGTCCCAGCCCGGGCGTGCACCAGGGCCGTACATCGGGTGGTAGCCCCGGTAGCCACCGCGCCAGGCGTCGCCATCTCCACGCCAGGCCTCTCCCCCACCGCTGAAGTGATAACCACCCCCACCTCCGCCCCAGCCCCCATGGCCACCGCCGCCGCCACCTCGGGCCTGGGCACTGATCGCTGAGAGGTTGAGAACAGCCACCAGGGCCAGGACACCAGCCCTGCGGGTTCCGGCAAAACAGCAGCGTGGCAGGCAAGCCATGGCGGGAGCAAAGCGACGGGGAATCGGAGTGCGCACACTCTTGATCCATAGCTAGCCAAGGATGTGCGGATTCGATGGTCTGCCCCGCCGGTGCCACGCGGCAACGGCCCCCTCGCGGATCGGTTCTTTCGCCATTTGGCTACGGCCTGCCCAACCTGAAGGGGGAGCACCGACCGATCCGGTTCGGTGCTCCTCTCCCTGGGCTCTGTGGTCTGCCCATACGGTTTTCTCAAGCACCCGATCAGGAAGGTTTCGCCATGCATCCCACCGCTGAGCTGTTCACCGAGAAGGCCTGGGGCGCCGTCGTGGCGGCCCAGCAGCTGGCCCAGCAGAAGCGCCAGCAGCAGATGGAAACCGAGCATCTGTTCGCGGCCCTGCTGAGCCAGCAGGGACTGGCCGGCCGGATCCTTGAGAAGGCCGGCGTGGATGTGGGAACCCTCAGCCAGAAGGTGGAGGCTTTTCTGGCGTCTCAGCCCAGCCTTGGGGCTGCCCCCGAGAGTGTGTACCTGGGCAAGTCCCTGAATGTCTGCTTTGACCGTGCCGATCAGGCCAAGGCCGAATTCGGAGATCATTACATCTCGATCGAACATCTGCTGCTCGGCCTGGTGGCGGATGATCGCTGCGGCCGGCAGCTGCTCAGCCAGTGCGGCGTCAACGCCAAGACGCTGAAGGCCAGTATTGAAGCCGTGCGCGGCAGCCAGACAGTGACAGACCAGAATCCCGAAGGCACGTACGAGTCTCTGGAGAAGTACGGCCGCGATCTCACGGCCGCAGCCCGCGAGGGCAAGCTCGATCCGGTGATCGGCCGCGACGAGGAAATCCGCCGCACGATCCAGATCCTGTCGCGGCGTACCAAGAACAATCCCGTGCTGATCGGTGAACCCGGCGTCGGCAAGACCGCCATCGTCGAGGGTCTGGCCCAGCGCATCGTCAACGGTGACGTTCCCCAGGCCCTGCAGAACCGCCAGCTCGTCTCCCTCGACATGGGTGCCCTGATTGCCGGCGCCAAGTACCGCGGCGAGTTCGAGGAGCGGCTCAAGGCCGTGCTCAAGGAGGTGACCGCCTCCGAGGGCCAGATCGTGCTGTTCATCGACGAGATCCACACCGTGGTGGGGGCCGGTGCCACCGGCGGCGCCATGGATGCCAGCAATCTGCTCAAGCCGATGCTGGCCCGGGGCGAACTGCGCTGCATCGGTGCCACCACGCTGGATGAACACCGCCAGCACATTGAGAAAGACCCGGCCCTGGAGCGCCGCTTCCAGCAGGTGTTCGTGGATCAGCCCACGGTGGAGGACACGATCTCGATCCTGCGGGGCCTGAAGGAGCGCTACGAAGTGCACCATGGCGTTCGCATCGCCGACAACGCCCTGGTGGCCGCCGCCGTGCTGTCGAGTCGTTACATCGCCGATCGTTTCCTGCCGGACAAGGCCATCGACCTGGTGGATGAATCCGCTGCTCGCCTCAAGATGGAGATCACCTCCAAGCCTGAGGAGATCGATGAACTCGATCGCCGCATCCTGCAGCTGGAGATGGAGAAGCTCTCGCTCGGCCGTGAATCCGATCCGGCCAGCAAGGATCGGCTGGAGCGGCTTGAAAAGGAGCTGGCGGATCTGAGTGAACAGCAGAGCGCCCTCAATGCTCAGTGGCAGGCGGAGAAGGGCTCGATCGATGAACTCGGTGCCATCAAGGAGGAGATCGAGCAGGTGCAGCTGCAGGTTGAGCAGGCCAAGCGCAACTACGACCTCAACAAGGCCGCCGAACTCGAATACGGCACCCTGGCCGAACTCAACAAGAAGCTGGCCGCCAAGGAGGCCGTGCTCAACGCCGGTGATGGGGAGAAAACGCTGCTGCGGGAGGAGGTCACCGAAGACGACATCGCTGAGGTGATCGCCAAGTGGACCGGCATTCCAGTGGCCAAGCTGGTGCAGAGCGAGATGGAGAAGCTGCTCAACCTTGAGCAGGATCTGCACACCCGTGTGATTGGCCAGCAGCAGGCCGTCACGGCCGTGGCCGATGCGATTCAGCGTTCCAGGGCCGGCCTGAGTGATCCGAACCGGCCGATCGCCAGCTTCCTGTTCCTCGGTCCCACCGGCGTCGGCAAAACGGAGCTGTCCAAGGCGCTCGCTTCGCAGCTCTTCGATTCGGAAGAGGCGATGGTGCGCATCGACATGAGCGAGTACATGGAGAAGCATGCCGTCAGCCGCCTGATCGGAGCTCCTCCGGGCTACGTGGGCTACGAAGAGGGTGGTCAGCTCACCGAAGCGGTGCGGCGCCGCCCCTACGCCGTGATCCTGTTTGACGAGGTGGAGAAGGCCCACCCGGATGTGTTCAATGTGCTGCTGCAGGTGCTCGACGACGGCCGCGTCACCGATGGTCAGGGACGCACGGTGGACTTCACCAACACCGTGTTGATTCTTACCAGCAACATCGGCAGCGCCTCGATTCTGGATCTGGCCGGCGATCCCGCCCGCCATGGAGAGATGGAGAAGCGGGTGAATGAGGCCCTGCGCAGCCACTTCCGCCCCGAGTTCCTCAACCGCCTCGATGAATCGATCATCTTCCACAGCCTCAAGGCCGAGGAGTTGCGCCAGATCGTCGATCTGCAGGTGCAGCGGTTGGCCAGGCGCCTGGAGGAGCGCAAGCTCTCGCTGAAGCTCTCCACCGAAGCCCTCGACTGGCTGGCGGCCGTGGGCTACGACCCTGTCTACGGCGCCAGGCCGCTGAAGCGGGCCATCCAGCGGGAACTGGAAACCCCGATCGCCAAGGCGATCCTGGCCGGAAGCTTTCCGGCCGGCTCCACCATCGCCGTGGAGGTGGAGGCCGAGCGGCTGAAGATCAGCCTGGCTGAAGCGGCCCGCCTGCCGGTGCTGGTGTGAGGGTGGTGTGAAGGCTGGGCCGCCCCAGTCACCGATCAGCCTCAGTCACCGATCAGGTGAAGGCTCAGCTGGCGGCGGTGGGGCACGGCCCGGTGCTCCCAGAGATAGACCGCCTGCCAGGTTCCCAGCACGAGGCGCTTCTCCTCAAACGCAAGGCTGAGGCTGGTCGCTGTGAGGCTGGTGCGGATGTGGGCTGGCATGTCGTCGGGGCCCTCATCGTCGTGGCGGTAGCGGTAGCGGCCACCTTCGCCACTGATCGGCCGCACCCCTTCCTGGGGCACCAGCGCCCTCAGGTAGGCGGCCAGGTCATCGAGGACCCTTGGGTCGGCGTTCTCATTGATGGTGAGGCTGCAACTGGTGTGCAGTGCCACCAGGGTGGCGAGACCGCTGTGCAGGCCGCTGCTGGCGATCCGCAGCTGCAGCTCGGCGGTGAGATCGGTGAAGCCGTCGCCGCAGGTGGTGACGCTGAGGCGGTGCAGGCTCTGGCGGAGCACGGTTCGAATCGGGCGGTTGCGCTGCATAGCATCGGATCAGAAGCAGACGCTCCATTCCTCGATGCGCAATCCGTTTGCATGGATGCTTGGCCTTTCGGCCCTGGCGCTCCTGGCCCTGCCGGCCCAGGCGCAGCGGGTGGTGCCCAAGATCGGCTCGATCTGCCCGATGGGCTACGTCGACACCCTCAATGGCAAGTGCAGCACCCTGGGCCTGATGAACTACACCGTGAGGCCCACCAACGGTGAAGCCTGCCCGGAAGGATGGATGAACGTGGGCGGGAGCTACTGCCGCAAGAAGTGAACCAGGTCCTTCTTCTGCAAGAAATGAGCCAGACCCCTCTCCAGACCGTCGCCAGCCTTTCCGGCGGTCCATTACCCGCCCCCGGTGCCGCTGCTGCAGACCTCACGATCCTCTACGACGGAGGCTGTCCGCTCTGCCTGCGGGAGGTGCGCTTCCTGCGCAGGCGTGACGGTGAGCATGGACGGCTCGCCTTCGTCGATGTCGCTGCGGTCGATTACGACCCCTCCAGCCATGGCGAGATCAGCTATCGCGATGCGATGGAGCGCATCCATGGCCTGACCGGCAGTGGCGAGGTGGTGCGTGATGTGGAGGTCTTCCGACGGGCCTATGCGCTGGTGGGGCTGGGCTGGCTCTATGCCCCCAGCCGCTGGCCGTTGTTGCGTGGCATCGCCGATGGCCTCTATCGCCTGTGGGCCCTCTGGCGGCTGCGGCTCACCGGCCGGCCGTCCCTTGATCAGCTCTGTTGTGAACGCGAGGGGCGCTGCTCCCTCTGACGCAGCGTGTCCGCCTGGAGGCGCGCACGCTGCATTCCTTTGCCAAGTCAGGTGGTCAGCCGCAGCCGTTGCAACAGTGCAGCAACAGGCCATCCTCAGGAGCTGGATCCATCGACGCGGGGACCCGACTCCTGAGCGCACTCGGAGGGCTCGGCCTGTTCATGCTCGGCATGTCGGTGCTGACCGAGAACCTGCGGAACCTGGCTGGAGCCCAGCTGCGTACCGCCCTGCTGCGCTTCACCCGCACTCCCCTGAGCGGGGCGGTGACCGGTGCCGTTGCCACGGCGCTGCTGCAGTCGTCCAGCGCCACCACGGTCACCACCGTGGGATTTGTCGGGGCAGGGCTGATCCGCTTCCCCGATTCGCTCGGCATCATTTTCGGGGCAAACCTGGGCAGCACTGCCCTGGGCTGGTTGGTGGCCTTGCTGGGGATCCGCTGGTCTCTGGGTCGCGCCCTGCTTCCGCTGATTCTGGTGGGCGCGCTGCTGCGCATCTTCGGCAGGGGCCGCTGGGCGGTGATCGGCTTCGCCCTGGC
Organism: Synechococcus sp. CBW1002; assembly: GCF_015840915.1. Lineage (NCBI taxonomy): Bacteria > Bacillati > Cyanobacteriota > Cyanophyceae > Synechococcales > Synechococcaceae > Synechococcus > Synechococcus sp. CBW1002. The sequence goes on from NZ_CP060398.1 coordinate 3,117,602, forward strand.
GGGCTTTGGCCTTCTCTTCCTGGGGCTCGACGGCATCAAGGCCGCCATGGCTGGCCAGGGATTGCTGCTCGATCCGACGCGATTCGATGGCAGCCACTGGCTCGGCCGCCTGCAGCTGGTGGCCCTGGGTCTGGTCACCACTGTGATCACCCAGAGCTCCGCCGCCGGAGTGGCCAGCACCCTGATGGCCCTCGCCGCGGGGGGACTCGATCTGGGCCAGGCCGGAGCCCTGGTGGTGGGCATGGACGTGGGCTCCTCGGTCAGTGCGGTCGTGGCGGCCCTGGGCAGCAGCATCAGCGCCCGTCGCACCGGCATGGCTCACCTCTGCTTCAACCTGCTCAGTGCTCTGGTGGGGCTGATTCTGCTCAACCCCGTGGTCTGGTTCTGGCAGGAGATCTGGCCGCAGCGCCTGGCCGCCGAGCCGGAATTTGCCCTGACCAGTTTTCACAGCGGCTTCAATCTGCTGGGGGTGGCTCTCGCCCTGCCCTTCACGGGCGCCTTCGCGCACCTGATCCGCGCCCTGGTGCCATCGGGTCCCCGTTCCTGGGCCGATGCCCTGGACCAGGCTCCCCCCGACGATGCCCACCTGGCCATTGATCAGGCACGCCGCGCGGTCGAACAGGAGCTGCGCGAGCTGCTGGAGCTGCTGCGCCGGTCTCTGGGGGGAGCCGGTCCGCCGGCAGCTGCCCAGCCGCCACCGCGGCTGCCACACCAGCTCGCCAACCTCCAGGCTGATCTTGACCGCACCGAGACCTACCTCGATCAGATCCATCTCGATCATCTGGAACGCCACAGCGGTCAGCGCCTGATCCACCTGCTGCATGGGCTCGACCACCTGCAGCGGTTGCATGAGCGCTGCGAGGAGGAACCCGATCGCCTCGCCACCCTGATCGGCTCCAGCCAGCTGGCTGAAGAACGGCAGCAGTTTGCCGCTCTGCTCGACGCTGTGGTTCTCAGGGCCGTGCAGCACGACTGGGCTGGGATCTCCAGCGCCAGTGGAGCCCTCGTGCGCACTCTGGCAAGCCAGGAGCACCACTGCCGCCACCAGGTGATGCAGGAGGTGGCCCTGGGTCATCTCGATGTGGAGGAGGGCACGCGAGAGCTCGAGGCGATGCGTTGGCTGGAACGGGTCTGCCTCCACATCGAGCGGATTGGTCACCATCTCGACCATGCTGGGCCTGTTCCCCAGGACACCGGTCGAGCCATGACATGAATGGTTTCTCCTCCCTGATCAGGCAAGGCTGATCAACCCAGGGATGCTGCGGCGTCCTCAGAGAACGCGGCCACCCTGTGGAAACATCCTTCAGTTTCGCGATCGCCATCCCGACGTCAGCCGCGAAGGGCGCGGCCAGCCTGGCAGGGGTGGATGTGCCGGTGCTCACCGGTGGCATCGGCAAGCACGACCGCCGCCCCAGGCAGGAGCTGGAGGAAGCCCTCGATTGGCTCAGCCCCCTGGAGATTCTGGTGGTGCCTGCCGATCAGGAAGGCCTCATGGCACGCAGCGGCCGCCATGCCGCCGCCGCCTGACATCCTTTGCTCCAGCCGGGGGTGGCAGCTCTAACGGGGGCGGCAGGGGCCATCCCGATCGGAGCGGAACACCACCTTCAGGCCAGGGGAACGGGTCTCCACTTCGCTCAGCAGACCTTCAAGGGCCAGCCGGGTGTTGCGGGACCCTCCTGCCATCGGCTCGCCACTCATCAACACGATTTCGAGTTCGTATCCATCGGAGCGGGGTTGCACGTCGCCGAAGAGCTGAACCTTCAGGCCCACGGGCGCCTGCACGAAGCTTCCGCCCAGGTGCGTGGCACTGCGCTCGTCCACAGTGGCCTCAAGGGCCTGAAGCACCGGCTCAAGCTGGGGGATCAACTCCCCGGCCGCACAGGCGACGACGGGCTTCAGCACCACCATCAAGCGGGCCATGGTTCGGGGCGAGGGCATCCCAATCTTGCCGGAGCGCCTTGCCCGCGGCAGGCCCAGGGAAAGACGACAGGCTGAGGCATCAATACCTATGGACGGAACTGGTGCTCAGAGCAAGACTGAAGCCATCAAGATTCGGAGGCCCAGAGATGGATGAAACTCCACCGCGTCATCAGTTCAGAGTCAACTGACATCCTGCGTCCTGCTCCAACAGTCTCAACTAAAGATCAACATCTGCACGATGGTCTGAACTGCTCTCCGAAGCGATTATTCTCTGGCTGACCCAGGAACGATCGTCTGGATTTTTGCAATTCGCTATCGCCCTTCGCATCGCGACAGGTGCCCTTGGGCTCAGCAGATGTTCGCCTGAACCATCGGCCCCAGGATCGCAAGCCAGTTGCTCTACGTCTTCTCTGCTTTTTGCATACCGCCGTCCTTCGTGATTCTGTTTGTTGTCAATGTTTCAACTTCCACATCACAGTCTTGGAGGTATTGAATTCAGAGTTAGAGTCAATACAATTTGCCCCGAAACTACGGCACCCTTGATCATCCTTCTTGATCTCCTTGCGGGATGATTCGATTGCCGTGATCGGACTGTTGCCAGGCCGACGGCCTGATCCATTGACAATCCAGGCAAGCAGCAGAGATTCGGCTCACGATCGGCGCCGAACCTTTAAGGCTGCTCAATGAGGTCCGGCGCTTCTAGTGCCGGACCTTCTGCGTGGCAAGGTTGCAATCAGACTTCGCATCAATCAATGCCAGTGCGGAACCATGACGTGAATGAGTTGATGAAACCTTGGTAGAAGAAGTCACCATCAGGGTTTCCGCCGTCGCAATCCCAAGATCTGTGACTGGCTGAATTGGTTGGCAAAGCCATGCAACAGCTGGATGGGGTTCCCCCCGGAGTGACCTTGCAATGTTTCCAACCTTTCCAAGGGTCGTTGCAGGCGCTCGTCGGTCGGATGCAGATCTTTATGAGTCAACAGCTGAACCATGCCGCTTCATTGCTGAACTCTTTCCGGGGAATGGCGCGCCATGGGGTCCCTGTAGCCAAGGAGCCCTAAGGTGCTGAAATCTCAGAGAAGACGACCTCCCGGGGGACGGACTGCTTCATGAGGAACCATCAGGCCCCTAAGAAAGGTTTGACTGAAATCAACCCTTCGGGAAAAGCGACAGCCGGCATAGGTGCCGCCAGCTTCCCTGTCCACCCACATCACCATAACTGCGGTGGGGATCACACTGTTGGTGCTGGGATGGGAAATCAACAGTGATCCCTTCTGACTGGCATTCACTCTTTCGCCAGGAGGAAATAGCAGGCAGCATCCCGACCAGCTGATATCCCAGAGTCTGCCGTGGTGTTGCAGGTCATTCACGGTGAAGATGGCACCGATCCAGATCGTGATGGCCGGCAGAAGAAATCTCTCTTCCCGCCTTGGCTGCTCGACCATAGATGTGGCTGTGATCCGACGGTATTCAGCCAGAGCTTCCCACATTTCAGCAGGCAGCGCCCCCCAGCGGTTCTGGGAGTCTGCGATGCCTGCTGCAAACGGCTCCGGCAAAACATCAGCCCCCTGCCAGGGGCTCGCTCTACGGGCGTCGTCGCTGTTCGCCGTACTACACACCGTCCGGGGGCGGTGGGCCAGGGCTGGACCAGAGCGCAGGAGTCCTCCCTCAGGAAAATCCGTTGCTGAAACTCAGCGGTAATTCCCCTACGGTTTTCACGAGTCAAGCTTCCACCATGCAGACGATCGACTGGTTGTGGCTGATACATCCCGTGCTGGCTGTGGTGGTGGTCTATCCACTGCTCGGCATCGTGCTCCGTCTGGCTCAGCAGACCCGCCAGCGGCGCCTCAAGCAGGCCAAGACCCCTCCCACCAGTGGCCGAGACCATGCCGATCTGGGCCGTTGGCTGGCCACAACGGTGGTGGCAATCGAGCTGGTGGCTCTCAGCGTGGTGATCGCGACAAAGCATCCCCTCTCCGCCTTCGAAGGCGGCGCAGGACGCCTGGTCCTGCTCGTGCTGGTGCTGCTCGGTACAACTGCTGCCCTCGTGCTGCTCTGGCGGGCCAAGGCCGCTCCCTACAGGGCCACGTTTGCCCTGTTGTGCTGGATCGGCGTCATCGGCCTGGGTATGCAGCCTGAGGTCTGGCGACTCAGCGACAATCCACTTGACCCGGCCTTCTGGCAATCCCACTTCTGGGGAGGGGTCGGACTCACCGGCCTGCTGCTCTTCGGTGTCGCGGCACGCCCCGAGATTCTTCGCAGCCTCCCCTGGCGTCGCCTTCACCTGACTGCCAGTGCCCTGGCGGGTCTGCTGCTTCTTGCCCAGGGCATCAGTGGGCCGCGCGATCTGCTGGAAATCCCCCTGAACTGGCAGAAACCCGCCATTGCGACCTGCGACTTTGTTCGTCAGGTCTGCCCGCCGCTCCAGCCGCCAGCGGGTTGATGCGTCTTCCCTGGGCTGTGGCGCTGCTCACCGTTCTGGCAGCGCGTTATCTGATCTGGCGTTGCGGCAGCACGCTCAACCTCAGTTCACCCCTGTCAACTGGCCTGAGCCTTCTGCTGCTGGCGGCTGAGTTGCTGCTGCTGGCCACCACCTTCCTGCAGCTCTGGTTCACCCTGATACCCCCTCCTCCTGTGACGGCCACTGTGGCCGCCGCCGCCGCCCGGCTGGAAGGCCGGATGACCCAGCATGCCCTTGCTTCTGCGGCTGACCGTCGGGACACCCCTGTCGCTGTTCCATGCATCCAGACAGCGAGGCAAACTGAGAGCGACCCACCGTCCGTACTGCATCTTTGCGATGAGGAGTCGGCGGTTGCTTCCCTCTCGGCAAACCCTCTGCTCAGGGTCGATGTGTTCGTCCCCACCTATGGCGAGCCGCTTGGCCTGGTGGAACGCTGCCTGCGCGGTTGTCTGGCGATGGACTATCCCATCAAGACCGTTTGGTTGCTCGATGACGCTGCCTGCCCTGAGCTGGAGCTGCTCTGCCGCCGGCTGGGATGACTCTACCTGAGTCGTGGGGAACGGCTCCATGCCAAGGCCGGCAACCTGAACCATGCCCTTCTGCACAGCAGTGGTGACCTCGTGGCTGTCTTCGATGCCGACGTGGTTCCACTGAATGGATTCCTTCGGCGCACCGTAGGGCTGTTCGATGACTCCAGCGTTGGGTTTGTGCAGACCCCGCAGAGTTACATGAATGCTGATCCCGTGGTACGCAATGCGTCCATGGAGCGATGGCTGCTGCCTGACGAGGAAACTTTCTATCGCTGGATCGAACCCACTCGGCAGGCCCTCGGTGCCGTGGTCTGTGCCGGCACATCCTTCGTGATGCGCCGCAGCGCCCTTGAGCAGGTGGGCGGCTTCGTTACCGCCACATCTTCGGAAGATCTGGCCACGGGAATCCAGATTGCAGCCGCCGGATACCGCAACATTTTCGTGGCCGAAAAGCTCAGCGCCGGCCTGGCTCCGCTCACCGCAGCCGCCATGACTCGCCAGCGCTGCCGCTGGGCCAGCGGCACGTTGCAGATCCTGCGCACCGGAGCCAGCCCCTTCCGCATCCGTGGCCTGACCCCACTGCAGCGCCTGGCCTATCTCGAGGGGATCCTGCACTGGTTCAATGTGCTGCCTCAGCTGCTGCTGTTGCTGTTTCCGCTGAGCCTTGGCTTGCTCGGGGTGGCACCAATCCGTCTCACTGCCGCCGGCCTGTTCAGTGAAGCGCTGCCTTTCTTTCTGGCGCAAATGCTTCTCAGCCGCTGGTTGAGTGGCCATGCGCGCACGGCCCTGTTGCCTGAGCTGTACCGCTGGTTGTTTGTCGTCCCTCTGGCTGGCGCGGTGCTGTCCACCCTGTTCGGGCGCCCCCTTCGCTTTCATGTGACGCCCAAGCAGCGTCCCTGGGGCCGCCGGCTTGGACCGTCACGACAACTGCTGCTCCCCTTGTTGTTTTTGCTCAGCCTCCAGCTGATCGCTTTGGTGCATCTGTTGAACGGGCCCCTCACCGGCCCAGAGCTCGCGGCTCTGGATCCGCTTCCGCCCGCCACCAGGGTTGTGACCATGGTCTGGGCCTGCACGAACCTGCTGCTCCTGCTGCTGGCGGTGCGCTGCTGCTGGGATCGCAGCGCCGACAGCGATCTCCCCTGGTTCCGGCTCGAGCCGAAGCCGCTGATCCGGTTGACCCCGATCCAGGAGGGGGCTCCGCTGCCACCGCTGAGCCTGAGCGTGATGGCGATCAGTGAAGAGGGGATCGAGTTGGAGGCCCCTGCTCAGTCATCGCCGGCTGCAGAATCCTGTATCACGTCGTCAGACGTTGTCTGGACCGTGGAGGGCTTGCCCGGTCTGGACTCAGTGCCCCTGGAGCTTCTGGAGTCGCCGCTGCTCATCTCCTCGCTGGGCGACCGGCGGCGGGATGGCTGGCGCCTGGCGGGGCGCTGGGGAGCACTGTCGCCGCAGCAGCGTGACCAGCTGCAGACGCTTCTGTACCGCCGTGATCGGCTCTGGCCGCAGCGCACGGCGCCCTTCGAGCTGCTGGCCCTGCCGGCGGTGCTGCGGTTGCTGCTGCGCCCCTGCGGGCCCGACACCTGGTTTCAGCGCAGCCTGATCCCCCAGCGGAGCTGGGTTGAAGACTTGCCAGGCACGGCAAGGGATCGCAGAGTTTCCTGACGTTCGCCTGACCCCCATGCCCGCCGTTCCCCTTGAGACCAGGCCCTCTCCGTTGCTGCTCTGTCGCCGTGCTGGCGAGCGGTTCCACAGCAGCTTCGACTGGCTGGAGAGCTGGCACACGTTTTCGTTCTCGCATCACTTTGATCCCGCCTGGATTGGCTTTGGCCCACTGAAGGTGATCAACGACGACACCATCGCCGCCGGCCGGGGCTTCGGCATGCATCCCCATCGCGACATGGAGATCATCACCGTGATGGTGCAGGGGGAGTTGCATCACCGCGACTCGATGGGCCATGCCGAGATCCTGCGGGCTGGCGAAGTCCAGCGGATGAGTGCCGGCACCGGTGTGGTCCACAGCGAGATCAATGGCGGCTCCACGCCCTGCCGGCTCTTGCAGATCTGGATCGAGCCCAGCCGCCGCGGCATTCCGCCCGCCTACGAGCAGAAGCCCTTCGCCATCGGCGCTGGTTGGACCCTCCTGCTCGATCCGGAAGGATCTGGCGGTGCCATGGCGATCGAGCGCCCCGTACGGCTCTGGCGGGCCAGGCCCCAGCCGGGCGATCGTCTGGCCAACCCGCTCGAGCCCGGCACCCAGGGATGGATCCAGATGATCGAGGGGAGTCTCGAGATTGCCGAAGCTGGCGCTCCATTGCTGGCGGGTGACGGTCTCGGCTTTGACGCCGCCTCGATCGGGGCCTTCCGTGCGGGGAGGGAGCCCGCCGACGTGCTGCTCTTCGAGCTGCGTTGATCACCCAGCCCGGGCCCATGGCAGGGTGAGGACCCCCTCCGGCAGTGCTGTCTGTCGGTTGCCAGGTCGTCTCCGGTGTCTGTTCCGTCCCACGCGATCCATCCGGTGCAGGCCACGCGTCTGCGGGGGGCCGCCGTTCTGGCCGATCCGCTGCTCAACAAGGACACGGCCTTCACCAGACAGGAGCGACGGGAGCTCGGCCTCGAGGCGCTGCTCCCCTGGCAGGAGGAATCACTGGAGCTGCAGGCCGAGCGTGCCTGGCGGATCTTCGAGGCTTTCGACGACGACCTGCAGAAATTCGCCTTTGCGGCTCAGCTTCGCCAGAGCAATCTGGTGCTGTTCTACCGCTTCCTCAGCGATCACATCGAGGCGGTGCTGCCCGTGGTCTACACCCCCACCGTGGGGCGCGCCATCCAGCGTTTCGGCCACCGCTATCGCAGTCCCAGTCAGGGGGTCTATCTGTTGCCGTCCCAGCAGGACCGACTTGAGACCTTGCTGCAACAGGCTGCGGCGGGCCGACCCGTGAATCTGGTGCTGGTGACCGATTCGGAGGGCATCCTCGGTATCGGGGATCAGGGGGTGGGGGGCATCGAGATCTGCCTGGGCAAGCTGGCCGTCTACACCCTCTGCGCCGGTCTCCATCCGGCCCAGATGTTGCCGGTGGTGCTGGACGTGGGGACTGACCGCCAGGAGCTGCTGGATGACCCCCTCTATCCGGGGCTGCGGCAGCCGCGGCTGCGGGGCGAGGCCTACGACCGATTCATCGAGCGCTTCATCGGCGCGGTGGAGCGTACCTTCCCGGGTTGCCTGCTGCACTGGGAAGACTTCGGCATGCACCAGGCGCGCCACAACCTGGCGCTGTACCGGCAACGGATTCCCAGCTTCAACGACGACATCCAGGGCACCAGTGGGGTGGCCGCAGCGGCGATCCTGGCGGCCTGCCGCGGTCAGGGGCGGCAGCTGAGCGGGCAAAGGATTGTGGTGTTCGGCGCTGGCACCGCCGGTTGCGGGATCGCCGATCGGCTGGTGCGGTTACTGCGGGCCGAGGGGATGGGGGAGGCGGAGGCCAGGGCCCACATCTGGGCGATTGATCGCGACGGCCTGCTGCTGGACGGTGACGCGGGTGAGGCCGCTGCGGCCTTCGGTCGTCCCCGTCAGGAGGCCGGCAGCTTCCGCCGTGATGCCTCAGGCCGGATTGGCCTGCTGGCGGTGGTGGAAGCGGTGCGGCCCAGCGTGTTGATCGGCACCTCGACGGTGGCCGGGGCCTTCACCCGGGAGGTGGTGGAGACGATGCTGGGTGGCCTTGACGGCGATGGTTCAACCCGAGGGACCAGCTTGCCGGGGTCCGTGGTGCCCCGTCCGGTGATTCTTCCCCTCTCCAACCCCACCACCCTGGCTGAGGCCACTCCGGCCGACCTGCTGGCCTGGAGCCATGGGCGGGCCCTGGTGGCCACGGGTAGCCCCTTTGATCCCGTGGTTGTCGAAGGTCAGAGTCGACGGATCGGGCAATGCAACAACTGCTTCCTCTATCCGGGCCTGGGTTTTGCGGCAGTGGCCGTGGGAGCGCGCCAGGTGAGTGAGGCGATGATCGAATCCGCAACCCTGGCCCTGGCGGAGAGGATCCCAGCGACCAAGGATCCGGACGCTCCGCTGATGCCGTCGCTTTCAGAGGTGCAGTCGATTTCCGCCACGGTGGCCGAAGCCGTGGCCATCACAGCCATGGCCGAGGGCCTGGCCCGACATGCCACCACGGAAGCGGAGGCCCTGGCCTGCCTGGAGGCGGCGCGCTGGAGCGCAGACTATGGCCCGGTGCAAGCCATCTGAGCCCGTCCCCCCGTCCCCCGCACTGACCCCTCCCCACATGCAGGATCCCCCAAGTGGCTATCAGAGCCTGGCCTGGGCCGGACTGATCGCCAACATCCTGGCGATCCCCCTAGGCATCGCGGTGATTCTGTTGGATCCTGACCTGAAGGTCGCCAATCTGGTGGTGATCAGCAGCGCTGTCCTGCCCACGATCGTCGTGGGTCTTGTGGCCTGTATCGCCCTGCTGCGCTGGCGACGCTGGGGTCAGATTCTGGCGATCGTCGCCCTGTCCATGAGTCTGGCGACCAGCCTCTCCTATGGGATCGTGCGACTGGCTCTGGTGGCCTCTGGCCGACCGGTTCTGGCCCTGGTGCTTCCTCTGTTGTGGGTCACCAACGTGGCGCTGCTGGTCTACTGGTGCCGGCCGGTGCATCGCCATTACCTGGGCTGAGTTCTGTAGCAACCGCTGCAAGGAGAGGGAGGGGTCTCGGGATTGGATGTCATCCATCCGCCTCTCGTCCTTCACCATGCCCAGCCCCCAGCGCTTCGCCGTTGCACAGCAGATTCAGCAACGACAGCCGGTGGCCACCGCTCCGGTCCAGAGCCTTGAAGACCTCTGGTGCAGTGACGTGTTCACGCTCGCCAAAATGAAGGCGGCGATGCCGAAGGAGATTTTCAAGTCGGTGCAGCGCACCATCAAGGACGGCAGCAAGCTCGATGTGTCGGTGGCCAATGTGGTGGCCCAGGCCATGAAGGAATGGGCTACGGCAAGGGGTGCCCTTTATTACTCCCATGTTTTCTATCCCCTCACCAACTCCACGGCCGAAAAACATGATGGTTTCATCTCTCCCCAGGGAGATGGCAGCGCCATCACGGAATTCACCGGCAAGTTGCTGGTGCAGGGCGAGCCGGATGGTTCTTCGTTCCCCAATGGCGGCATCCGCTCCACCTTCGAGGCCCGCGGCTACACCGCCTGGGACATCACCAGTCCGGCCTATCTGATGGAGACGCCCAATGGCGTCACCCTCTGCATCCCCACCGTCTTCGTCTCCTGGACGGGCGAGGCCCTCGACAAGAAGACCCCTCTGCTCCGCTCCAATGCCGCTGTCAATGCCCAGGCCCAGCGGCTGCTGGGTCTCCTGGGCGAAACCGACATCGCTCAGGTGAACTCCAGCTGTGGCGCGGAGCAGGAGTATTTCCTGATCGATAATGCCTATCTGCCTCTGCGCCCCGACCTCCTGCTGGCAGGTCGCACCCTGTTCGGCAAGTCGTCTGCCAAGGGCCAGCAGTTCGATGACCACTACTTCGGCGCGATCCCCGAACGGGTGCAGGTGTTCATGCAGGACGTGGAGCGTCAGCTCTACAAGCTCGGCATTCCCGCCAAGACCCGCCATAACGAGGTGGCTCCCTCCCAGTTCGAGATTGCTCCTTATTTTGAGGCGGCCAATGTAGCCACCGACCACCAGCAGCTGACCATGACCGTGCTGCGCAACACGGCCAAGAAGCACGGCATGGTGTGCCTGCTGCATGAAAAGCCCTTTGCCGGCATCAACGGCTCCGGCAAACATGTCAACTGGTCGATCGGCAACGCAACCCAGGGCAACCTCCTCGATCCCGGCAACACGCCTCACGAGAATCTGCAGTTCCTGCTGTTCTGCGGTGCGGTGATCCGAGGTGTCCATCTCTATGGTCCACTGTTGCGGGCGGTGATCGCCACGGCCAGCAACGACCACCGTCTTGGGGCCAACGAAGCACCCCCGGCGATCATTTCGGTCTATCTGGGGAGTCAGCTTGAGGATGTGTTCAACCAGATCCGTGAGGGACGCCTGAGTAGTTCATCCATCGGCGGAATGATGGATTTCGGTGTGGCGACCCTTCCCGAATTCCCCAAGGATGCCGGCGACCGCAACCGCACGTCTCCCTTTGCCTTCACCGGTAATCGCTTCGAATTCCGTGCCGTGGGCTCGGGCCAGTCTGTGGCTGGACCGCTGGTGTCTCTGAACACGATTCTGGCCGATTCACTGGCCTGGGTGTCCGATCAGCTGGAAGCCAAGCTGTCCAGTGGAACCTCCGTGGAAGAAGCCAGTCTGGTTGTGCTCAAAGAGGTCATGGAGAAGCACGGCAACGTGGTCTTCGGTGGCGATGGCTATTCCGATGCCTGGCATCGCATGGCTGTTGAAGAGCGTGGTCTTGAGAATCTTCGTACCACAGCGGATGCCCTGCCGGTGTTGCAACGTGCTTCCACTCGTGAACTGTTTGAGCACACCGGTGTGCTGACACCGGTCGAACTGGAGAGCCGATTCGAGGTCTACGCAGAGCAATATATTCTTGCGATTGAAGTGGAAGCCAAGCTGGCCGTGCAGATTGCCCGGTCTCAGATTTACCCTGCCGCCATGCGCTATCTGGGTGAATTGGCTGGCTCGCTGCAGTTGCAGACCGCCATGGGCCTGCAGGTGTCTCCCGAAACCCAGAATGCGGTTGCCTCCCTCAGCCAGACCTTGATGGAAGTCAGTGGCTCCCTCCAGACGGCGATTGATCAGCCCCCCCACGGCACCGAGGCCCACATGCGGCACTGTGCTGAAACACTGCTTCCCTTGATGTCAGACCTGCGCACTGCAGTGGATGGGCTGGAAGCCCTGGTGGACGACAATCTCTGGCCCCTGCCTTCCTACCAGGAGATGCTGTTCTTGCGTTGAGTCTGACCTGATTCAGCCCCTACTCACATCGGGTTGTTCTTGGCCCCGAAGGCTCGCCCTTCGGGGCTTTCTGCCGAAGCAGCGCTGGCGCCCTGGAGCGTGAGCTTCTGAAGATGTCGTAAAGGTGACAGTCAGCAGCTGTCACAGGAGCGATGATCCTTGATGGTCTCTGAGTTGCTTGCCGATGTCTGCATCGATGTCGCCTGCCAGCGCTTCCCGTTCTCCCTCCTTGCGCAGCAGCACGTCCAGCTCGTCTCCACCGCGCCCTTTCGAGCGAGGTGGCGGCTTCAATGCCGTTGGTCCACGCCTGTATCGGTTGGTCGACCTGCAGGGCATGCCTCACCCGGTTCTGGATGATCTCTATGACTCGCTCGAGTCAGCCTGGAGTGAAGCGATCAGTTGGTGGCAGGAAATGGGTGGTGCCGTGGGCGGTCCGGTCGGAATTGGGGTTGAAGTGAGTACAACCAATGGAGATTGGCGAACACTCAGATACCCAGGCTGTTGAATCAATAACGATCGATGGAATAGATCCGCAGGGTTCCTGATCCAACGGCTGATGGTATTGGGTTGGGTCCAGCTGGAATGGCTTCTACCTGGAACATGTACGTATCAGCCTGGGCAGGGTTATGCCATGGCTTGATCATCACTGTGATCGTGTTTCCGGGCGGTATCGGCTCTGGGAAGCTCAGCTTGAAGCGGCGGAGACTTGGGTCAAAGCTGGCTTCAACCGGGACTGGAGCTCCACCGTGACGGGGTTGCCCTAGAAAGGCCCGGGTTCTCTCCGGGCTGAAGGGGAATTGCCAGTCTGCACCGCGAGTCTGCTGAATGGTGAGACCGCCGAGTGATGCACCAGCATCCTCGGCAAGGGTGAGGGTGAAGTAGTACTCAGCCCAACGCTCGAAGACATTGGTGTAATAACTCCTCAGATCTACTTTCCAGGGGGCTCTGAGGAACACCGTGCTGCCGCGTAGCTCGACAGCTCCACTTCTCAGGGGTTGGAAGACTGCTGCGCAAGCCAGACAGGACAACAGCCCCAATCCAACCCGGGTCCTTTTCCAAGGATTCAGCCTTGTGATGTCGAAGCTGGAGGTCATGGCGCGCCTTGACTGGTTGCTTGGCTGGACTCAGCGAGCGCTGCCAACGTTCCCGGTGCTGACTCTGGAAGCGGCGGAAGAACTGGTGGTGGTAGAAGTCGAGTCAGATGGGGGGTGGGGTCGAGTGCCTCAACCGCAACATCGCCACGGCGTCGCAGTTCAAAATGAAGATGGGGACCGGTGGCCTGCCCACTCATGCCGACGCGGCCAATCGGCTGGCCAGCCTGGACCGCATCGCCTGGTTGGAGATCCGTGGATTCCAGGTGGGCGTAGAGCGTCTCAAGTTGGCTGGTGTGAGCCAGCACCACGGTGAGGCCATACCCACCAACGGATTCAACCAGAACAACGGTCCCTGCAAGGCTGGCTCGCACACCAGTTCCAGCGGGTGCGGCGAGGTCGAGGCCCGTATGCATTCTCCAGGCTCCGCGGGCTTCGGAAAAGCGCCAACCCCAGGGATCCACCTGCTGGGTCGCTCCAGCCAAGGGATCCAGCAGTGGAGGAATGGATTGCACACCTGAAACCGCGTTGCTGTGGTCCGCAGCGCGATCGTCCAACGAGCCAGCAGATGGCAGAACATCGGCCACCGCCAGACGCGTGGGAATGGTCGCTGGTCTGGGGGGAATTCCCGGCGCTGCGGTTTCGTCCCATGACGCCCAGGCTGGGGCTCCCCCTAGGACAACAAGCAGCAGGGCCAGAGAGCCTGAAGCGGCCATCACATCACCCGTTCAAGCGGAACGACCAGAACAGCCACACGGTGAACTGAAGCCGCGCCACCGTCCAGTGGCAGGGACAGCTTCAGCGACTGGCTGTCAGGAATGGACGCGGATCCTGATCCCGGCGATGGCGCTGTGAGAGGGCTGGTGGTTGATCGTCGGGGCTGCGTGGATCGAGCTTTGCTGTGTCCTCAAGGGCCTGGCGCAGCAGCCGGGCTGAATGAAGCGGCATATCGCGCGGAACGCAGATGTGATCCCGCAGGTCACGCAGCCGGACGGCACTGCCTGGAGGTGGAATGCATGCCGTCCCCTGGATCAGGCGGGTGAGAGCAGCACGCAGGGCCTGATCAAAGCCGCTGTTGGAGGGTTGGCGCGCCACCAGCACAGTCCGATGCCGCAGAACCCTGGCGAGGGCTACGGCCGCAGCATCCGGCGGCACGGGTGCAGACGTTTCGGGGTCGGGCTCACAAATGGGCCATGGACCTCGATCGACTCGACTGGCGATGGCCTGCTGTTCAGCCGTGCCACTGGGATAACAGCCACCCATCTGAGGGGGCAGATCGTGGGCGTGGGTATGGATGTCGCTCTGGGTCCCGAGATACGTGGGGCGTCGCTCAAGGGCCTGGAACCAGCGATCGATGGCTGGATGCTCCTGACGCAAGGCATAAGCCTTGTAGTAAAGGAGGCTAGCCGCCATCCGCTCGAAATAAGGCACGAAAACCAGGTCAGCCGTACTGAAGTCACTCAGCAGGAAGGGGCCAGGAGTGTGCTGCAGCTCTGCTTCCATGCACTGGGCAGCACGGCGAAACGCATCACGGCGGTGACTGTCGTCGTCGATGGAACGGCTCGGTGTGCAGAGCCACTGACACCAGGATCGAAAGATCTGGCGTTCCAGGCGCCGCAGGGGCAGCACAGTGGGATCGTTCATGCCTGGACCGAGTGGAGCAAAACTTGTTTCCAGAGTCTCCAGGATGCGATCGCTCTCGGTAACCAGATGTCCATCGATCTCCAGAGCGGGCAACATCCCCGAGGCAACCCGTTGGCGGTACCAGGACTCCTTCTCGCCGTAGCAGAACATCGTGACCTTGCGGATGCGATAGGGAACCCGCCGCTCCTCCAGCCACAGCCAGACCTTTTGACAATACGGACACCAGGCGTGGTGGTCGCGGTACAGGGTGACCCGAACGGAAGCCTCGGGTTGTCCGAACAGCCTCAAGGTCGCCTGGGAATTGGTCAGACCTTCAACAGGATCGTCCAGTGAAGCTGCAAGCGTCTCGAGGCTGAGCCAGTCAAGTGGCAAGCAGGCCTCGAATGGGATTGGCGAAAGTTCGGAAGGCATGACAACAATCATGGAGTATCGAGCCTCTACTCGTGACGCTCACAAAACCAGCCACATAATAAAAACACCCCTCAGCCCAAAAGGACTAAGGAGCGAACTGATCAATAAAGGAATTTTCAGTAAGCAATCAGATCAGTGAGCTTCAAATCAGTGAGCTTCAGATCAGAGTGACATCTCCGGATTCACCGGTCCGGATGCGAATAGCATTTTCGACGTTGGTAATAATGATCTTGCCGTCGCCAATCTCACCGGTCTGGGCGTTCTTGAGCAGAGCCTCCACGACCTTGTCACAGCTATCGTCAGTCACCACCAAGGTCAGGAGAGTCTTGGAGAGAAGACGTGCTTCCACCTTCACACCGCGATACACCTCTGTGTGCCCCATCTGTTTGCCGAAGCCTTGGACGGTGGTTACGGTCATCCCATTGATGCCCAGTTCCACCAGTGCGTCCTTGACGGGATCGAGCTTTTCGGGACGGATGATGGCCTGAATCTGTTTCAAGGCTTTGGCAAGTGGCTGGATCTCCACTTTGTCAGGGTCCGCCCGGAGGTGTGTAGCAAATGTTGCCAGATGCAACGGCAGATGCGACGAATCGCTGACACAGCTGCCGCTTGCATGGGAATCAGCCAGACGGTGTGGATTGAGGAATGACAGGCCCCTGGAGGCACGGATTGGCGATTTGGTAGCGACGGACACTTAGCAAAGGTGCCTTAACGAGCACTTTTGGACCTCAGGGAAGGGCTTCATGGCCTTCCACTCCCGTGCAGCCTCTGCTTTTTTTTGAGTCATCACGCTCCATGACAGTTGCTCCGCGCGCCCCCAGACGCACCGCCTCGAGGCGTCTGCAGGAGGCCAGTCTCATTGAGGCTCCGTCGCTGATTGTTCGCAGCATTCGGGGTCTCTCATCCCAACGCTCCCTCACCTGGCTGGCCTGCGTGCCACTGGCCTTGCTTGGTTTGGGCGTTTTCAACCTGTCGGCCCACGCGGCTGAGCTCCCTGAGCTCACGCCAGCGTTCCTGGCCAACAACATGTTCATCTTTGTCTGCGCGATCCTCGTCGTTTTCATGAACGCCGGTTTCGCCATGGTGGAGGCGGGAATGTGCCGGCAAAAAAATGCTGTCAACATTCTGCTGAAGAACCTGATTGTGTTTGCTCTTGCGGCAAGCGCCTATTGGTTGATTGGCTTTTCGCTGATGTACGGCGATGCGCTGGTTGATGGTTGGCTGTACTTCAACGGGCTTTTCTTTGATCCCGAAGTAACTGCTGAAATGGTCACCGAAGGCAGCCTTGTTCCTTCTGTTGACTTCTTCTTCCAGGTTGCATTTGCTGCTACGGCGGCCACAATCGTTTCCGGACTTGTTGCTGAAAGGATCAAGTTTGGCGAGTTTGTTGTTTTCTCGCTGATTTTGGTTGGATTTCTCTATCCCATTGCCGGCGCTTGGCAATGGAATGGTGGATGGCTTTCCAGTCTCGGTGGCGAAGCCGGGGGTTTCATTGATTTTGCTGGATCCTCGATCGTTCACTCCTTCGGAGCCTGGGCTGGCCTGGTCGGTGCAATCCTGCTTGGTCCCAGGATCGGTAAATTCGTAGGCGGCAAGCCGATGGCTTTGCCTGGTCACAGCATGGCCATTGCGACTCTCGGTTGCCTGATCCTCTGGATCGGTTGGTATGGATTCAACCCTGGATCCCAACTCGCCATGGATCAGGCTGTTCCTTACATCGCCGTGACCACCACCTTGGGTGCTGCTGGTGGTGCGATCTCCGGAACTGTCATCTCCCAGATTCGAGGTGGAAAGCCCGACCTCACCATGACCATCAATGGCATCCTTGCCGGTCTGGTCAGTGTCACTGCGGGATGTGACGGCATTTCGATGGCTGGTGCCTGGGTCATGGGCTTCATCGGTGGCGGCCTCGTGGTCTTCTCGGTTGCCTTCATCGACAGCCTGAAGATTGATGATCCGGTTGGTGCCTTCTCCGTGCACGGCACCTGTGGAATCTGGGGAACCCTTGCAGTTGGGCTGTTCAATCAGGAGAAAGGCCTGTTCTACGGCCATGGCTTCACCCAATTCGGCTATCAGATCGTCGGCGTCCTTGCCTATGGCATTTTCGCTGTGATCACCTCTTTGATCGTTTGGTCGATCATTGGTGCCATGTTTGGAGGCATTCGGGTGTCAGAGTCTGAAGAAATCGAAGGTCTCGACATTAGCGAGCATGGCATGGAAGCTTATCCCGACTTTGCATCTTCTGCAAAGTGAACTTTAAATTCCGATAATCCTCATTAGGGTTTCAGAATTTTGTTGATTCAATCACCGCTCCTGGGCTTGCTCTCCGGATCGGTGATTTTTTTTGTCGACAGGGGAGGCCCTTAAAGGTTAGGAGTTTCTTTGAATCAGGAGATAAGACACATGTTTCTTGATTCTCTTTTGTTGGGGGCCTTCTTCTCGCATTTTTGATGACATGCGCAACAAAGCATCAGCGATATGGTCTTTCCTATTTAGTTAGCCATCAACCATCAACCATCATCGTCTTCTAGCAGAAGCTGCTGAAAAGCGGCATACAGTTCTTGATTCTGACTCTTCAGTTCGGCTTCATGTCGTCCGGCTTTTTCGGTTGTTTTGCCTCGCTGCTTCCCCTGCCGCCCTTGCCGTTGTTGGCCGCTGGACCGGACTCGCCGATTGTCATCCAGAGCGTCTGCCTTCACGGGCTCAGGGTTGCTGGATGTCTTCACCTCCATCTGACGTAACCGATCCATGAGATGGGGCGGCACTGTCCCGTCGGGACTGACCCGCATCAGCTGGCGAAACAGTTCGGCCGGGTCCTCTTCGGTTTCAACTTGATGGCGTCGCTCACTGGTCGTATGGCCAGGCGCTGGCTTGGGCTGAGGCAAAGGCAGCGGCTGTGGTAAGGCTCGTCCCAGCTGCTTCAATCGTTCCAGGCTATGGGCATCAAAGCTCATGATGGTCAGCATCCCAGGGTGTCGCGGGTGTCGCGACCAGTGATTGGGTTGGTGCCGCTGGCTGAGGCACAGAGAGTCTTGAGCGCATCGGCGCGCAATGGAACATTGGTGAAGTCGGCACCATCGATGGCCACACTCTGAAAGCGGGTGTTGAAGGCAAAGGCATCTTCAAGCACCGCATCGCGAAGGTCGGTTCCATTGAAGACCGCCGAATCCAGAGTGGCTTCGCGCAGATCCGCTCCTCTCAGGCTTGCGTCCTGCAGCTTTGCGCCGAACAGGCTGGCGCCGCGGAGATCGGCTCCAGTGAAATCGGCATCGCGCAGGTTGGTGAGGTTGAAGGTGACACCACGCAGATCCGCTTCCCGGAAATCCGCCCCGATCAGCACCTGCTTGGCATAGTCCATCGCTGCTGGAGCAGGTGCTGCCCAACTCAGAACACCCAGCAGCATCACGATGGCGCTCAGGCATCCAGCCAGCAAGCGGCCCAGACGTTCCAGTTTGAGCCCTGCGGAGTGGCATGGCACCAGGTCCAGCAGGCTCGGAGAGGCTCCTTGGGAGGCCCTGGCCATAGCGAATCGACGGGTGGTCCAACCCTAGGAAAAGTTTGGGACGGTCTTCCTGCCGCGATGACACCGCTGGGGAACTCTGCTCAAGTCACCCCATGCTCTGGATCGATGGGACTCCACCGACGATGCAAAGCCTCCACCCGGGAGCGGGGTCAGGGGGCAGAGGACTGGGCGGCGTTGCTGCTGCAGCGACATGGCTGGACCGTGCTTGCCCGCAACTGGTGGTGCCGCTGGGGTGAGTTGGACCTGGTGTTGGCAAAGCCCCGGCGGTTGCTGCTGGTTGAGGTGAAAGCGCGGGGGCGTTCAGGCCGTGATGGAGGCGGTGTAGCGGCCTTCGGCGTGATCAAGCGGAGGCGTCTGGCCCGGGCATGGGCGTGCTGGCTGGCAGCCCATCCCCATCTGGGAGATCGGCCGGTGGAGGTGGTGCTGGCTCTGGTACCGCTGCCGGTGGGGCTGGATGCGGTGCGCTGGTTGCGGATTGAGGCTGGTCTGGGTTGAGGGTGGTCTGCTGGCAACCACCGCTCCTAGGGCGCCTGGGTCGGGGGCGGATCAGTGGTGTATTCCACCGAGCAGCGGTAGCGGGTGTTGTTGAATCCCACCCCGAATTCTTCGCAGCGCTGCCCTGTGACCGTGGCTCCGGCAGGGATCTGCTCCATGGCCCGCTGCAGGGCATTGGACTTGTCCCAGACCGATTCAGCGGTTGCACTGCCGGCCTGGGCAGGTGACGGCCAGGACAGCACCGTGCCGATCAGAGCGCAGCCGATGCAGATCAGGTTCGGAGGGTGGCGGAGCATGGACGATCTCTCGCAACGACGAGCAAGGCTTCTCTCTTGATAGCCAGGCTGGGCCTGTGGCGCTGCAATCTGGATGCTTGTTCCCGGCCTGCCATGACTTTCGCTGCCCACCGGGCGCGCAAACGCTTTGGCCAACACTGGCTGATCGATCAGAGCGTTCTGGATCGCATCGTGGCCGCCGCTCAGCTTGGGCCTGAAGATCGGGTCCTGGAGGTGGGGCCTGGACGCGGAGCCCTGACGGAACGGCTTCTGGCTTCGCCGGCGGCATCTGTGCAGGCGGTGGAGCTGGATCGTGACCTGGTTCAAGGCCTGCGACAGCGCTTTTCAGATGATCACCGCTTTCATTTGATCGAAGGCGATGCCCTCGTGGTTGCCTTGCCAGCAGCCGACAAAGTGGTGGCCAACATCCCCTACAACATCACGGGACCCCTGCTGGACAGGCTGCTGGGCCGCCTCGATCGGCCCGTGGAGCCGCCCTACGCACGCCTGGTGTTGCTGGTGCAGCAGGAGGTGGGAGAGCGGATCCGAGCCCGTTCCGGCAGCAGTGCCTACTCGGCGCTGAGTGTGCGGATGCAGTTGCTGGCGCATTGCCATTCGGTCTGCAGTGTGCCGCCTCGGTGCTTTCAGCCGCCGCCGAAGGTGATGTCCGAAGTGATTGCCCTGGAGCCGATGGCGGCTTCCGACCGCCTTGAACCCCGTCTGGCCCGGGCCGTGGAGTCGTTGCTGCGCCGCTGCTTTGCCGCCAGGCGCAAGATGTTGCGCAACAGTCTCTGCGGCCTTGTGGGTGACCAGGAGTTGCTTGCCGTGGCGGCAGAGGCCGGGATCGACCTTCAGGACCGACCCCAGATGCTCTCACCTGCCCAATGGGTGGCCCTGGCTACGGCCCTGGAGCCCTATGGCTCTCAGGTTCAATCAAGCGGAGGAGAATCGAGCTCCACTGAGTGCTGAACCCAGCTCCTGCAGACTCAGGCCAAGTCCACGCGGCAGATGCCGCCGCCGCCTGTTGCCATGGCTGAGCTCATTGTGCGGGCCCCCGCCAAGATCAATCTGCACCTGGAAGTGCTGGGTCTGAGGCCGGATGGCTTTCATGAGCTGGCCATGGTGATGCAGACCCTCGATCTGGAAGACCGGCTGTGTCTGCAGGCGCGCCCTGATGCGGAACTGACACTGTCGAGTGATCGGTCTGACCTTCCGAGTGATGGCAACAATCTGATTGTGAAGGCTGCGGATCGGTTGCGGCGCCACGTGGGTCGGCTCGACCTCGGAGCGTCCATGCGCCTGGAGAAACGGATCCCGATCGGAGCGGGGCTGGCGGGAGGAAGCAGTGACGCGGCGGCGGCCCTTGTGGGCCTGGATGCCCTTTGGAATCTGCAACTGAATCGCTCCGAACTGCTGGATCTGGCGGCAGAGCTCGGCTCCGATGTGCCTTACTGCCTGGTCGGCGGTACCCAGCTCTGTTTCGGGCGAGGTGAGCGGCTGGAGCCGGTGCCCTTGCCCGAGCCGCCGCGCCTCGGGGTGCTGCTGATCAAGCATCCCGATGTGAGCGTGTCGACCCCCTGGGCCTACGGGTTATGCCGCCTGCGGAGGCAGGCCACCTATGTGGAGGGTGAATCCGCTTTTGAGCAGCGCCGTCAGGCCCTGCGGCAGGGGCCACTGCTGGCGGCTCTGCAGGGCCATGGCCCTTGGCCGCTCTTGCGCAACGATCTCCAGACGGTGGTGGAGCCAGAGGTGGCCTGCGTCCGTGAGGGGCTGGTTCTGCTGCGGCAGGCCCCGGGGGCCGAGCAGGTGGCGATGAGCGGGTCTGGTCCAAGCCTGTTTGCCCTGTTCAGCACGGTGGCCGATGCGGAGAGGGCCCTGGAACACCTGGCGACACCACTGAGGGACGCTGGCTTCGAGGCCTGGTGCTGCCGCTGCAGCAGCTCCGGTGTCAGCCTGGACCCACTCGCCTGTGCCGACCGATGAGTGAACCCGAGGAGGCGACGCCCTCCACAACCACCCAGCCCCGCAAGGGCCCGCTCAGCTTTCTCTCGGGTGCCCTCACCAGTGCCCTGCTGGGCTGGCTCAGCCTGGGGGTGAGCCAGCGGGTCGTGGGGTACTACATCGACCATCCGCCCAGCTACGGCTCGGCGATGGCCCAGAGCATCGCCACCGCCGTGAAAACCCTGGTGGTGGGGATGTGCTTTCTGGCCACCTTCAGCTTTGGCTTCATCGGCCTGGGGCTGTTTCTGGTGTTCCTGCGCAGCCTGGTGCCTGCCGGAAGCGAGCAGAGTCCTTAAGCTCGGGGACCTCGCACGGTCTTCCCTGATGGTGGACCTGATCCGATGACTCCCCACGACCTGGGCCTGCTGGTCACGTTGCTGCTGCCGGGCCTGCTGCTCTCGGTGCTGCTGCTGAGCACCTTTGCAGCGGGCGGCTGAGATAAGTTGGCGCGAATCTGGACACCGCTTGGCAGTGGCTGAAACTCTTCTGTTCAACGCCCTGCGCGACGCCATCGACGAGGAGATGGCCCGTGACCCCTACGTCTGCGTCATGGGAGAAGACGTGGGCCAGTACGGCGGCTCCTACAAGGTCACCAAGGATCTCTACGAGAAGTACGGCGAACTGCGGGTGCTGGATACGCCCATCGCCGAAAACAGCTTCACAGGCATGGCCGTGGGCGCTGCCATGACGGGCCTGCGCCCGATCGTGGAGGGCATGAACATGGGCTTCCTGCTGCTGGCCTTCAACCAGATCTCCAACAACATGGGGATGCTGCGCTACACCAGCGGCGGCAACTACACCATTCCCACCGTCGTGCGCGGCCCCGGTGGGGTCGGGAGGCAGCTGGGCGCGGAACACAGCCAGCGCCTCGAGGCCTATTTCCATGCGGTGCCTGGCATCAAGATCGTGGCGGTGAGCACCCCCACCAATGCCAAAGGCCTGATGAAGGCCGCCATCCGCGACAACAATCCGGTGCTCTTCTTCGAGCATGTGCTGCTCTACAACCTCTCCGAGGACATCCCCGCCGGCGACTACGTCTGCGCCCTTGACCAGGCCGAGGTTGTGCAGCAGGGCAGCGACGTGACGATCCTCACCTATTCGCGCATGCGTCACCACTGCCTCAAGGCCGTGGAGCAACTGGAAGCCGAGGGGGTCAGCGTTGAGCTGATCGACCTGATCAGCCTCAAGCCCTTCGACATGGAGACGATCTCCCGCTCCATCCGCAAGACCCACAAGGTACTGGTGGTGGAGGAGTGCATGAAGACCGGCGGCATCGGCGCCGAACTGATCGCCCTGATCACGGAGCACTGCTTCGACGATCTCGATGCGCGGCCGGTGCGGCTGTCCTCCCAGGACATCCCTACCCCCTACAACGGTGCCCTGGAAAATCTCACGATCATTCAGCCCCACCAGATCGTGGACGCTGCCCGGCAGCTCAAGGCGGGCCTGATCTGAAATGGCACGACAACAGGGGTGGTTCGCCCTGATCCTGGCTTTGGCGATCGCCGCCGGAGCCCTTCTTGCCAGCTATCCCTTGCAGCTCGGTCTGGATCTGCGCGGCGGCAGCCAGCTGACCTTGCAGGTGCTGCCGGCCGGTGCCATCAAGACAGTCGACAAGGAACAGCTCGAGGCCGTCAAGGAGGTGCTCGATCGCCGCATCAATGGCTTGGGCGTGGCCGAATCCACTCTCCAGACGGTGGGTAACGACCAGATGGTTCTGCAGCTGCCCGGCGAGCAGGATCCCAGTCGTGCCGCCAAAGTGCTCGGCACCACGGCCCTGCTTGAGTTCCGCACCCAGAAGCCCGGGACTGAGCAGGCCTTGCGCGGCCTGCTGGCGCTCAAACGCCAATCCGAAGCCGTTCTACGCAGCAAAGAGCGCCGCACCGCAGAGGTCAACGAGCCGCCCACTGCCCCTGGAGCTCCGAACCCGGAGCCGCCGCCTGATTTCCAGGCCGACGAACTGGCCGATGCCATGCGCAGCATGGGCCTCACCGTTCCAGCCGGCAGCAGCGAAATTGACCAGCTCAGGTTGCTCCTGGAAGTGGTCAACAGCCGGGTTGTCGACCTGTTTGAACCCACAGGCCTCACCGGTAAGGATCTGGTCACTGCCGGCCGCCAGCAGCAGCAGAGCGGCGCGGGTTGGGAAGTGACCCTCGGGTTCAATCGCGAAGGCGGGGAGAAGTTCGCCACCCTCACCCAGTCGATCGCCGGCACAGGTCGCCTGCTTGGGATCGTGCTGGACGGTCGATCGATCAGCGAGGCCACCGTGGGACCTGAGTTCAAGGCTGCCGGCATCGCCGGTGGCTCCGCCAGCATCACCGGCAACTTCAGTGCCGAGGAAGCGCGGGATCTGGAAGTGCAGCTCCGCGGCGGCTCTCTGCCCCTGCCTGTGAAGGTGGTGGAGGTCAGAACGGTGGGTCCGTCCCTTGGGGCTGAAAACGTCCGTACCAGCTTGTTGGCCGCTCTCTCAGGCCTGGCTCTGGTGGCGGTTTTCATGGTCTGGGTGTATCGCCTGCCGGGCCTGGTCGCGGTGGTGGCCCTGAGCCTTTATGCCCTGTTCAACCTGGCGATCTACGCCCTGATTCCGGTGACCCTGACCCTGCCGGGGATCGCAGGCTTCATCCTGTCGATCGGCATCGCGGTCGATGCCAACGTTCTGATCTTCGAGCGGGTCAAGGAGGAACTGCGCCAGGGCACCACCTTGATCCGATCGATCGATTCCGGTTTCTCCCTTGCCCTGTCGTCGATCCTCGATGGGCACGTCACGGGACTGATCAGCTGCGTCGCCCTGTTCGCGCTCGGCACCGGCCTGGTCAAGGGTTTTGCCGTGACCCTGGGGATCGGTCTTCTGCTGAGCCTGTTCACCGCACTGACCTGTACCCGAACCCTGCTGCGGTTGCTGATGAGCTATCCAAGCCTGCGCCGTTCCACCTATTTCCTGCCTGCCACCCAGCTCCCCGGCACCGCCGCATGACCGCAAGCCTTGCTTCCCCTCCACCCCTTCGCTTTTTCCGCATCAGCCGGCATCGACGCGTCGCCTGGATCGGGTCTGGGGTTGCCTGCCTGTTGAGCCTGATCGGCCTGGCCATCTGCTGGTTCACTCCTTCCATCGGTGCACCCTTGAAGCCGGGGCTCGATTTCACCGGCGGCACCCAGATCCAGATCGAGCGTGCCTGTGATCCAGGCGCCTGCTCAGCGATCAATGGACAGGAGATCCAGCAGCGCCTGGCCCGGA
Organism: Synechococcus sp. CBW1002; assembly: GCF_015840915.1. Classification (NCBI taxonomy): domain Bacteria; kingdom Bacillati; phylum Cyanobacteriota; class Cyanophyceae; order Synechococcales; family Synechococcaceae; genus Synechococcus; species Synechococcus sp. CBW1002. Next base: position 3,142,097 of record NZ_CP060398.1, read on the forward strand.
TCAGCCTCCCCAGCGAAGCAGAGGAGCAGGCACCGAACATCTCCAGCGTCGCCGTGCAGGTGCTGGATCAGGGCCAGTCCGTGGTGTTGCGGTTGCCCGCTCTGGCGCCGGCCCAGAGCGCTGCGGTGATTGAGGAGATGGCCGCGGATGTGGGTCCGCTCGATCAGGCCGGTACCTCGGTCAATACGATCGGCCCCACGCTCGGAGCGCAGCTGTTGCAAGGCAGCCTGATTTCTCTGCTGGTGAGTTTTGCGGCAATCGCGGCCTACATCACCCTCCGCTACGACCGTGTCTATGCCTTTCTGGCCCTGCTGGCTCTGGGTCACGATGTGCTGATCACCTGTGGGGTGTTCGCCTGGCTCGGTCTGCTCCAAGGGATTGAGGTCGACTCGCTCTTTGCCGTATCGCTGATCACCGTGGCCGGCTATTCGGTGACAGACACCGTGGTGGTGTTCGACCGGATTCGGGAGCAGAAATCCCTGATTGGCCAGTTTTCGCTCATCAATCAGGTGGACGTCGCTGTGGATGCCACCCTCACCCGCTCGCTCTACACCTCGCTCACCACGCTGTTACCACTGCTGGCCCTGATCTTCTTCGGAGGTAGCAGCCTGTTCTGGTTCGCTGTGGCCCTAACCATCGGCATTTCTGTTGGCAGCTGGTCGAGCATCGGCATCGCTCCGACCCTTCTGCCACTGTTGTCCCGTTGATGGAGACCCCAGTGCGGCGAGGCAGGGCAGGCCTTCTTGTCCCGATCGCCCTGTTGCTGTTCGCCCTCGCGGATCTTCGGGTCGAACTGCAGCTGTTGCTGGATCACGTGACCCTGACGGCACTGGGGTTTGCGATCCGGGCCCATCCCCTGGCCGTGTTGGTGCTGCTGCTGCAACCGTCGCTGTGGCGGCACTACCGCCGCTGAGTGTTGGCCAGCACCGATTCAGCCATCCAGCTCGCTTCTGCAGCTCCCGCTCCCGCTCAGTGAGATCGCTGGTAGTCAGCTGGCTCAATCGCTTCGCGGCCGGGTTCCATCCCAGCGATCCATGATCTCGGCCACCACCACCTCCTGACCGATCACCTGCAAGACCACCACCAACGGCAGGGCAATCAGCACGCCGGGCAGCCCCAACAGGGCTCCCAGGCAGAGCTGGGCCATCAGGGCCACGGTAGGGAGCAGGTTCACCGTTCGGCTGAGCAGCACCGGTGTGAGCAGAAAGGCCTCGCCGTTCTGCAGCACCAGCCGCAGCATCAGCACCTGCAGCACCTTGGCGGGCGAAACCAGCAGGGCCATGGCCAGGGGCAGCAGGGTGGCAGCCGTGGGACCGATGGTGGGCACGAACGTGAGCAGGGCACAGACCAGCGCGCTGAGCAGGGCCAGCGGCACGCCCAACAGGGAGAGTCCGGCCCAGGTGAGCAGACCCACCACTACGGCCGACAGGGTCATCCCGGCCAGCCAGCCCCCCAGGGCTTCGCGGCAGTCTCCCAGCAACTGCCGCATGCGCAGCCGGTAGAAGCGCGGGGTGGCCGCCACCACCAGTCCTTGATGGCTGCGGGGATCCAGGGCCAACAGGATGGCGAGCAGGACCATCAACACGAGCTGGATGGTGCTGTTGGCAGCACCACCGGCCACCCCGATCAGCTGGCCTCCGAGCGGTTGAAGATTCTCCCAGGTGCTGCCCTCCAGCAGTTGCTGTTCAAGCCGATCAAAGCCGGGCACGTTGGCGGCGAGCGCGGCCAGCTTCTGGGTCAGGGCGGGCAACAGCTGGATGAGGTCGTTCACCTGGGTGAACAGCTCCGGCAGCAGCAGGCCGCCCAACTGGGTGCCGGCCACCAGCAGCACCAGCAGCACCAGGGCAAGGGCTGCCGGTCGGTTCAGGGGCAGCAACCGACGCAGCAGCGTGATCGGGACGTCGAGCGCCACCGCCAGAACGATCGCGCCGAACAGAATCAGCAACACCCATCGCAGCTCCCAGGTCAGGAGGCCCAGCACGATCAGGGCGAGGGCACCGAGCAGGGTGCGCGAACTCATGGCGCAGCGGCCCTCTGCGTCTTCCAGGGATCAAGAATGTCGCGGATCACGATTTCCCGCACGATCACCTGCAGGCACACGGCCAGGGGCAGGGCCAGCAGCAGGCCCAGAGGGCCGAACAGCACCGTGAACAGCAACTGGGCCATCAGGGTGAGGCCCGGGAGCAACTGGAGCTGGTGGTGCATCACCGAGGGAGTGATCACGTAACTCTCCAGGTTCTGAATCGCCACATAGAGGCCAAGCACCGCCAGGGCCTTCCAGGGGCTTTCCAGCAGCGCCACGGACATGGGAAACAGGGTGCTGAGGGTAGGGCCCACATTGGGGATCACGTTCAGCAGTCCGGCCAGCAGGGCGTTGGCGGCCACCAGCTTCACCCCGAGCAGAGACAGGCCGATGGCCGCCAGAACCCCCACGCAGGTGGAGCTGATCAGGACCCCTACCATCCAGGCACTGAGGGCATTGCCGCACTGAACCAGAACGGCGCGGAACCGCCTCCGATAAAACGACGGCACCAGGAGCAGCAGAGCCTCTCGGTACGCCTCCGGCTGGCTGGCGATCATCAGCGCCACCGCCACCACAAACAGGGTCTGGATCAGGCCGGCGCCGACATTGCCGGCCAGTCCAAGGATGCGAACGGCGCCGCCGCTGAGATGGGAGGCCAGATCACCGGCGGGATTGGCCCCTTGCAGCCCCTGCTGCAACCAGGAGAGAGTGCCATCGCTTCGGCCGTACAGCATCCTGCTGGCGCTGTCCATGGCCTGCCGAAGCAGTTCAAGCAAGGCACGACCAGCCTGGGGAATCTTCTGCAGGAGCTCTGAAAACTGCCCCACGAAGGCAGGGATCACGGCGGTGCCGACGACCAGCACCACAACCAGCAGCAGTGCGAGGCTGAGCAGAAGTGCCAGTGGGCGCGGACAGCGCAATCGATGGCGCAGCTGGCCCACCAGGGTGCAGAGCGCCATCGCCAGCACAACCGCGGCGAACACCAGAACCAAGGCCTCCCGCAGGCTCCAGAGGAGCAGCAGGGAGGCCACCAGGGCAGTAAGCCCGAGCCACTGGCCGAAGGTCACGATCCCATCCTCTGCTGGTCGAGCCTGGCCTCAGCTGGGATCAGGAGTCCTCGTCCTCGCTTTCCTTGTCTTCCTGGCCCGAAAATCCCAGACCATGGCTGTCGGCATAGCGCTCAGCGAAGCGCATGAACCGCTCGAAGTCGGTGGTGTTCTTCCAGGTGTAGGTGGCCTCCAGGGCGCTGGCCTTGCCGTTCACGAAGCGGGCCTTGACCTCGCGGGTCACCATCTCGCCTTCTTCGTCCTGCATGAACATGCCGGTGATGTCGCCCAATGCTTCGGGTGCCAGGGCCTGAGGCTCTTCGAATACGAACAGGGCCTGCCCGGTGCGGCCATCGCGGGAGCGGGTCAGACGGATATCGGGCACCACCGGCTCATCCACACCACGGAAGAACTGAATGGCGGCACCCATGATGGCTCGGGCAAAAACTGATCCTAGGCAGACACTGGCTCGCTGCCCAGCAGGTGACTCTCCAGCCGCATGGCGGCATCCGTGTCGTTCAGGCCGCTGAGATCAAGCCGTCCCAGGCTGGGCGCAGGGTGACGATCCAGCTCGTGGTCGTAACAGCGGTCGTAGTAGTCGAGCATGGCCTTGCAGGCGCTGGCCCAGTCCTGGGCTGCGATCGCCTTCAGGGCAGCGTCCGTGCGCTGTGGACCCAGCCGCCGAGCGATCCGTTCGGTGGCCTGGCGCAGGCCGTCGGGATCCTGGAGGCCGTACACCGCCACCAACCGATCGATCCGTTCCGACTCGGTGCGCTGGATCTCCAACACCGGCGCCTGCAGCATCTGCTGCCAGAACGCCCGCGGAATCCGGCAGCGTCCCACCTGGGCGCTTTCGGCTTCCACCCAGATGGCGTCGGCGTTGCGTTGGTGCAGCAGCGCCAGCGCCAGTCGATTCTCGAAATGTTCGCTGGTCGGCTGTTCCGGTTGTCCGAGGCCGCCGAAGCTGCTGCCACGGTGATGGGCCAGGCCCTCCAGATCAATCACCGCCATCCCCCGGGCGGCCATTGCCTCCAGCAGATCGGTCTTGCCGCAGCCTGTACGTCCCCCCAGCAGCTGCAGCGGCCAGGGCTGCTCGAAGCTCTGCAGCACCCAGCGACGGAAGGCCTTGTAGCCCCCCTCCAGCAGGACCACCGGCAGATCCAGGGTGGAGGCCAGCCAGGCGACACTTCCCGAGCGCATGCCACCACGCCAGCAGTGCAGCCGCAGATCGGACACCTTCCGTGTTCCGCTGCAATCGGCGTTGGCCAGTTCGCTCAGCCTGTCTCCCAGGTCAACCAGCCTCGGACCGACCAGCTCCAGCCCGCGCCGAACCGCACTGGGGCGGCCCTGCTGTTTGTAGAGGGTGCCGATCTCGGCGCGCTCCTCATCGCTGAACAGGGGCAACGAGCAGGCGCCGGGGATGTGGCCCTGGCGGAACTCGCCGGGGCTGCGCACATCCACCACCGGTCCAGACGCCGCCAGAAAGGCAATGACCGGCAGTGCCGCAGGCTCTGCGGAGGTGCTGGCGATCCCAGGCAGCACCGTGGGATGCAGGTCAGAGGATCGGCTGTCGCGGAGGCTCATGGCGGTGGGGCGCTGCGCGTCATCAGACCCGACTGACATAGTGGGCCAACACTGGCTCCCCTTCTGGCTGGTTCCCCACCATGCTCTCCGGTTCCCCGGTTTCCGTCGCCGCCAGTGCGGCGCCAGATCAGCTGCTGGAGCGCTTCCTCTCCGCCTCCCCGCGTCAACGGCGCAGCCTGCTGGGCCAGCTTGAGAGCCGCGCCTCCGAGCTGGCTCCGCTGATCGGTGACCGCCTTGATGGCTGGGATGCCACCGGTGACGACTGGGCCCTGGGTTTTCTGCTGCAACTCCTGCTCAAGGCGAGCGATCAGGAGCTGCGTGAGCAGGTGCTGGCCCGCTATCCGGACGGCTGGCTGGCGGTGACCAGCGGTGCAGGGCTGGACTACGCCCCTCTGCAGCGCCATCTGATGCTGCAGGACTTCGAGGCGGCCGATCGGATCACCAGTGAGCTGTTGCGCCAGCTTGCCGGCAGCGGCGCCATGCAACGGGGCTACGTGTATTACAGCGAGGTGCCAGCGATCGCGGGCGTGGACCTGGAGAGCCTCGATCGGCTCTGGCTGGTCTATTCACGCGGTCGCTTCGGTTTCTCCGTTCAGGGTCGCCTGCTGGCCGCCTGTGGCGGTCGCTGGGAGCTGCTCTGGCCACGCCTGGGCTGGAAGCACGAGGGCCTCTGGACACGCTATCCAGGCTCCTTCACCTGGTCGATCGAGGCGCCCGAGGGACACATGCCCCTGGTCAACCAGTTGCGAGGGGTGCGGCTGATGGATGCACTGTTGCGCCATCCCGCCCTGCGGCAGCGCATCGAGAAGGCCGCGGGGTAGGGTCAATTCCGGCAGCTGCGGATCCTGATCTGTTGGCGTTGCGTTGGTCCGATTTCATCACTCCCTCCACATTGCAGCTGGCTCCGCTGGTGGAGTTGTTGCTGGAGCCGGTGCGCTGCGAGCGCACCCTGGCTGAGTTGCACCTGGGTCTCCAGGAGGCCCTGGTCAATGCCGTGCGCCATGGCAACGGCTGTGATCCGCGCAAATGCCTGCGGATTCGCCGCATCCAGACGCCGCGCTGGCTGGTCTGGCAGGTGCAGGATGAGGGACCTGGTGTGCCGGCAGGCCATCGCGGCCACGCCTTGCCTGACCACGAGGACACCCCCTGCGGCCGGGGCCTGTTCCTGATCCACCATTGCTTTGATGATGTGCGCTGGAGCGGTCGCGGGAACCGCCTCCAACTGGCCGTTCGGCGCTCCCGCTTCAACGCCCGTGGCTTGGACAGCCCGGATCACTGATCTCCTGACGCAGCCAGGCCAGGCCATGCTCCAACAACGCGATCGCCCGCTCCCGCGCTGCGGTTGAGCTGGTCGAGGCCGGGCTGTCCTCTCCGAGCAGCTGCACCAGGGCCGCCGCAATCTGCTCCGCGCCACGGCGCGGCCGTTGGGCCTTGAGGGCGTGCCAGTCGCGATCTCCGATGCTGAGGCTGCGATGCAGAGCCACGGCTTGCTCCAGGGCCTGCGGGGGCCAGTCCCGTTTCACAGCAGCTGACTGGGTCACTGGACAACACACAACGGCGGCGCCCATCCTGGCGGGATGCCTCACCCCACGCGCCGCACCCGCCCGATCGGTGCCCTGCATCAGCTGGCTGCCGTGCTCACCATGGCCAGTGCAGCTCCTCGGCAGCTCGGACAGGCTGCCTGGCAACGTCGCCAACGGCAACGGCTCGCCATTGCCCAGCGCCTGCTCGATCCCCTGCCCCAGGGGCTGCGGCAACCCCAGGCTGGACGCCACTTCTGGGTCGGCCTGAGGGGAGCCGGTGCCGGCCTGATCCTGGCCTGGTGGCTCCAACGCTGAGCTGCACCCGCCAGACGGCGATTCGGCTCAGAGCGGTTTGCGGGCGGTCCAGACGCGGGTCATGAAATGGGATTCGGCAGCAATGTCTTCGAATCCGGCCTCCGTCAGCCGTGCGTCGATGTCGTCCTCGATGTAGTGCCGGAAGTAAGGCTCGTGGAAGACCCGCCGGAAATTCTCCATCGGCGCGGCGAACTCCGGCGAATCGTTCAGCTGCACCGAATCCGCCAGCACCAGCACGCCACCGGGCTCCAGCACCCGCTGGATCTCGTAGAGCACGGCCTGCCTTGCCGACCCCGGCAACTCATGCAGCAGAAACACGCAGGTGGCGCCCTGCAGGCTGGCCTCAGCGAAGGGCAGCGTTTCGGCATTGCCCTGGATCAGCTGGGGCAGCTCGCCAGGCAGCTCGGCGAGCCAGCGATTGGCCTGCCGCAGGTAAGCGGTGGAAAGATCGATGCCGATCAACTGGGCCTTGGGCAGGGCACCACGCAGCTGGCGCAGGGTGCGACCGGTACCGGTGGCCACGTCGAGCACCCGCAGGCAGCCCGGGGGCCGATCGGTGAAGGCCTTGAGGCCCTGAACCAGGGGGCCGAGGACCCGTCGCCGCATCGGATCGGCGGTGCCGTTGAACAACAGCTCCACCTGCAGGTCATACAGGGCGGCGGAGTGGTCGCTGAGGTAACCGTCGGTCTGGTGATGGAAATTCTGGAGGTAGTAGTCCGGGTAGGCAGCGGGATCGATGGTGCGAGGCAGGTCGCGCACCTTCCGCTCCCGGCGGCGGGTCCAGGTGGCCGGAATATCGAGCCAGATCAGCGGGTACCGGCTGGCCCAGTCAAGCCAGGGGGCATCGAACAGCAGGGAGGCCGGATAGAGGCCCTGTTCCGCTTCCTGCCAGTCCCGATCCAGCAGACGTTGCATCGATGCCTGCAGCATGGCCAGCAGGGCCGGTGGCACCGGCACCGTGCGGGCGCTGACCTCAGGACTGATCAGGTCCATGAGGCGGCTGCTCACTTCCTTGTGGGCCAGCCCGACCAGACTCTTGCCCTGCTGCAGGGTGTGATAAGCCAGCTTGCTGAGCTGATCGGACATGGAAGGGCCGAAGCGACAACGTCTGGGTGCATTCCAACGGATTGGAATGCTCATCCGTGAGCCAGGATCCTGATCAGCTTCGCGATCGGATCCGTTCCTGAGACCTGATCCGTACACCTGATCCGTTTTGAGATCTGCTCAGACTTGCGCTCTGCAATGCCCTGGGATGCGAGGTTTCCTGCGATGCCATCAAGCCTCAGGCTTCAGATGTCGTAGTAGAGGCTGAATTCGTAGGGGTGGGGGCGCTGACGCAGCTGCTGCACCTCCGCGTGCTTGATCGCGATCCAGTTGGCGACGAAATCCTCGCTGAACACGCCGCCCGCCAGCAGGTAGTCCTGGTCAGCCTCTAGGGCCTCGAGAGCGCCACTGAGGGAGGCCGGAAGCGATGCAATTCTGGCCCGTTGATCGGCCGGAAGTGCGATCAGATCCCCATCGATGCCGTCACCGGGATCGATCTGGTTCCTGATTCCATCCAGTCCGGCCATCAGCATCGCCGAGAAGGCAAGGTAGGGATTGGCCAGGCCATCGCCGGATCGGAACTCCAGCCGTTTGGCCCTGGGGCTGGGGCCCGTGATCGGAATGCGGACGGCCGCTGAGCGGTTGCCCTGGGAATACACCAGGTTCACCGGCGCTGCGAAGCCCGACACCAGACGCCTGTAACTGTTCGTGCCCGGGTTGGTGAAGGCCAGAACGCTGGGCGCATGGCGCAGCAGACCGCCGATGTACCAGCGAGCGGTCTGGGAGAGGTTGGCGTAGGTGCCCTCCCCGAAGAACAGGGGCTGGCCAGCCTTCCAGAGACTCTGGTGGACAGGCAGTCCAGAGCCGTTCGCGCCAAAGACTGGCTGCGGCATGAAAGTGGCCGACCGTCCATATTTTCTGGCCAGTTTGCGCACCACATAGCGGGTGATCATCAGGTTGTCCGCCGCGCTGATCAACTCCGCATCCTTCATGCCCAGTGCGTGCTGCCCCGATGCCGTCACCGCATGGTGATGCTTGTCCATCGGAACCCCGAGTGAGCCCAGCAACAGCACCATCTCGCTGCGCAAGTCCTGATCGGCGTCGCTGCGGTTGCCGCCGTCGTCGACGTGGCCCTGGTTCCAGGCAGCCTCAATCGACTCGATGCTGTAGGAGCAGCCCGCCTCGCTGGAGCTGTAGCGCACGTCGTCAAAGAGGAAGAATTCCGGTTGGGGCGCGAAGTACGCCGTGTCGGCAAGACCGGTCGAGCCCAGATAGGTGAAGGCCCTCTGGGCCAGGGAGCGGGGACAGCGGCCTGTGGGCTTGGCGCTGCGGGGCTCCTGGATGGAACAGATCAGGCTGAGGGTCCTGTGGCTTTGGAAGGGATCAATCCAGGCGGTGCCGGGATCGGGCACCAAGGCGATCGCTGAGTCCTGAACCGGATTCCAGCCGCGGAATACCGAACCGTCCCAGGCGAGCCCGTCGGCAAAAGCCCGGGCGTTGACCTGGTCAGCGCACACGGTGAGGTGCTGCCATCTGCCATGAAGATCAGCGACTTTGAGGTCGATCAGTTCGATTCCCTCGTCCTTGATCTGGCTCAGAACGTCCCGGGCGGTTTGGGCCATGACGAAGTGGTGGGGGGAGCCCGCGCAGACCACGGGTTGACTGAACGGTAGGGATCGCCCCGAAGCTCACTCGCCAGGTCTGGTCCGATGGCGCCACTTTGCGTAACCGTTTCTGTCAAGTTGCCGAGAACGCGCCTGGCAGCAGGAATGTTGCCGGTTGGTGAGTGCTAGTTTCCGCTGCAGGTGCGTCGATCCACAACACCCATGCGCGATGCCATCACTGGTTTGATCGGCCGCTACGACCAGCTCGGTCGTTATTTCGATCGCGATGCCATCGACCGCATCAAGGGCTTTTACTCCCAGTCCGCCCTTCGTCTGGCGGCCGTGGAGCTGATCAACCGAGACGCCGCCGAGATCGTTCGCGAAGCCTCGCAACGGCTCTGGAAAGAGGATCCTGAACTGATCCTGCCGGGAGGAAATGCTTACACCACCCGTCGTCTGGCCGCCTGTCTGCGGGACATGGACTATTTCCTCCGTTATGCCAGCTACGCCCTGATCGCTGACGACGCCACGATCCTCAACGAACGGGTGCTCAACGGTCTCGACGACACGTACAAGAGCCTTGGGGTTCCCACCGGTCCCACCGTCCGGGGGATCGCCCTGCTGGGCGAGGTGGTGTGTGAACAATTGTCCGAGGCCGGAGTTGCTGAGGCGGCCGTGCTGGCCTCGGTCGTGAAGGCTCCTTTTGATCACCTCTGCCGTGGTCTGGCCTCCACCAACGTGCGTGCCCGCTGACCAGCAGCAGCTCTCTGTTTAGGCTCAATCGTCTCACCCCCCTCAGCCCTCGGTCTTGGTCTCCACTCCTGCCCGTCCGCCCGTCGGCGATCACCAGCTCAGCGAAGCTCACCGCTGCACGCTCGGCCCGATCGCCACACCGGATCGTCTTCTGCTCGGACCCGGGCCCTCCAATGCCCATCCCACGGTGCTTCAGGCCCTGTCCCGGACGCCAATCGGCCATCTCGATCCGCTCTACGTGGAGTTGATGGGCGAGGTGCAGGAGCTTCTGCGCTACGCCTGGCAGACCGACAATCGCCTCACCATTCCGATGAGCGGCACCGGCAGTGCCGCCATGGAAGCCACCCTGGCCAACACGGTGGAACCGGGTGACAAGGTGTTGGTGGCCGTGAAGGGCTACTTCGGCCTCCGACTGGCGGATATGGCCGGCCGCTACCGGGCGGAGGTGGCCACGATCGAACGCCCCTGGGGCGAGGCGTTCACCCTGGAGGAGATCGAGGCGGCGCTGCAACACCATCGCCCCGCCATCCTGGCGATGGTGCATGCCGAAACCTCCACCGGGGTCTGCCAGCCCATGGAGGGCATCGGTGAGCTCTGCCGGCAATACGACTGCCTGCTCCTGCTCGACACCGTGACCTCCCTGGGGGCGATCCCCGTCTTCCTGGACGACTGGAAGGTGGATCTGGCCTACAGCTGTAGCCAGAAGGGCCTCAGCTGCCCTCCAGGCCTCGGTCCCTTCACCATGGGGCCCCGGGCCGAGGCCAAACTGGCGGCCCGGCCGGACAAGGTGCCGAACTGGTATCTCGACGTGAGCCTGCTGAACCAGTACTGGGGCAGCAACCGGGTGTATCACCACACCGCCCCGGTGAACATGAACTTCGGCATGCGCGAGGCGCTGCGTCTACTGGCTGAAGAGGGTCTGGAGAATGCCTGGGCCCGTCACCGGGCCAATGCGGAGCGCCTCTGGATCGGTCTGGAGCGCCTCGGTCTCGAGCCCCACGTCCCTGAAGAGCTGCGGCTGCCCACCCTCACGACCGTGCGCATTCCGGAGGGCGTGGATGGCAAGGCCTTCAGCCTCCATCTGCTCAACACCCATGGCATCGAGGTCGGTGGTGGTCTCGGTGTGCTGGCCGGCAAGGTCTGGCGCATCGGTCTGATGGGCTTCAACAGTCGCGCCGAGAACGTCGATCGGCTGCTGGATCTGTTCGAGGCCGAGCTGCCTGCCTTCCGCTCCGCCGCTGCCTGAACCAGGCCGTGAGCTGAGCTCCAGCCTGCTCGCCGCGCACCCCGCCCACCACGGTCATCGCGTGGTGGGCGCTGGGATCGCTGGCCAGATCCAGGCACCCCCCCAATGCGCCCCGCTTGGGATCCGGGGCGCCATAGACCACCCGTCCGACCCGCGCCTGCACCAGGGCGCCGGCACACATCGGGCAGGGCTCGAGGGTCACCACCAGGGTGCAGGCGTTGAAACGCCAGTCGCCGAGCAACAGCGCCGCCTGGCGCAGGGCCACCAGCTCGGCGTGCCCCAGCGGGTCCATCTCGCGATGGCGCCGATTGCTGCCCCAGCCGATGCAGCGTCCCTGGGCATCCAGCATCGCGGCCGCGACAGGAATCTCACCGGTTTCCCCCACAGCGGCTGCATGGCGAAGCAGCCGATCCATCCAGCTCTCCAGCCTGGTGTGCTCGATCGATGCTCTTGATGCCAGCTCGGCAGGCCTGTGGTTCTGATCGGGCAGGAGTTGAGGATCCCCCGAACCGAGCGGATCATCAAGGAGCTGTTGGGTCGGCAAGGGCTGGTGGGGCCGGTCGTCCCGACGGAGAGTCGGCATCGATCGTGGCAGCGGGGCGAGCCCGGCCAAACCAGGGCCTGAACCATGCTGCGCCCCTCAGGTGAGAATGGGAGACCTTGACCGTCCGCCGTTGGCCAGCGCGCCACCAGCTCTGCGGGCCGCCTCGCCCCTGCCCTTTGCCGATCCTGCCCAGCCGGATGCGGCCCTGGAGTCGTTTCTGCATCGGGCTGCCAGCCAGCTCACGGCCTGGATGGGCAGCAGCCTGGCCCGCTCGCCTCTGCCTGGTCTGAGTGTGCTTCCCAGCGCGGTTCCTGAGGCTTTCGGCCTGCCATCGGAAGCCTTGCTGGCCGATCTCCAGCAACTGATGGATGGGGCCTACAACCCCCACCACCCCGGAGCCCTGGCCCACCTGGACCCCCCGCCCCTGGCGGCCTCGATCGTGGGCGATCTGATCTGCGCCGGTCTCAACAACAACCTGCTGGCGGAGGAGCTCTCCCCCAGCCTCAGTCGGCTGGAGCGCAGTCTCTGCAGCTGGCTGGCCGAAGCGATCGGTCTGCCGGCCGGTGCCGGTGGCATCCCGGCCAGCGGTGGCAGCCTCAGCAACCTGATGGCTCTGGTACTGGCACGCCACCGCGCTGGCCTGGCCTGTTGCGGCCAGGCGGTGGTGCTCTGCAGCCAGGATGCCCATGTGTCCCTGGCCAAGGCCCTCACGGTGATGGGACTGCCGGCCACGGCCCTGCTCACGCTGCCGACCGATGCCTCGGGCGGTCTTGCCATCGAGGCTCTGGAGAGCAGGCTGAAGACACTGCGAACCCAGGGAGTGCCGGTTCTGGCTGTGGTGGCCACCGCCGGCACCACCGTGCGGGGAGCGGTGGATCCCCTCGAGCCGGTGGCGGATCTGTGCCGGCGCCAGGGGATCTGGTTGCACGTGGATGGGGCGATCGGAGCGGTGTACGCCCTCAGTGATCGCCATTGCCACCGGGTGGCGGGTCTGGCTCAGGCGGATTCGATCACCCTCAATCCCCAGAAGCTTCTGGGCATCACCAAAACCTCCTCCTTGCTGTTGCTGGCTGATCCGGCAGGTCTGGAGGAGGTGTTCGGCACGGGGCTTCCTTACATGGAGCCCAGCTGGGGGGGCAGCCATGGCGGCGAGGCAGGGCTGCAGGGCACCCGTCCCGCCGAAATCCTCAAGCTCTGGCTGGGCCTTCGGCAACTGGGCCTGGCGGGAATCGAAGCGGTGCTGGATGGCGCCATCGAGCGGCGGCGACATCTGCGCCAGCTGCTGGCCTCTGGTGACCGGCTCGACCTCAAGGACGGCCAGCTGCACCTTCTCGCCTTCTGCCCCGCCGGCTATGACGCCGAGCAGGCCACCCACTGGAGCGCCGAAACCCGCCAGCGCCTTCTGGCCGAGCAGTTGATGCTGTCGCGGCCCCTGTACGGCGGCCGCCATCACCTCAAGGCCGTGCTCGGCAACCCCCACACCAGGGCCGAACACCTGGAGCGGCTGGCGCAGCTGGTGCACGCCTCGCTTCTGCCGCAGCTCTGAAGACGACCAGGCCTGATCACCATTTCCGCTTTCCATATCCAGTTTCTTTTTCCATTCCCTATCCCATTTCTTTTCCCTCTCCTTTTTCGTCCTCCTTTCCAACCGCTATGGACCCATCCGCTCCGGAGACGCCCGACACGCTCGCTCCCGCTCCGTTTCGCTCCGGCGATGCTGCCCGTTCGGATGTTGCACGCTCGGACGATGCCGGCATCTCCGAGGATGCCACCCGCTCCCCTAGGGCCACAGCAGCGGCTGGTGCTCCTGGCGGTGTCGAACGGGATCGGCGGCGTGGACAGTGGGTGGCCATCGTCACCGGGGCCCTGTCGATCCTGATCGGGGTGGCCTACCTGGTGTTGATCACGGTTCTGGATCGTCAAGGTCCCCTGCTGCCGCCTCCGCCTGAGGCCTTCGGCGTGGCGGCAATGCAGTCTGCTCCGGCCGCTGCAGGGGCTCCACCACGCGGCGCAGGGCCAGGTCGAGAAAGCGGCGCAGGGCTCCTTCCCGCCGGTTGAGCTCGAACTGGCGTTGCACCACCTCCTGCAGGCCGCCATCCCCCCAGTCCTGGTCCTGGTCGAAGTAGGTGATGAAGCTCCGCCCTGCCACCCGGGTCAGCCAGGCGGCGCTGACCGCCTGAATCGCGCGACCCACCAGCAGGGTCGGCAGCTGCAGGCTGAGAGCCCCGCTCAACAGGCTCACGCCCCCCTTGATCAGCCCCAGCCCCGCCAGGGTGCGACCCACCGAGAGGGCCAGATCCTGAGCTGAGGCGCGGCTGAGGGTGATGCCGTAGATCCGGCCGATCTCCACCACCATCTGGGCATTCACGGCGGCGGCACCGAGCAGATCCACCCCTGGCAGGGGCGTGACCGCCAACACCCCGGCACTGATCCACATGTAGCGATCCACGATCCGGTCCGCATCGCTGCGGCGCTGGCGGGCCAGCAGGGCGCGGCTGGCCTCACTCAGTCGGCGGCTCTGCAAAAGGATGTTGTCGGCGATCAGCTCTTCGCCGTCGCTGTGCAGCACCGCCGCCAGCCGGCCCAGCAGGGCGTCGACTTCAGGCGGAGGCTGCAGCGGACGGCCCCCTGGCATCGGCACGCTCTGGGGAGACGCACTGGCACTGACCACATCAGCGGCGGTCAGGCGGCCCTGGCAACGTTGGCGCAGCAGAGCCAGCAGCCGCTGTTCCTCCCGTTCACCGCGCAGGTCGCACTTGTTCAGCACCAGCAGCAGGCGTTTGCCCAGCCCGGCCAGGGTGTCGAACACCTCCAGCTCGCTGGCCCGCAGATCTCCGTCCACCACCAGCAGCAAAAGATCGGCCCGGGCCGCCTGATCGCGGGCGGCCTGCTCCCGTCGCTGCCCATCGACGCCGGCCTCCAGGATGCCGGGTGTGTCCACCAGGATCACCGCCCGGCGCAATCCCCGCAGCCGCAGCCGGTAGCGGTTCGAGCCGAAGGTGGATCCCATCGGGGCCCCCACCTCTCCCACCAGCTCGCCCAGCAGGGCGCGGATCAGGGAGGTCTTGCCGGCCGAACCACTGCCGAACAGCACGATCACCAGATCGCCGCGCTCCAGCTCCGCCTGCACCCGCTCCCGCTCCTGCCGCAGGGCCTCGCGAGCCACCGCATCCCGGACGCGATCGAGGGTGGCATCAATCGAGGCCAGCTGGCTCTGGGCCGCCTCCTGGCGATTGTTCGGTGGCGGCGGCAGCTCACCAGCGGCAGAGCCGCTGCGGCTGGAACGGCCGAGGCGCCGTCCTCCCTGGAGCCAGGGCCACACCAACCGGGCCAGGACCAGCAGCAGCCCGGCCAGCAGCAGCAGGGCGATCGGGCCCACCAGCCAGCCTGGGAGCCAGTAGCTCAACTGCCAGAGCAGCTGATTCACGGTCTGCAGCACCATGCCCACCAGCACCAGCACCGCCAGGGCGACGACGAGCCAGATCCAGGGCCTGGCGGGCAGCTTCATGGTGTTGGGCTCGTGGTGCCTGCGCCTCGGACCAGATCGCCCCAGAGGCCCGCGGCCAGGGCACTGCTGGCGTGGGTGGGGCGGTTGTCGTCATTGCCGAGCCAGACGCCAATCACCCAGTGGCGCCGCGGCTCGAACCCCACGAAGAGCAGATCCCTGCCCTCGTTGGTGGTGCCGGTCTTGCCACCCTCCTGCCCCCCCAGGTAGGCGGCGCTGCCGGTGCCACTGCGCACCACCGCGCGCAACAGATCCTGGAGAGCGCGGGCCGTGGCTTCGCTGCTCACCCGCCTGCCAGGGGCAACGGTGGCGGTGGGCTGACGCCCGCCTGGATCGCTCTCGCCACGGCTACTGCCCGCGGCACTGCCCGCCGCACTGGCTTTGCAGCGCTGGAGGGTGGCGGGATCGGCCAGCCGAGCACCCCCGCCACAGAGTTCCGCATCGGTGAGGCGGCGGATCGTGCTGGGCTGATGCCAGAGGCCGTTGTTGGCGATGGCGGCGTAGGCACCGGTGAGTTCCAGCAGCGTCACTTCGCTCTGTCCCAGGGCCAACCCCGGCACGGCCGCCAGGGGGCTGCTGATGCCGAGCACACGGGCCTTGTTCACCACCGCCTCCAGGCCGACCCGCTGGGTGAGCCGCAGCGCAGCGGTGTTACTGCTGCGCGCCAGGGCCTGCCGCAGGCTGAGGCTGCCGCCGCAAGTGCTGGCGAAGAACTGACCACGCCATTGCAGGGGGCCGCAGCCGATCCGATCTCCCGGCCTGGCCCCCTTCTCCAGGGCCACCAGATAGGGCACCAGCTTGAAGGTGCTGCCCGGCTGGCGCAGGGCCATCGAGGCGCGGTTGAACTGGCTCTGGCGATAGTCGCGGCCGCCGGCGATGGCCAGGATGCCGCCGCTGCGACTGTCGAGCACCACCACGGCACCCTGGCTGACGCCGCTGAAAGCCGGCCGAGCCAGGGTGTCGCGCAGCTGCCGTTCCACCCGTTGTTGCAGGGCTGGATCGAGGTGGGTATCGATCAGAAAGTTGCCCTCCTGTGCCACCTCCTGCCCCACCAGGGCCTCCAGATCACGGCGCACCTGATCGCTGTAGAACGGGGCATTGCGGCCAGGTCCATTGGATCGGCAGGCCTGTGGAGCGAGCTGCACCGGGCGGCGGCGGGCCCGGCGGGCCGCATCGCGACCGATCCGGCCCGTGTCCGCCATCTTGGCCAGCACACGGTTGCGAGAGTCCAGAGCGGCCTCGGGCGCCACACAGGGATCATTGCCGTTAGGGGAGGGCAGCAGCCCCACCAACAGGGCGGCCTCCTCCAGCTCCAGGCGAGCGGCCGGTTTGTCGAAGTAGTGGCGGGCGGCATCCTCAAAGCCCCAGCCCACCCCGAGGTAGACACGGTTGAGATAACTCAGCAGCAGATCGGCCTTGCTGAAGCGGGCTTCCAGCTGAAGGGCCACCAGCAGCTCCCGCCACTTGCGACCCAGTGTTTCCCCCTGTCCCACCTGCTCCGGATACAGGCTGCGGGCCAGCTGCTGGGTGAGGGTGCTGCCACCTTCCAGCACGCGGCCGCCCACCAGGTTGGTCACCAGGGCCCGGCCTGTCCCGATGGGATCCACCCCCGGATGCCACCAGAAGCGGCTGTCCTCACTGGCCAGCAGTGCATCGATCAACACACCCGGGTAGTCCCGCAAGGCGGCCAGCTCGCGATGCTCCACGCCCTCCGCCGAGCTGAGCGGCCGGTTGTTGCGGTCGTAGAGCGCCAAGGGTCCGCGCACGTTGGCCAGACTGCCGCGGATCGGCGCCTGCCACAGGGCCAGGCCCAGCAGCAACACCCCTCCACCGGCCAGACCCGCCAGAGCCAGGCAGGCGCCCCGCAGCAGGGGCACCAGGCGGCGCTGCATCGGCTGGCGGAACACCAGCAGCGGCACCGACCCGCGTTCTTCCGGGCCGAAAGCCACGGCGTCGCCGTCCCGCAGCAGCAGCTCCTGCACGCGCCGCCCCTGCCACCAGAGGCCGTTGGTGGAGCCGGCGTCCTGAAGCAGCCAATGCTGACCGCGCCATTCCAGGCGTGCGTGCTCACGACTCACGGCCGGGTGATCGATCACGATCTCCAGGTCGGGATCCCGGCCGATGCGCCAGAGACCGCCATGCAGGCGGAGCGTGCGCTCAGGCTTGATCTGCTCAAGTGTGGTGCTTACAGCTTCGGCATGCTCTGCTGCTGCAGCGGAGGCCGATGGAGGCCCACCTCGCTCGGGAGATGCGGTGCCATGGCCATGGCGCGGCAGGGGATCCCTCCGGGAGCCATCGAGGCCGTAGAGCTCCAGTTGCGCTGCTGCCAGAGGGAGACCGGTCATGCCACCGAACGGGGCCGGCCAAGCAGATCCAGCAGGAAACAGGCCACGGCCACGTTGATCGCCACGTCCGCCAGGTTGAACACCGGAAAGCTCACCGGCACGAACTCCAGGAAATCCACCACGGCTCCAAGGCGCCAGCGATCGACACCATTGCCGATGGCTCCCCCCAGCAAGCATGCGCAACCGGATGCTTGCCAGACCCCCATGCGGGGCTGGGCCAGAAGCCACAGCACCAACCCCAGGGCCACCAGCAGGCTCACCAGACCCAGGGCGACGGTGGAGCCGGTGAACAGGCTGAAGGCGGCTCCGGTGTTGAACACCAGGCGCAGTTGCAGGATCCCGGGAATCAGGGTGTCCACCTGACCGGCGGCTAGTTGCTTCAAGGCCCAGTGCTTGCTGAGCTGATCCAGGATCACCAGCAGAGCCGCCAGCCCCAGGCAGAGCAGCTGGCGGCGGTTGGGTCGGCGCCGGAGGGTTGAACGGATCATGAGGGCAGGAGCAGCAGGCGCCGCAGCAGCAGGGCCACCACGGCAACGGCGCAGCAGAGCATCAGCTGGGGCAAGAGGGGCCCGATCGAATAGCTCATCAGCAACGGCACCAGGGTGCCGCTCCAACGGCCTGCCAGAGCCCCGAGCAGCAGGTTGGCGATGCCGCACAACTGAATCACCAGCAGGCCGATGGCGGCAGCACCGGCCAGGGAGAGGGGGTCGTTCATGCCCGGCTGGCGGGCCAGACGGCCCGTCAGCCAGGCCGCCGGCAGAAACCCGGCCAGATAGCCGAAGCCGGGATCCAGCACATAGGAGGGGCCACCACCGCCATAGAACACCGGCAGCTGGAACAGCCCCACGCTGAGGTACGCAACGGCCGCGAGCATGCTGCTGCGCGGGCCGCAGACCAGCGCCGTGAGCAACAGGCCGGGGACCTGCAGGGTGATCGGCAGGCTGACCAGCGTCCAGGCACCCGTGAGATCGTCCAGACCTCCGGAGGGAAGGGGAACGGCAGCCTGGATCAGGCCTCCAACCAGGATGAGCAGGAGTCCGGCGATGGCGCCGCTCCAGGTGGCAAGGGCCCGCAACGGCACAACCAAAGGGCTGGCGCCATCCTGCTGCAGCTAGGTTCACCTGACCAGACACCCTCGGGCCAGACAGGTTCGGGGGCGGAGTTCAGGCCCATGCCACCCAGACAGCCCGAACAGGCACCTCCGCCAGGCCAAGGCGTTCCGATCGAGGCCGCAGCCTCGGGTGAGGCGGCATCAGGTGATGCCGTGAAGGACGTTGGTGGACATGACCATCCGGGACAGGAAGACGCGGCAACCGCGATTCCCCAGGAACCCGAGACGGTTGCTCTCCAGATTGGAGCGAGGGTCGAGGTATGCCGGCCCTTGCGCTATCTGAAGACTTCTGACCCGATGCCGATGTTGCGCCCCCCCGATCTGGTCGATCCGGGCGAGGTCGGCACGGTCACGGCCATCCGGATGATGGGTCAGGTCTCGGTGCGATTCCGTCGCGGCAGCTTCCTGATCAACAGCGATGATCTGAAGCTCTGCTGAGCATCTGAGCAACCTCGCTGACCAGCTCAGACCGAGTCAGGGCAAGGCGACACCGTCAGGTCGATAATGGGTGGGCTGTCCAGACGGCTGCGGCTCCTTCCAACGCCGCGGTCGGTCCACAGAGGCTGAGGTGGGGGCGGCGCAGGCAACGCTGTGCCGCTGCCTGAAGGGCTGCACCATCGAACTGGCCGGCTCGCTCCAGGGCCTGGTCCACGTAATCCGTGGGAAGTCCATGGCCCAACACCAGGGCCAGACGGTCGGCGATCTGGCCGCAGGTCTGCCGGCCCATGGCGTCCTGACCACGGAACTTGGCCAGGGCCAGCTCCAGTTCCTCAGCGTCCAGCGGGTGCTCCAGCAGTCGCTGCCATTCGTCCAGCAGCGAGCGGCAGGCATCGGCGGCGCGATCGGCCGACGTGGAGAGGTGGAACACGAACGGGGCGGCGCCGCGGCGGGCGGGCAGGTGGACACCCACGTCGTAGGCCAGCCCCTGCTCTTCGCGCATCACGACGAACAGGCGGCTGGACATCCCCATGCCCAGATGGCTGTGCAGCAGCCGCAGGGCCAGACCATCCTGTTCGCCCAGGGGCACGGTGGCTGCACCGAGCATCAGCACCATCTGTTCGGTGTCCTGGGAACAGAGGGCCAGGCGCTCCCCCGGCCGCCCCAGGGGACCAGTCCCCTTCAACGGCGCCTGGCTGCTCCAGGGTGACGCCTCCAGGCTGCGCTGCAGAAGCGTGATCAACGACTGAGGCACATCACCGCAGAGCACCAGCACGGCGCCGTGCGCCCCGAGGGTCTGGCGCAGCGGATCCAGGGCCTCCAGCTCCAGGCCCTGCAGGTCCGCCTCGAGCCCCAGGGGGTCATGACCGTAGGGCCCGTTCCCATAAAGCTGCTGGCGTAGACGGTCGTGGCAGAGCTGGAACGGATCCTCCTTCTGGCGCTGCAGGGCCTGCAGATTGAGCTGCCGCTCCAGCTCAAACTGATCGGCCCGCAGCCAGGGGCTCTGCACCATGGTCAGCAGCAGCGGCAGGAGTAGATCGGCATCCTCCCTGGCGCATTTGAGGCTCAGCAGCACGTTGTCTTCGGAGGCCTCGCAGCGGAGCGCGGCGCCGCATCCCTCCACCAGATCGGCGAGGGCTTCCGGACCCAGGTCGCCGCAGCCGCGGGTCATCAGGCCAGCCAGGATCTGGTGGGCACCGCAAGCTCCCGCTGGATCGAGGCTGCTGCCTCCCCGGATCCAGAGCCGTGCCGACAGGATTGCCGGCCCGGGGCGATGGACCACCGCAAGGGGCAGGCCGCCTGGTAGCAGCATGGTCTCCGGCGTGGTGCGGAACAAAGACAACGTCGCGAGGGGCATCAGGCGGGAACGGCTTCCAGCACGCAGGCCAGGGCTGGATCAAACAGGGGCAGCATGCTCCGCTGCAGGCGAGCGGGGCTCCAGGTCTCGAGCAGCTGCAGGGGGTGCTCGAGAGGAGCATGGCGGCCCCAGAGCCCATTGGCGCCGATCAGTCCGGCTACCCCACCAGCGGCTTCGAGCCCGAATCGATAGGCATGCGCCACCAGGCGCCGACTTCGCTGCCACTCGGCCTCCGGCAGGGCCGTCTCGCCGAGCTCCTGCCACACCTGGGCTATCACCCGGCGCACTTCCGGCAGATCCTCGGGCTCGCACACCGCTTCCAGCAGGGCCAGGCTGCCGCACTCGAGCACGTGCAGGTCGAGATCGACGCTCTCAACGATCCGCAGATCTTCCCGCAACCGATCCACCAGCCGGCTGCGACGCCCCTCCGCCAGGGCGGTGGTGAGCAGGTCGGCGCCCATCACGGCCTCCTGCTCAACGGCCGCGGGCAGGGCCCAGGCCATCAGCAGGCGGGCAGCTTCCAGCCTGGGGATGGCGAGACGGTGGACTCCAGGGCGGAGACGCAGGGCCGGCGGCGAGGGTGGATCGCTGCTGGCGTCGAGCTCGGCCAGGGCACTGCCGCTCAGCCGATCGAACCGCTGGTCCGCGGCCAGGGGACCCGTCTCCAGGCAGCCGCTGAGGGCCAGGATGCAACGGTCTGCCCCATAGAGCCGCCGCTGGAACTCGCCCATCACAGCGGGCGTGTGCTGCAGCAGGGCGTCGCGGCGGCCCAGGATCGGCAATCCATAGGGGTGATCCGGGCAGGCCAGAGTGAGCAGGCGCTGCATGGCGATCTCCTCGGGCTGGTCTTCGCTCTGGGCCAGTTCCTCCAGCACCACCTGGCGCTCCATGGCGAAGGCCTCCTCCTCCAGGCGAGGGCGCAGCACCAGATCCAGCAGCAGATCGAGGGCCTGATCGGCCGCGTCGGGTGGAATCAGCACGTGATAGTGCACGTCATCGAAGCCGGTGGCGGCATTGCTGCTGCCACCCAGGGCCTCGATGCGCCGGTCAAACTCACCGGCCTCGAGGTGGGCACTGCCCTTGAACACCATGTGCTCGAGAAAGTGGGCCACACCGCTCTCCTGCGGAGCCTCCCAGGCACTGCCGGCCCGGCACCAGAGGTTGAGGCAGATGAGCGGCGCGTCCGGCAGGGACAGGCTGACCACCGGAGCCCCGTTGGCGAGATGGTCGAGCTGAGGGGGCGCCAGCTCCGGCAGCAGCAGCGGCGACGCCCCCTGGGGCACGGCAACGGGCACGGTGGCAGACGCATGGCAGGATCTGCATTCTGCTGCTGCCCACGGCGGCACGCGCCCGTCCCTGCCGCCCATGCCCACCACCGAGGCCCAGCGCGCCGAGGGTGTCCATCCCCTGGTGGATGCTCTGGCCGAGAGAATCCGCCAGCAATGGGCGCTCCTGCCGGAGCTGGCCCCGCTGGCGGTGGACCCAGCCCTGGAGGCCATCACCGGCAGCCTCGATGGCGAGCACCTGTTCATCCGCAACGAGCTGCGTCAGTGCCGAGGATTGCGCAAGCTGCACCTGGAAACGGCACGGTTAGGGGCCGGCCTGCAGATCCTCCACTGCGTCTTCTTTCCGGATCCTCGCTACGACCTGCCCGTCTTCGGCGCCGACATCGTGGCGGGGCGCGGCGGAGTGTCGGCCGCCATCGTGGATCTCTCTCCGGTGCGTGGGGATCTCCCTGAAGGAATCGATGCAGCCCTGGAGGGGCTAGAGCGCCACACCTACGAAGGCGAACGGGAACTGCCGCCCTGGGGCTCGATCTTTTCGCGGCATGTGCGCTTTGTGCGGCCGGCCAATCCCCAGGAAGAGGAGTGGTTCATCGAGGAGGTGGCCTGTTTCCTGCAGATCCTGGGCGAGGCGATCAGGGGCACGGAACCGCAATCCAGCCAACATCCGAATACGATCAAGCGCTGGGCTGGTCAGCTCCACTATTGCAAGCAGCAGAAACAAAACGACAAGACCAGGCGGGTCCTGGAGAAAGCCTTCAACCCCGAATGGGCCGACCGCTACATCGAGGAGCTGCTGTTCGACGACCCGGCCCCGCTTTGAGTCTCGAAGGGCTCCACTCCCGCCCCCTGGTCCTGGGTCTTGGCCTGCTGGTGCTGGTGCTCGGCGGAGTGATCCTGTTGCGACAACGGTCCACGCCTCCGGCCCGACCTGCTCCGGCCCCTGCGACTGCCACGACCCAGACGCTGGAGGCGGTCTCCGCCCTGGGCCGGCTTGAGCCGGACGGTGATGTGCGCAAGCTGGCCGAACCGATGAACGGCATGGGGGGGAGCCCACGCATCCAAACCCTGCTGGTCGAGGAAGGCGATTTGGTGCGGCGCCAACAGGTTCTGGCCACCTTCGACAGCCGACCTGGCCTGCTGGCTCAGAAGAATGTGCTCTTCACCCGGATCAACAGTCTCCAGAATCAACTGGTGCTGCTGGAGCGGGAAACCAGCCGCTACCGCCGCCTCGCCAGCGCCGGAGCCACCGCCACTGGTGATCTGGAGGTGAGGGAGATCAAGCTGCTCGAACTGAAAGGCAATCTCGACGAGGCCCGATCGGAGCTGCGCCGGGTCGAAACCGACCTGGTGGACAGTGAACTCAGGGCCCCGATCGATGGCACCGTGCTGCACATCTGGACCCGGGCGGGCGAGCGTCCGGGGGCGAACGGCATTCTCGAGCTTGGTGGTGGCACTGGCATGGAAGCCATTGCCGAGGTCTACGAGAGCGATATCGACCGGATCAGGCTGGGGCAGAAGGTGCGGATCACCAGCGAAAACGGCGGGTTCAGTGGCAGCCTGGCCGGCCGCGTGATCCGGATCAGCCCGCAGGTGCGCCAGCGGGATGTGCTCTCCACCGACCCCACCGGCGATGCCGATGCCCGGGTGGTGGAGGTTCGTCTGGCGATTGATCCAGCCGATATGGAACGGGTGCGTCGCCTCGCCGGCCTCAAGATCGTCACCCGCTTCGAGAGCTGAGGTGAATCGGATGCAACCCCTGGCGGCACTGGCTTCGCTGTGGTCGTCCAGGCGCATTCCGATGTCCTGGCTGCTGCTCACCCGTCAGCCGGCCCGGTTGGCCGTGGCCCTGGCGGGCATCTGCTTCGCCGGCATCCTGATGTTCATGCAGTTCGGCTTCCGCGACGGACTGTTCGATGCCAGTGTCACGATCCACAAGCTCTTCGATACCGACCTGGTGCTGCTGAGCCCCCGCTCCAGCAGTTCGGTGAGCATGGCGGGCTTCCCTCGGCGCCGGTTGGTTCAGACCCTGGCCGATCCGGATGTGGCCGGGATCACCCCGGTGCACTGGAGTCTGCTGCTCTGGCGCAATCCCCAGACCCGGGCCACCCGCTCCCTGCTCACCCTGGGCTTCGAGCCCGACGACCCCCTGTTCACCGATCCCAGCCTGGCTGCCAAGAGCCAGGTGCTGACCCAGCGGGGTCGGGTGCTGTTCGATGAGCTGTCCCGGCCGGAATTCGGCCCTGTGGCCGAATGGTTCCGCCAGGGCCGGCTGGTCGAGAGTGAAATCTCCGGCAAACGGGTGCGGGTGGCGGGGCTGGTGGCCCTGGGAACCTCGTTCGGCGCCGATGGCAATCTGCTGACCAGCAGCGAGACCTATCTCAGCCTTCTGCCCGAAACGCCACCCGGCAGCATCGAAGTCGGTCTGATCCGCCTGCGACCGGGAGCCGACCCCGCAGCTGTGCAGCGTCGCCTGGAGGCGGCCCTGCCGCAGGACGTGCGCGTCTACACCAAGCAGGGCTTCATCAACTTCGAGATGAACTACTGGCGCGACAGCACCTCGATCGGCTTCATCTTCACCCTCGGTGCGGCAATGGGCTTCATCGTGGGCTGTGTGATCGTTTACCAGATCCTTTATTCCGACGTCAGTGATCACCTGCCCGAATACGCCACCTTGATGGCCATGGGTTACCGCCTCTCCACCCTGCTGGGCGTGGTGGCGCGTGAAGGCTTCTTTCTGGCGATCCTCGGCTACCTGCCGGCCTACGCCGCCGGCGAAGGCCTCTACGTGCTGGTGCGCAACGCCACCAACCTGCCGGTGGGCATGGACACGCCTCGGGCGGTGCTGGTCTTCGGCCTGATCCTGGTGATGTGCATGGGCTCAGCGGCCCTGGCCATGCGCCGGTTGGCCGATGCCGATCCAGCTGAAATCTTCTGATGCTCTTCTCTGAATCTCTGTTCTGAATCTCTCTTCAGGACCTCCTTTCAGACCGCTTCCGTTCCCCTTCCCCGGCCATGTCCGTCGACCCTCTTGCCACCGCGAATGCGCCCCAGCAGGGCGGCCCCAGCGTGGCGCTGCGGGGCCTGAGCCACTGGTACGGAAGCGGCGCCATGGAACGGCAGGTGCTGCAGGGGATCGATCTGGAGATTCATCCCGGCGAGGTGGTCTTGCTCACAGGACCATCCGGCTGCGGCAAGACCACCCTGCTCACCCTGGTGGGGGCCTTGCGCCAGGTGCAGGAGGGATCGGTGCGGGTGCTCGGCCAGGAGCTGCTCGACTCCAACAGGCGCCAGCTTCAGCGGCTTCGCCGTCAGATCGGCATGATCTTCCAGGGGCACAACCTGCTGGGCTTCCTCAGCGCTGAGCAGAACGTGCAGATGGGCTCCGACCTGCTCCCCGGTCTCGGCTATCGCGCCCGCCGCGACCAGGCCCGTGAATGGCTGCGGGCCGTGGGCCTGGGCGATCACCTCGGCAAGCTGCCCCACGATCTGTCCGGTGGCCAGAAGCAGCGCGTGGCGATCGCGCGTGCCCTGGCTTCCCATCCGCGCCTGCTGCTGGCCGACGAGCCCACCGCCGCCCTTGACAGCCGCAGTGGGCGTGAAGTGGTGGAGCTGCTGCGGGGGCTGGCCCGGGAGCAGGGCTGCGCGGTGCTGATGGTGACCCATGATCCCCGCATCCTCGATGTGGCGGATCGTCTGGTGCGGATGGAGGATGGCTGCCTGCAGGAGCAGGCAGATCCACGGCCGCTGGTGAATGCCACGGCCTGAGCCAGGTCTGGAGCGGGGTGTTGGGCTGGGCGGTGTTTCGGGAATCCCCAGCCGGACGCTGTCTGACGATTGGCTAGGGTTGAAGTTCAGTCATTTCCACTTACCGCAGGCCGTATGTCCAAGCGCAGGAATCTCAAGAAGGAAAAACAGGAACGCAATCGCGCTTACGCGCGCAAGTTCAAGAAGCGCAAGCTGCGCAACGATGGCCGCGGTGAAGGGGCCGGCAATGGCGTGACCGGCACGGCCAACAACGGCGGCGCTGCTGATTGAGTCCAGCTGCTTGCTGGGCCCGGAGAGTCAAGGATCCTGCGGGATCCTTTTTTTTCGCCCGACTGTTGTCCCGGCGCCCGACCGACCGCCTCGTCATCACCGGCGCGCCCCTTGCTCTGCGCCTTGCTGCTGCCTCTGCTTCTGCAGACCCGCAGCCTGTACCCCCTCCTGAGCGGCCATGTTTCTGAGCGTCGTCATCCCCACCTACAACCGCCTGCCGATCCTGCGGAAATGCCTGCTGGCACTGGAGGCTCAGCAGCTGGCAGCGCCGGTTGAGGATTTCGAGGTGGTGCTGGTCGACGACGGCTCCACCGACGACACCGTCACCTGGCTTGAGCAGCAGGCCGATCTGCTTCCCCATGTGCGCCTGATCCGCCAGGAACACGGAGGCCCGGCCGAAGGGCGCAACCGCGGTGTCGATCATGCCCACGGCGATGTGATCGTGTTCATCGACAGCGATCTGGTGGTGCTGCCCGACTTCCTCTGCTGCCATGCCCGCGCCCTGCAGCGCAGCTGGCAGAGCCGCGGCGACAAGCTCTGCTTCACCTATGGCGCCGTGATCAACACCGCCAACTTCGAGGAACCCACCAGCGAACCGCACAAGCTCAACGACCACTCCTGGGCCTACTTCGCCACCGGCAACGTGGCGATCGATCGGGAGCTGCTGGAGCGCGCCGGCCTGTTCGACACCAGCTTTCGCCTCTACGGCTGGGAGGATCTGGAGCTGGGGGAACGACTGCGCAGGCTTGGTGTGGTGCTGGTCCGTTGTCCTGAAGCCGCCGGCTATCACTGGCATCCGCCCCTGAGCCTTGAGCAGATCCCTGATCTGATCCGGGTCGAACGCGAGCGGGCCAAGATGGGGCTGGTGTTCTTCCGCAAGCACCCCACCCGGCGGGTGCGCTTCATCATCCAGTACACCTGGCTGCATCGCGCCCTCTGGGAGCTGCTCACGCTGGGTGGTCTGCTCAATGAACGCAGCCTCAGACCTCTGCTGGCCTGGCTGATTCGCCATGGCAAGGCAGGGCTGGCGATGGAGCTGCTGCGGCTGCCGCTCAACCGCATCGGCGTTCGGGCGCTGTATGGGGAAGCGCGCCAGGCCTGAGGGGCTGTGGAGCCAGCAACACCATTTGATACGGTGTCTGGGTCCTATTCACCGCACACCTGTCCGTTTCGGGTGATCGGGCATGACATTGCCAATCCCTCCTTCCAGGGTAGTTGGCGTCTTTCAGTCGTGCCAACGGATCCCAGGCAGGTGGAGGCCAACCCGAAACTTCCCGATTCATGGCTGTTGTCACCCTTTCCGAAATGATGGAGGCGGGTGCCCACTTTGGGCACCAGACCCGCCGCTGGAATCCCAAGATGTCGCGCTACATCTATTGCGCGCGCAACGGGGTCCATATCATCGATCTCGTGCAGACTGCCGTCTGCATGAACAATGCCTACAAGTGGGTGCGTAATGCCGCCCGCAGCGGCAAGCGTTTCCTGTTCGTGGGCACCAAGAAGCAGGCCTCCGAGGTGATCGCCATTGAGGCCACCCGCTGCGGCGCCTCCTATGTGAACCAGCGTTGGCTGGGCGGCATGCTCACCAACTGGACCACGATGCGGGCCCGCATCGACCGCCTCAAGGACCTGGAGCGCATGGAGAGCTCCGGTGCCATCGCCATGCGCCCCAAGAAAGAAGGCGCTGTCCTGCGGCGTGAACTGGAGCGTCTGCAGAAGTATCTGGGTGGCCTGAAGAACATGCGCCGCCTGCCGGACGTGGTTGTTCTGGTGGACCAGCGCCGTGAGACCAACGCGGTGCTCGAGGCCCGCAAGCTGGACATCCCCCTGGTGTCGATGCTCGACACCAATTGCGATCCGGACCTCTGCGACGTGCCGATTCCCTGCAACGACGACGCCGTGCGTTCGGTGCAGCTGGTGCTCGGCCGCCTCGCCGATGCCATCAATGAAGGCCGTCACGGTGCGCAGGACCAGCGCGGTGCCGACGACGAGAGCTGAGTCGTCTCGAACAAACCCGGTTACACCATCGTCGTCTGAACTGTCCGCCCTGGTGGTGGACGCGATCCAGAGGGGGAGAGTCTGGCGGCCTCTCCTCCATTCCTCATTTCCTCTTTCGAGAGACTCGGGCGCTACGCCACGCCAGTTCGCCGGTCCACCGCATTGGCGCTGGCTGGTCACACGGGTCTGCCGCGACGCCCAGGCGGCTTCAGACACTGGGCACCTTTCCTTCCTTTCCACCCCACCCATGGCTGAGATTTCAGCGAAGCTTGTCAAGGAACTGCGCGACAAGACCGGCGCAGGGATGATGGACTGCAAGAAGGCCCTGGCCGAATCCGCCGGGGACATGACCAAGGCCAGCGAGTGGCTGCGCCAGAAGGGCATTGCCAGCGCCGAAAAGAAAGCTGGCCGCACGGCCGCTGAGGGCGCCATCGGCAGCTACATCCACACGGGTGCCCGTGTTGGCGTGCTCGTGGAGGTGAACTGCGAGACCGACTTCGTCGCTAGAGGCGAAGTGTTCCAGGAACTGCTGCGCAACGTCGCCATGCAGATCGCCGCCTGCCCGGGTGTGGAATATGTCGCCGTCGACGACATTCCTGCCGAGATCGCCGAGCGCGAGAAGGCGATCGAGATGGGCCGCGATGACCTGGCGGGCAAGAAAGAGCAGATGAAGGTGAAGATCGTCGAAGGCCGCATCGGCAAGCGTCTTAAGGAGATGGCCCTGCTGGAGCAGGCCTTCATCAAGGACAACACCCTGACCGTGGCGGAACTGGTCAAGCAGGTGGCCGGCAAAGTGGGCGAAAACATCCAGGTGCGTCGCTTCACCCGCTACACCCTCGGCGAAGGGATTGAAGTGGAGCAGTCTGACTTTGCCGCCGAAGTGGCCGCCATGTCCGGCAAGGCAGCCTGAGCCGCTGATCACTCCCGACTCACCGATGTCCCTGCTCGAAGCCAGACGAACCCGTCTGGCCCTGATCGACCAGGTGAAACGTGGCAATGCCAAGCGATACAGAGCCCTGGCCCTGTATCTCCAGGTGCTGCGCGAAGGCCTGCTGAACCGGATTCAGCAGGCCTGTTTTCATCTGGCCACGCAGGTTTTTCCCCAACGCTATGCCGCTCTGCGGCCGCCCCAGCGTCTGGAACTGCATCGCCGTCTTGAGGCGCTGGTGGAACGGTGCAGCACCCTGCTCACGGTGGAGCAGCTCGCGGTTCTGGCTCACCAACAGGCCCAGCAGAAGATTGCTCGCAGTCAGCGCCAGCAGCGCCGGTTTCTGCAGTCGCTGCGCGACTCCGTCGAGGAGACGGTGCAACCTCCTGAGCGAGAGCAGCTTGAACCACTGCCTCAGGGGTCGATCCGTCTGGGACTCGATCTGCCCCTGTCCACTGATCTGTTGGCCGGCCAGGAATTGTTCACCTCCGGGTTGCCATCACCGCTGGCAGCTTCGGAAGCAGCGGCCCGTGGAGCCGTTTCCATCGATCAGCCCAGCGACGCCGAGGGGCCTGCTGATCCAGACAGCGATGTGTTTGACCTCGAGGGGCTTGATGACGGCCTCGACGACGGACTGGATGACGGCCTCGCAGAGGAGGATCTGGACATCCCTGGGGTGGAGTCCCCCGGATCATCCGATCCAGAGTCCGAGGGCTCCCATTCGGCCTTGATGGCGGCCTTCGGGCAGTTGCTGGAGGCTTCCCTGCGTGATGGTCCCGCCGGCCTGAGTGACCAGACTCGATCCGGTCGTGTTGATCAACAGGATCAAGCTCAGTCGAATCAGTTTCGCTCGGGTCTTCCTGAATCAGCTCTGCCTGAGATTGATCAGCCTGAGACTGCCCAGGATGAGCCAGGTCAGCTTGCGCCGGACTCCACCACACAAGAGTCTCTCTGGACTCAGGGATCGTTGCCTGCGGATCCTGTGGGGCTGACGCTGTGGTTCGAGGGCATGGAGGCGGCGCTGACACGCCGGCTGCGCAATCTCTCCCATGCGATCAATGTGGAGTTGCTGCGCCTGGGGCTGATCCGCAGCCTGCTGCCTGTGAACCTGCTTGATGCGGTGCTGCAGGGCCAGGTGGATACCCTGCCAGCAGGACCCAACCTGGTACGACTGGCTCTGTCCTTCCCCGATCCAAGTGGGCAGGGCAGTCTCGAGTCGATCGCGCTGTTGTTGCGTTCGGCTGATCTCGAACTGGAGCTGCCCAGCCTGCGAACCTGCCGGCGAAGGCTGGAGCAGATGCTGCAGGAGGATCGCAGAATGGCTGAGCAGTTTCGCCGTCTGGAGCGGCGGATCCAGGTGCTGGAAGCCGAGGTTCTGTGGCTGGAGGACAACAACAGGCTGAATCCAACTCAGGAGCCATCCCCACAGGAGATCTCCCAGCGGGAAGGCTCCCCGCAGGAGCCACCGGCGAGCTGAACGCGGAGCGGTGGCTCCGGGATCTGCAACAGGCCCTCCGCCTTGAGGTGGAGCGGGGTTGTGTCAATCTGATGGGCCGTCAGCAGCGCTTCAGTGCCTTTGCGGCGGAGTGCTGGCAGGCGGTGCCGCTATCGCTCCGGACGGAGGAACGGAGCCAGGCCCGGAGTTTTGCCGAGGCCTTCGCCACCTATGGCCAGTTGAGTGTGGCCCGCCGTCAGAGCCTGGTGCGCCGCTGCCGCCAGTGGCTGCACGACTGGCAACGGAGCCGGCAACCCAGCAGCCCCGTGGCACCACCCCGACTGCGGCTCTCTCCCGATTCCTGCCAGGCCCCGCGTCGTGGCTCCGGGCGGCTGCAGCTCGACACCCCTCTGGCAGAGATGCCCGGCGTCGGGCCGAAAACCGCCGCTCGCCTGGCGGCCCTGGGACTGCTGCTGGCCAGAGACCTGCTGCACTACTACCCACGCGACTACCTCGACTACGCCCATCTGGTGCGCATCTCCGCCCTGGAACCGGGCCGAACCGCCACGATCGTGGCCAGCGTGCGGCGCTGCCATGCCTTCAACAGCCCGCGCAACCCCAACCTCTCGATCCTGGAGCTGCATCTGCAGGACTGCACCGGTCGTCTGCGGGTCTCCCGTTTCTTTGCCGGAAAACGCTTCGCCTCGCCGGGCTGGCTGAAGGGCCAGCAGCGTCTCTATCCGCCGGGCGCTGATGTGGCTGTGAGCGGGCTGGTCAAGGACAGCCCCTACGGCCCCTGTTTCCAGGATCCGCTGATTGAGGTGCTGGAGGACCCCCGTGCCCTGGTGCGATCCGAGCAGATCGGCCGCATGGTGCCGGTCTATGG
This sequence comes from Synechococcus sp. CBW1002, assembly GCF_015840915.1. Taxonomy (NCBI): domain Bacteria; kingdom Bacillati; phylum Cyanobacteriota; class Cyanophyceae; order Synechococcales; family Synechococcaceae; genus Synechococcus; species Synechococcus sp. CBW1002. The sequence continues at coordinate 3,173,103 of NZ_CP060398.1, forward strand.
CCTCACCGAAGGGCTGGGTGCCGATCGGCTGCGTCAGATCGTGGCAGGGGTGCTCGGCCTGGCGTCGGCTCAGCCCGATCCATTGCCCCTGGCGATCCGTCAGCACCACGCGCTGATGGAACGGTCCGGCGCCCTGGTGGCGATCCACCGTCCTACCGATGCAGCCCAGCTGCAGGCGGCCCGGCGGCGTCTGGTCTTCGATGAGTTCCTGTTGCTGCAACTGGCGCTGTGCCGCCGCCGGCAGGAGTTCCGCAGTCGGATCGCACCGGTGCTGCAATCTCCGGCCGGCGGCACCACTGATGGCACGACCGGCACTGCCAGTCCAACTCCCACTCCCACATTGGTGGAGCGCTTCCTGGACCTGCTGCCCTTTCCCCTCACCGGTGCCCAGCAACGGGTCTTGAGCGAGATCCGCCGCGACCTGGCCCGCCCCCAGCCCATGGCCCGCCTGGTGCAGGGGGATGTGGGCAGCGGCAAGACCGTGGTCGCCCTGGCGGCCCTGCTGATCGCCGTCGAGGCCGGTTGCCAGGGGGTGCTGATGGCCCCGACGGAGGTGCTGGCCGAGCAGCATGTCGCCAAGATCGGTGCCTGGCTGCCGCAGCTCCATGTCAGCAGCGCCCTGCTCACCGGATCCACTCCGGCGGCGCGGCGGCGGGAGCTGCTCCAGGACCTGATCAACGGCCAGCTGCAGGTGCTGGTGGGAACGCACGCGCTCCTGGAAGACCCGGTGCAGTTCCAGCGGCTGGGTCTGGTTGTTGTGGACGAGCAGCACCGGTTCGGCGTGCGTCAGCGCAACCGTCTGCTGGCCAAGGGCCTGCAGCCGCACCTGCTCACGATGACGGCCACGCCGATTCCCCGCACCCTGGCGTTGTCGTTGCATGGCGATCTGGACGTGAGTCAGATCGACGAGCTGCCCCCCGGTCGCCAGCCGATCCGGACCCGCTGCCTGCGTGCCAGCCAGCGCCATGAGGTTCATGCCTTGATCCGGGAGCAGGTGGCCGCGGGGCAGCGCGCCTACGTGGTGCTGCCCCTGGTGGAGGAATCGGAGAAGATCGACCTGCTCTCAGCGGTGGCCGTGCACCGGCAGCTTCAGGAGGAGGTCTTCCCCGATCTGCAGGTGGGTCTGCTGCACGGCCGGCTCGGCAGCGACGACAAGCAGAGGGTGCTCACGGCCTTCGCCAACGGCGACTGCCAGGTGCTGGTCAGCACCACGGTGGTGGAAGTGGGGGTGGATGTGCCGGAGGCGAGCGTGATGGTGATCGAGCATGCCGAGCGCTTCGGACTGGCTCAGCTGCACCAGCTGCGCGGCCGCGTCGGTCGTGGCAGCGCCGCCTCCCAGTGTCTGCTGATCCATGACGGCAACAACGCCCTGGCACGGCAGCGGCTGGAGGTGCTGGTGGGCAGCAGCGATGGCTTTGCCATTGCCGAGATGGACCTGCAGTTGCGTGGGCCCGGTGCGGTGCTCGGAACCCGGCAGTCCGGTCTGCCGGATCTGGCCCTGGCCAGCCTCACGGACGATGGCTCCGTGCTGGAGCTGGCCCGGGATGTGGCCCAGGCGTTGATCGCAGCGGATCCCAATCTGGAGCACCATCGTGGCCTGGCCGAAGCGCTGGCGGAGCAGCGGCAGCGGCAGCTGGAAGCGGCCCGCTTGAATTGAGCGGGTGGCCATTCTGCCAACCCCCTGCTTGATTCCCCGATGCTGCGTCCCTGGAGTGCCATCCCGATCGATGACGCTGGCGAGCCGCTCGAGGCGCTGCCGATGGCGCTGCTGCGGCTGGAACCCCATCCGTACCAGGTGCTTGGCGCCCCCTATGGCACGGCGGAAGGGCCCTTTCGCCTGCGTCGCGGTGTGATCGAGCGGCTGTTGCAGGCTCAGGAACAGCTGCAGCGCCAGCACCCGGGCTGGAGGCTTGCCATTTTTGATGCCTGGCGGCCGGTGGCCGTCCAGAGCTTCATGGTGCGCCATACCGTGATCGAGGAGTGTGGTCGACTGGGCTTGGATCCAGCTCCGGCACTCGCCCTGGTACAGGGCGACGCAGAGGCCGACGCCATCGCCCCTGCCCAGCGGCAGGTGGTGGAGCAGGTGGGTCGCTTCTGGGCTCCACCCAGCGACGATCCGGCCACGCCACCGCCCCACAGCACCGGAGCAGCCGTGGATCTCACCCTGGCGGACTCCGCCGGAGTTCCTCTGGCGATGGGGGGCGCCATCGATGCGCTCGATGCTGTATCGGAACCCGATCACTACCGGGCCGCCGCGGAGCAAGACCCCTCGAGTGAGGCGGGCACCTGGCAGCGGCGACGCCATGGGCTACGGCAGGCGATGGAGTCGGCCGGGTTCCGGCAACACCCCAATGAATGGTGGCACTTCAGCCACGGCGACCAGCTCTGGGCCTGGCGGCAGGGAGCTGCACAGGCCCGTTACGGGCGCTGTCTGGATTGATGGGCTGCGGCAGGCCTAACGGCCTGGGGCCGTGGGGCCTGAATGCAGGCCGAGCTTGCGGCGTAACTGGGCAGCCTCGCCGGCACTGAGCAGGCCCTGGGAGAGGCAGCCATCAATCGTTCGGCTGGTCATGTCCGCCTGCATCCCGCGCAGCTTCTGTTTCACGGCCTCTGGCTGGTCGGCGAAGGGCGCCAGATGCCGCTGGTACGCCGCGGTGATCGTGCTCACCTGACAGGTCTGCTGATCGGGCTGGTAAATGGTGGGCTTGCCGGGGGGACGGGGCGGTTTGGCCGGTTCCGCCAGGGCGGCCGTTCCGATCGACAGACAGACAACCGCCAGCAGATACAGCTGCCGGGCCCTGGGCATCAGACGACGCTGGGTGGAACGGTGCTGCTGCATGACCCGGAGCGGGATGAGGAGATGGGAACGGATACGGACTGAGCTGATCAGTCTCAGAGGCTGGCAGCGGTCAGCAGATCACGCACGGCTGCATCGCCTTCACGGGCCACGAAGTCGCCGAAGCTGCGCCGCCCTCCCCGTTCAGCCCAGGCCCTGAGCAGCGGCTCCAGGGTGGCCTCAAGATTCTCAAGAGGCATGCGCTCCAGGTAAGGCTGGGCCAGCCGGGTGAGGTTGGGCGAGCCGCCGAGCCAGAGCTGGTACTGATCGACGCCACTTCCCACCAGACCGATTTCCGCCATGTACGGCCGGGCGCAACCGTTCGGGCAGCCGGTCATGCGCACCAGAATCTGCCGATCAATGCCGAGCCGGCCCAGAAGTGCCTCCAATCGATCCAGTACCGCCGGCAGGATGCGCTCCGATTCGGTGATCGCCAGTCCACAGGTGGGCAGGGCTGGGCAGGCGATCGCGTGGCGGGCAAGCAGCGGCGGCGCCTCCGGCGTTTCGAAACCGAGATCAGCCAGGGCCAAGCGCAGGCTGGCCCGCTGGCTGGTGCCGATGTTGCAGAGCAGCAGGTCCTGGTTGGGAGTGAGGCGCACCTCCAGCTTGAAGGTATCGACAATCTTGCGGAGGCCCAGCTTGAGATCTCCCTCGAGGCGGCCACAGAGGACGGGCAGTCCCACGAACCAGAGGCCACTGCTCTGACGATGCCAGCCGAGGTAGTCGGTGAGCTTGGTGGTGGGCTCCTGGCGCAGACCCTTGATCGGATGGGAGAAGTAACGCTGCTGCAGTTCGTCGCGGAACCAGGCGATGCCGCGGTCGTGGATCAGATATTTCATGCGCGAGTGGCGCCGCTGGTGGCGGTCACCGTGATCGCGCTGCAGGGCCACGATCGCCTGCAGAAGATCGAAGATCCCATCCGCCGCCACATAGCCGAGCGGATCGGCGATGCGGGCAAAGGTTTCCTCCTTGTTGTGGGTGCGGCCCATGCCGCCTCCCACATACACGTTGCAGCCCTGGGGACGGCCGGAAGGATCGGTGAACAGCACCAGGCCCACGTCCTGGGTGAGCAGGTCAACGGAGTTGTCACCGGGAACGGTGACCGCCACCTTGAACTTCCGCGGCAGATAGGTGGTTCCGTACAGGGGCTCTTCGGGCGTGCCGCTGTAGATGTGGCCGTCCACCTGCCGCTGCCGCGCCTTGCGGACCGGAGCCGCCGCTTTGATGCGGTAGCTGAGGTCGCCATCCACCCAGAGGTCCAGGTAGGTGCCCTCCGCAGCCTGGGGAGCAAGCAGGTCGGCGATCTGATCGGCCAGCTCTCGGGCCGCTGGATAGCCACCCTTCTCAAAGGGAGCGGCGGGGGCCATCACATTGCGGTTGATGTCGCCGCAGGCCGACAAGGTGGAGCCCAGGGATCGGATGATCGTGCCGATCACCTCCTTGATGTTCCCCTTGCGGATCCCATGCATCTGGAAGGCCTGGCGGGTGGTGATCCGCAGAGTTCCGTTGCCGAGCCGGTCGGCCAACGTATCCAGGGCGAGATAGAGATCGGTGGGGATACGACCACCCGGGTTGCGCAGGCGCAGCATCAACTGCCAGTCCTTCTCCTTGCCCTTCTCGCGGTTGTCGCGGTTGTCCTGCTGGTAACTGCCGTGGTACTTGAGGATCTGAACGGCGTTCTCACTGAAATGTGAGACACCATTGACCAGTTCCGTGGCCAGAGGTTCTCGCAGAAAGCCGCTTTCGCGTTTGAGACCCTCCAGCTTGGACGGGGCTTTGGCGGCAATGGCTGGATTCAGGCTGGTCTCGGATCCCGTCTCTGCCTCAGGGGTCGACACCGCCGACGCGCTGGCGGGGGCCGTCGTCTTGGGCATTGCGGATCCGGCGGGCACGGGAAGGACTCGAAACTAGCGAATGGTGTGCCAAACAGAGGGGGTCGTCCCCACACCGTTCAATACAGTCGTCCATTGCTGTGGCTGGAGCGTGTCCACCTTCCTGCTGGAGATCGGTACCGAGGAACTGCCCGCCGACTTCGCTCAATCCGCCCTGTCTCAGCTGGAACAGCTGGTGAGCGCCGATCTGCTGGTGAGCCGCCTCAGCTTTGGGCGTGTGCGCTGCCTCGGCACACCGCGGCGGCTGGTGGTGCTGATCGATGGACTTGCCGAACGGCAGGAGGATCTGGAGGAGGAACGCAAGGGGCCCCCTGAAGCCCAGGCCTTCCGGGATGGTGCCCCAACAGCGGCGGCCATCGGCTTCGCCCGCCGTTGCGGCGTGGCCGCCGAGCAGCTCGAGGTCCGGGACACCCCCAAGGGTCCCTTTGTCTTCGCCCGCATCCTCGACCCGGGCCGGGCCGCTGCGGATCTGCTCACCGACCTGGTGCCGGCCTGGATCAACGGGCTTCAGGGCCGTCGTTTCATGCGCTGGGGCGAGGGCGACGATCGCTTCAGCCGGCCGATTCGCTGGCTTGTGGTCTTGCTGGGAGAGAAGGTTCTGCCTGTGACGCTGGCGGGCAGTGATCCCCAGGTGACGGCGGGAAACCGCAGCCGGGGGCATCGCCTCTCCGGCACCGATGTGACCATCGCGTCAGCAGAGTCCTATGAGGCCGCTCTCGCGGCTTCTGGTGTGGTCGTGGATCGCCAGCTCCGTGCCGATCAGATCCGCCGGATGATCGAAGCGTCTGCCACCGCCTTGGCGGCCCAGGCCGATCTGCCTCAGGAGCTGTTTGAGGAGCTCACCGATCTGGTGGAGGCACCGCTGCTGATCGAAGGGGCCATCAGTGATCACTCCCTGGACCTGCCACCCGAGGTGCTCAGCACCGTGATGCGGGCCCATCAGCGCTACGTGCCTCTCTATCGCCTCAAGGCGGAGCGGGATCCCCTGGCCCTGGAGGCTCGCTCCAGCCTGCTGCCTCGGTTCCTCTGCATCGGCAACGGCCTGCCGGAAGCCAAGGACACCGTGCGCCGTGGCAACGAGCGCGTTCTCAAAGCCCGCCTCGCTGACGCCGCCTTTTTCCTCGAGGCCGACCGGGCCGTGGCCAGCATCGATCGGCGCGATCAGCTGCACCGGGTGGCCTTCGCCAAGGGACTGGGCAGCCTGCGGGATCGCTGCGAGCGGCTGGAGTGGTGCACCGATGTGCTGCTCGAGCAGCTCGATCTTCCGACCGTCACCGCGGATCACGCCCGCCGTGCTGCCCATCTCTGCAAGCACGATCTGGTCAGCCAGATGGTGGGCGAGTTCCCCGAGCTTCAGGGGGTGATCGGGGGCAAATATCTGCTGGCCGAGGGAGAACCGCGGCCGGTTGCTTTGGCGGTGTTGGAGCATTACCTGCCCAGGGGAGCCGGCGACGCTCTGCCCGGCTCCGATGCCGGCGCCATTGTTGCCCTGGCTGAACGGCTGGAACTGCTGCTGAGCATCTACGCCAAGGGAGAACGCCCCAGCGGTTCCTCCGACCCCTACGCCCTGCGCCGCGCCGGCAACGGCCTTCTTCAGATCCTCTGGGAGCGCAACTGGATTCTGGATCTGCATGCCCTGCTCCATCGGGCTGCAGGCCATTGGGCCGAGCTGCTGCCCCACTTCGCGGTGGATCCCCAGGCTCTGGCCGCCGAACTGGGCGACTTGCTGCGGCAACGTCTGATCAGCCTGCTGGAGGAGGAGGGCATCGATGCGGATCTGGTGCAGGCGGTCGCCGGGGATGCGATGGCCCTGGAGCGGGTGCTCAGGGATCCGGCCGATGCCCGGCGGCGGGCCGAGTTGCTGCGCAGTCTTCGGGGTTGCGGCACCCTTTCGGCCCTGCAGGCGGTGGTGACCCGAGCCGCCAGGCTCGCCGCGAAGGGAGATCTGGACCCCTTGGTGCTGAATCCGGCTGGGGTGGTGGAGGCGCAGCTGTTCGAAACGAGCAGTGAAGTGGCCATGCTGGAGGTGCTGCAGCAGCTCGAACCCCTGGCGGTCGCCAGCTCCCTGAGCGGCAAGCAGGACGGCTACCAGGCACTGGCCGATGGCCTGGTGGGCAGCGCCGAAGTTCTGGCCGCCTTCTTTGATGGCGACGACAGCGTCCTGGTGATGGTGGACGATCCGGCCGTGCGCCGCAATCGCCTCAATCTGCTGGGGGTACTGCGCAATCAGGCCACCGTGCTGGCCGATTTCAGCCGGATCAGCGGCTGAAATCGGATCTGATGCTCGTTTGATCCAAAAAAAAATGGCCCGCTCCAGGGGCCATTGATTCCCGTGGTGTTGTGTACTGGCCGGGCTTCACTTGCCCGCCAGTGCCGGTTCTCGCTCTTCACTGCTGCCTTCGGGTCTGCTGCTGGCTTCTGGACGGGCCAATGGCTTCTTCTGATTGGCCACCTTGATGCCTCCTTTGATCGCGCTCACGGCCAGAAGCGCTCCGGCCTCCTCCTCGGATCGCACGGCACTGGGCACCGGCTTGTAGGTGCCGGGCGCGAGGGCGTTGCCGCGCAACACAGCGCCCAGAGTGAGCAGGGTCAGCTTGAGCTGCTGCCAGGGATTCATCGCCACAACGCGTTTGTAGAGATAGCTGTCGAAGGTGAGTCTCTGCACATCCTTGTCGTCGCACATCTCGACGAAGGCCTCGCGGGCGGCATCGTTGCGGTAGAAGATGTTCTGCAGAATCTCGAGCACTTTGTACGTGGCACCGTACTTTCGGTCCCACTTCTTCAAGTATTTCTTCAGATCAGCTTCGCTGGGAATTCGGGTTCCACCAGCACTGGCAGCCACGATCTCCTCAGCGCACATGCGCCCGCTCTTGGCAGCGAAGTAGATGCCCTCACCCGAGCTCTTGGTCACATAGCCGGCGGCATCCCCCACCAGAGCCATACGTCCGACAACGCGGCGAGGACGGGGATGTTCTGGGATCGGGTGGGCTTCCACCTTGACCACCTCACCGTTGAGCAGGCGCATCTTGGCCCGCTCGCGAATGCCGACCTGCAGACCCTTGATCAAGGCCTGGTTCTCCTGCATGGTGCCGGTGCCGACAGCCACATGGTCGTACTTGGGGAAGACCCAGGCATAGAAATCGGGGGACACATCGGTGCCCACATACATCTCTGCCAGATCTTCGTAATAGGCCATCTCCTCGGGCGGTAATTTGATCCGCTCCTGGAAGGCGATGGCCACGTTGTAGTCGCCGGCATCCATGGCCTTGGCCACCCGGCTGTTGGCGCCATCGGAGCCGATGATCAGGTCCACTTCCAGGGTCTTGGCCTCGCCGGTCGCCTCACCGGAGGCGTAATCGGAATAGGTGAGGGTGTATGGACCCTGGCGGGCCACACCAGTGTCGATCTTCGTGACCAGTCCGTTGATCAGGTGAGCGCCCAGATCAGCGGCACGGTTGCGCAGGAAGGAATCCATCACCTCGCGCCGGCACATGCCGATGTATTCATTCTGATTGTCCAGATGAATGTCCACCTCCCGATTGGAGGGGGAGATCATCCGCATGTTTCGCACCTTGCGGTCGATGATCGATTCGGGCAGATCAAACTCTTCGACCATGCAGAGCGGAATCGCTCCGCCGCAGGGTTTGGCATTGTCGAGTTTCCGCTCGAACAGCCAGGTCTCGATTCCCGCCTTGGCGAGCACTTCCGCAGCACAGGACCCGCTCGGGCCACCGCCCACTACCGCAACGCGCAACATCTTGAAACCTGCTCCGCCAGAAGGATCCTCGGCTGGAAGCTAACACTGTTGCCGATCCGTTCGGGGGCTTGAAAGGACTTGAAAGGAGCTGTCCGTACGATTGTTGAAACGCTGTGGATGGAGGGGTGCCGGCACCCGTGATCGGTGAAGACATTCCTCTGGCCCGGCGATCGCCCGCGACCCTGGCGCGCCGGCCCTCCAAGCGCACCGCCTTCGTGGGACTGGTCCTGGGCCTGATCGGCGCCACTGCCGTGCTGCTGCTGGTTCCAGGACCATGGCGTCGCTGGCTGGAGCCCCTGCCGGTGGAGGGGCTCAATGCCCGGCTCAGTGCCGATGGGCGCCTGCTCGGCCATCACCCCTACCCCGAGGTCCCCCGCGACCAGCTGGTGGAGCTGGAGCTGTCGCCAGGACTGCAGTTGAAGCCGGAAGCCGCCGCTGCCGTGGGTGCGATGCAACGGGCCGCCGCTGCGGATGGGGTGGATCTGGTGGTGCTGAGCGCCTTTCGCTCGATTGCGCTGCAGAAGTCGATCTTTTTTGATATCAAGGCCGAACGCAACCAGAGCGCCCAGGAACGGGCTCGTGTCAGTGCGCCGCCGGGGTTCTCCGAGCACAGCACCGGGTATGCCGTGGATCTGGGCGATGGGCGCGATCCCGCCACCAATCTGTCTGAGGCTTTCGATCGCACCGAAGCCTTCCGCTGGTTGCAGGCCAATGCCGCTCGCTTTCACTTTCAGCTCTCCTTCCCGCAGAACAATCCCCAGGGCGTGAGCTATGAGCCCTGGCACTGGCGGTTCGAAGGATCAGCGGACGCCCTGAAGGTGTTTGAGCCCGCCCAGAGACTGGCGCGATGAGCAACAACCCTGCCACGGCCATCCAGGTCCCGCTGACCATGCCGGAACTGCTTGCGCCGGCGGGCTGCTGGGCGTCGCTCAAGGCTGCAGCTGCCAATGGCGCCGACGCGGTCTACTTCGGTGTGGAGGCTTTCAACGCCCGCCTGCGGGCCGAAAACTTCAGCCGCCAGGATCTGCCGGAGCTGATGGACTGGCTGCACCGGCGCGGAATCCGGGGGTTTCTGACCCTCAACGTGCTGATCTTCCCCGATGAGCTCGAGCAGGCCGCCGATCTGCTGCTGGAGGCGGAGGCCGCGGGTGTGGATGCGGTGATCGTGCAGGACGTGGGTCTGTGTCGGCTGGCGCGCCAGGTCGTGCCGAGGCTGAGCCTGCATGGCTCCACCCAGATGTCGATCACCAGTGCAGCAGGGGTGGCCCAGGCCGAGGCGCTGGGGTGCGATCGGGTGGTGCTGGCCCGCGAGCTCAGCCTGCGGGATCTCAGGCGGATCGATCGGCAACAGCGCCAGCGCGGTATGGCGATGCCCCTGGAAGTGTTCGTGCATGGAGCCCTCTGCGTGGCCTATTCGGGCCAGTGCCTGACCAGTGAGGCCCTGGGCCAGCGCAGCGCCAACCGGGGGGAATGCGCCCAGGCCTGCCGCCTGCCCTATCAGCTGATTGTGGATGGGGTGGAAAGGGATCTTGGAACGCAGCGTTATCTGCTGTCGCCCCAGGACCTGGCCGCCTGGGAGTTGCTGCCCCAGCTGGTCGATACCGGTGTGGCCAGCCTCAAGATCGAGGGGCGCCTCAAGGACCCCACCTATGTGGCGGCGGTGACCTCCGCCTACCGCCAGAGCCTTGATCGTCTGGCAACGGCAACGAGCCCTGCGCAGCTCGTCTCGGAATCCCGCTCGGAGGTCTCTGCCGATCAGCCCCCCGAGCCTTCCAGGCGCCATGAACTGGAATTGAGCTTTTCGCGGGGGCTCTCCAGCGGCTGGCTGCACGGTGTGGACCACCGCCAGCTGGTGCATGGTCGCTGGAGCAAGAAGCGGGGCCCCCAGATCGGTCACTATCGCGGCCAGGAGGCGCGCGGCGGCTGGTGGCTGTTGGACACCATCACGTCGCTCAAGCCTGGGGATGGCTTGGTGTTCGAACTGGCGGGCTCCGCCCCCCTGGTGCCACCGGAGGAGATCGGTGGCCGGGTGATGGCAGTGGAGTCGCGCGGTGAAGGCCGGCTGGCCCTGCGGCTCGGCCCGGGGAGGATCAGCGCGGAGACGCTGCCACCTGGTTCCCCCTGCTGGTTGAGTAGCGATCCCGCCCTGGAGAAGCGCTGGCGACGCCTGGCAACGGCGGACACACCCGAGCTTGCCCGTGCTCTGCACCTGCATGTGCGCGGGGCCCTCGATCAGCCCTTGCAGCTGGAACTGCTGGCTGTGGATGGCACTGGGACCCTGCCTGAGCCCCCACTTCAGTGGTACACGGATTTACCGCTGCAGAGCGCCAGGGGCCCAGGCCTGGATCGCCAGCGGCTGGAGCAACAGCTGGGTCGGCTGGGTGGGACGGGATGGCGGCTTGGATCCTTGGATGTGGACCTGCCAGCCGGGTTGTTCCTGCCGGTCACCGAACTCAATCGCCTGCGCCGGGGGCTGGTCGCGGCGCTGACCCCCCTGCTGGCCAGTGGCTCGAGCACCTCAGGGAAACCGTGGCCATTGGGAGCCTTGTCCACCGCTCCAGCACGGACGCCAGCCCAGGCCATTCAGGCCTGGAGTGCCGCCGAGCTGCAGCAGAGCTCCAGCACTGAGCCGGAGCTGGTGGTGTTGGTGCGCAGCCTCGAGCAGCTGCAGGCCTTACAGGGACTGCCTGTGGCCCAGGTGATCGCCGATCTGGAGCAACCGGCCGACCTGCGCGAGGCCGTGGCCCTCGGCAGGGGCTGCTGGCCGGGAGGCATCTGGCTGGCCGGCGCCCGCATCACCCGCCCCGATGAAGCCTGGAGCCTGGAGCCCCTGTGGAGAGCCCGGCCCGATGGTTTCCTGGTGCGCAACGCCGATCAACTGGAGCGGCTGACGCCCCTGGCTCCCTGCATCGGTGATTTCAGCCTGAACGTGGCCAACCCCCTGGCGGCGCACTGGTATCTCGACCACTGGGGTCTGCAGCGGGTCACCGCCAGCTACGACCTTGCCCTGAGCCAGCTGCAGGACCTGATCCGCGGCTGCCCGGCCGGTCGTCTTGAGGTGACGGTCCACCAGCACATGCCCCTGTTCCACATGGAGCATTGCCTCTTCTGTGCCTTTCTCTCCGACGGTCACGACCACACCGATTGCGGCCGTCCCTGTGAGCAGCACGAGGTACGCCTGCGCGATCGCAGCGGCGTGGAGCATCCACTGCGGGCCGATCTGGGCTGTCGCAACACGCTCTTCAACGGCAAGGCCCAGACCGCTGCCGAGGCCTTGCCCGCGTTACTGGATTCCGGGGTGCGGCACCTGCGCCTGGAGCTGCTGGAGGAGAACGCCGAGGCGACACGGCGACGCGTCGACCTCTATCGCCAGGCCCTGGACGGCCGCCTCAGCGGCCGTGATCTGTGGCGCAACGAGAATCTCGACAGTCGTCTTGGCGTGACGCGCGGCACCCTGCGGGATCGGGTCTCACGCCAATCCAGAGATTGAGACCCGTCCAGAGACTGAGATAGGATGATCGTTCGCTCCATTGGTCATCGCTTGAGCTACGGATGCTTCAGTGCCCAGGCGCCCGCATTTCAGGATTCAGGGGTGTGACCCCCTGATCAGGGCATCTGCGCGCTTGCGATGTGTGGTGTGGCCGGTCATTCCGGCAACGCGGACATCCCGGAATTTCTGAACGACTCGGAAGACCGAACCCATAGGACCGAACCCATAGACCCCTCCATCACGAAGATCTGCCCATGAGCGGCGACATTAAAGGCGCCCCGATTCGCAATATTGCGATCATTGCCCACGTTGACCACGGCAAGACCACCCTGGTCGATGCCCTGCTGACCCAGTCGGGCATCTTTCGCGAAGGCGAGGCGGTGCCCACCTGCGTGATGGACTCCAACGACCTGGAGCGGGAGCGGGGCATCACGATCCTCTCCAAGAACACGGCGGTGGATTACAGCGGCATCCGCATCAACATCGTCGACACCCCCGGACACGCCGATTTCGGCGGAGAGGTGGAGCGGGTGCTCGGCATGGTGGATGGCTGTCTGCTGATCGTCGACGCCAACGAAGGGCCCATGCCCCAGACGCGCTTCGTGCTCAAGAAGGCCCTGGAAAAGGGTCTGCGGCCGATCGTGTTCGTCAACAAGATCGACCGGGCCAGGGTCGATCCCGAACAGGCGGTCGACAAGGTTCTCGATCTCTTCCTCGAGCTGGGTGCCGACGACGACCAGTGCGATTTCCCCTACCTCTTCGGCAGTGGCATGGGGGGCTACGCCAAGCCGGACATGGCGACCGAAAGCGACACCATGAAGCCGCTCTTCGATGCCATCCTGCGCCATGTTCCACCGCCGGTGGGCGATGCCACCAAGCCCCTGCAGATGCAGGTCACCACGCTGGATTACAGCGATTTCCTCGGCCGGATCATGATCGGCCGGATCCACAACGGCACCATCCAGTCGGGCCAGACCGCTGCCCTGATCCGCGACGACGGCAGCATCAAGCGCGGGCGGATCAGCAAGTTGCTGGGCTTCCAGGGTCTGCAACGGGTGGAGATCCAGCAGGCCAGCGCCGGTGATCTGGTGGCGGTGGCCGGTTTCGATGAGGTGAACATCGGCGAAACCATCGCCTGCCCGGATCACCCCGAGGCTCTGCCCCTGATCAAGGTGGATGAGCCCACCCTGCAGATGACCTTCGTGGTCAACGACTCGCCCTTCGCCGGCAAGGAAGGCAAGTTCGTCACCAGCCGGCAGATCCGCGATCGCCTCCAGAAGGAACTGCTCACCAACGTGGCTCTGCGTGTCGAAGACACCGATTCACCCGACCGCTGGGCCGTGAGCGGCCGGGGTGAACTCCATCTGGGCATCCTGATTGAAACGATGCGTCGGGAGGGCTACGAATTCCAGGTGAGCCAGCCCCAGGTGATCTACCGCACCATCGACGGCACCCCCCATGAGCCGTTCGAAGCGCTTGTGATGGATGTTCCTGAAGAGTCGGTGGGCGCCTGCATCGAAAAGCTGGGCATTCGCAAGGGCGAGATGCAGAACATGGAAACCACCAGTGATGGCCGCACCCAGCTGGAGTTCGTGGTGCCCTCCCGCGGCCTGATCGGCTTCCGTGGCGAGTTCATCCGCGCCACCCGTGGCGAGGGGATCATGAGCCACTCCTTCCTCGACTATCGCCCGATGCAGGGCGACGTGGATGCCCGTCGCAGTGGCGTCCTGATCGCTTTTGAGGAAGGTACAGCCACCTTCTATGCGCTCAAGGGCGCCGAAGATCGCGGCCAGTTCTTCATCACTCCAGGCACCAAGGTGTACAAGGGCATGATCGTGGGTGAGAACAGTCGCCCCCAGGATCTCGAGCTCAATGTCTGCAAGGCCAAGCAGGTCACCAACATCCGCTCCGCGGGTGCCGAGGTGCTCGATACCCTGCAATCGCCGATCCAGATGACCCTCGAGCGTGCGCTCGAGTACATCGGTCCCGACGAGATGCTCGAAGTGACTCCCGAGTCGATCCGTCTGCGCAAGCTTCCCGCCAAGAAGCCCGCCAAGCGCTGACTCCGGTGTGACGGATTCCGCAGCCGAGCCGAATGATGTTGATCCGCACGAGTCTCAGCTGATTGCGGATCCGCGCTTCGATCAAGCCGTGCGCTTGTTCAATGCCGGAGAGTGGTACGACTGCCACGATGGTTTCGAGGAGCTCTGGCATGAAACTCAGGGCCCCCTCAGGCCGGTGCTGCAGGGAATCCTGCAGATTGCCGTGGCCCAGATTCACCTGGGGCGCGGCAATCTCAGGGGGGCCATGGTGCTGCTGGGAGAGGGCGTGGGGCGCCTTGGGCCCTGCGGACCCACAGCCCTGGGCCTCGATCTCGAGCGGTTGCGCCAGCCAGCTCTCACCCAGCTGCAGACCCTGCAGCTGGGTGGCGAGCCCTTGCCCCTTGCCATGGATCAGCTGGCATTCGTGCAGCTGCGTCCCCCATGCCAGAAGGCCCCTCCGGGACCTCTGTAAATTGTCGTGCTGTGCTGCCGTGGCTCTTCTCTTGGGGTTGGATGTTGACCACGGCCACGCTTCGGGGGTTCACCTTGCTACCGGGGAATTCCCGGAGTTCCGGGTCAGGGCGACACCGCCTGCATCAACGCACCGAAGGCTGCAGCTGGGCTGGATGCTGGCCCTTCTGCTTGGACATGTCTCGTTGACCGGGGTGCCGGTCAAGGCTCAAGAGGGGGCGGTTGGCGTCCCCGAGGCTCCGCCAGCGGCGCTGACGACTCCTGTCAGCACACCCCAACCAGGATCGGCAGAACCGCAAGTCCCAGCTGCGGCAACTCCCCCGGCAGCAGCCCCGGCAGCAGCTGGGCCACCCGCCAAAACGCCCACCACCGGTCTGGTGACGATTGAATCCGACCTGCAGCAGGCCGACAACCGCACCGGGGTGATCACGGCCACAGGCAACGTTCGCATCGTCTATCCCGATGAACGGGTCGTGGCGACGGCCCGCCAAGCGCAATATTTCAGCCAGGAGGGTCTGGTGATCCTCAGTGGCGATGTGGACGTGATTCAGAGCGATGGCCATTCGATCAAGGCCGAGCGCGTGTACTACTGGGTGGAGAACGAGCGCGTCAAGGCCGAACCCCTTGGCGAACAGCAGGTGTTCAGCAAGCTGAAGGTTGATGCCCTTCAGAAGCCTGCCCCTGTTGCCCCGGGCGCGGAAGGCACGGCCAGGAGCCCAGTGTCAGCACCCGAGCCATCTGGTCCGGCCGACTCCACCTCGGGCGCCAACCAGCCATGAGCCTGGTGGTTCAGGAGGCGGCGCTCACCATCGCTGGCCGCCCGTTGGTGCAAGACGTGAGCCTTGAGCTTGCCCCTGGAGAGGTGGTGGGCCTGCTCGGCCCCAATGGTGCCGGCAAGACCACCACCTTCAACCTCGTCACCGGCCTGCTGCGGCCAGACCGGGGGCAGGTGCTGCTGGATGGGATGCCTGTTCAGAAACTGCCGATGCCGCGCCGCGCCCGACTCGGTATCGGCTATCTGCCCCAGGAAGCAAGTGTGTTCCGCACGCTCACGGTGCGCGAAAACCTGCGGCTGGCCCTTGAGCAGAGCCGCACACCCCGCAGCCTGCGCCGGCAGCGGCTTGAGACCCTGATCGAGGAGTTTCACCTGGGTCCGTTCCAGAACCGCAAAGGGTTTCAACTCTCCGGCGGCGAGCGCCGCCGCACGGAAGTGGCGCGAGCCCTGGCCGTAGGAGCGACTGGCCCGCGTTACCTGTTGCTCGATGAGCCATTTGCCGGGGTCGATCCCATGGCCGTGTCCGATCTGCAGGAGCTGATCGCCAATCTGCGCAGCCGCGGCATGGGTGTGCTGATCACCGATCACAACGTGCGCGAGACCCTTTCAATCACCGATCGGGCCTACATCCTCACCGAAGGACGCATCCTCGCCTCGGGCACCTCCACCGCGATGGCCAACGATCCGCTGGTTCGTCGCCACTATCTCGGCGAGGCTTTCCAACTGTGACCACCGCCTCGATGCTGCAGCGCTTTCAACGCCACCCGATTCGCTTCAGCCTCCACTGGCTGCCCCTGATGGATCGCTGGCTCATCGCTGAGCTGGTTGGTCCGTTGCTGTTCGGCATCGCCGCCTTCACGGCCGTCTCGTTGTCCGTGGGCGTTGTCTTTGAGCTGGTCCGCAAGGTGGCGGAGGCCGGCCTGCCGCTCACCGCGGCCATGCAGGTGCTCGGCCTGCGTCTGCCGGGCTTTCTGGTGCTGTCCTTCCCCATGGCCACCCTGATGGCCACCCTGCTGGCCTATAGCCGGCTGTCCGGCAACAGCGAACTCACCGCTCTTCGCAGCGTGGGGGTGAGCACCAAGCGGATGGTGGCACCCGCCGTTGCCCTTGCGGTGGCCATGAGTCTGCTCACCTTCGTGTTCAACGATGTGATCGTGCCGAGGGCCAACCTCTCCGCCTCGATCACGCTGGATCAGGCTCTCGGCAAGGCCATCGCGGCTGAACGGGGACGTCACACTCTTTATTCGCGGTTTGGAAGGATCTCACGACCCGATGGAGAAAGCGTTCGTGGCATGACCCAGCTGTTCTATGCCCAGGAGTTCAGCAATGGGGAGATGAAGGATGTCACCCTGATTGACTTCTCACGGACCGGCCAGCGTCAGATGCTGATGGCCAATACCGGCCGCTGGAACGAGGCCAAAGCGATGTGGGAGTTCCGCAATGGCCGCATCGTCAGTGTCGATGAGGCGAACGACACCACGACCTCTGCCAATTTTGACCGCTACTTCTATCCACTCAGTCGGGATGTCGAGGAGGTGGCCAAGCTCCCCACCGATGCCAACCTGATGACGGTGGGCCAGGCTCGCCGTGCTGAAAGGCTCCTGCTGGCGGCCAACAATCAGAAGGAAGCCCGGCGGTTGCGGGTGCGTATCCAGGAGAAATTTGCCTTCCCCGCCATCTGTCTGGTGTTCGGCCTGATCGGCAGCAGTCTGGGGGTCCGTCCGAATTCCCGCACAAGCCGCAGCCAGGGCTTTGGAATCAGCGTGCTGTTGATCTTCGTGTATTACCTGATGTCGTTCATCTTCAGCTCGCTGGGCATCACCGGTACCCTCTCTCCCGTGATGGCTGCCTGGCTGCCGGTTGGCATCGGTTTGGCCGGTGGACTGGTGCTGCTGCGTCAGGCCAGCCGCTGAAGCGGCAGACTGGCGCGGTCGCTGCAGTTTCTGGTGATTGATCCGGTTCTTGGACTTGGGCTCACGGCTTTCGGCCTGCTCCTGCTGGTGCTGCCTCTGTCCTTCTGGTCCCTCAGCTCTGGCCGCAGAAGTTCAGCGGTGACCGTGCTGGTGGCCGCCGCCAACCTCTGCCTCACCGCCCAGCTGGTGCTGCGCTGGTGGGATTCAGGTCACTTTCCGATCAGCAACCTCTACGAGTCGCTCTGTTTCCTGGCCTGGGGTTGCACGCTGACCCAGCTGCTGGTGGAACGCTCCTGGCCCTCCCCCCTGGTGCCGGCGGCATCCACCCCGATTGCCCTCGGCTGTGTGGCCTTCGCCAGCTTCGCCCTGCCGGACACGATGCAGGAGGCTTCGCCCCTGGTTCCGGCCCTTCGCTCCAGCTGGCTGATCATGCACGTGAGCGTGATCATGGTGAGCTATGCAGCCTTGCTGGTAGGGTCACTGCTCTCGATTGCCGTGCTGTTCACGGATCGCGGCAATGATCTGGTGCTGCGCAGCAGCTCGATCGGCACGGGTGCCTACCGAAAATCCCAGCTGGTCGGTGCCGGAGCGCCCGACGCTGTGGAATTGCACAGCACAGGTTTTGCGATCAGCGAGCAGCTCGACAGCCTCAGCTATCGCACGATCACCGTGGGGTTCCTGCTCCTGTCAGTGGGACTGGTGAGCGGTGCCGTCTGGGCCAACGAGGCCTGGGGAAGCTGGTGGAGCTGGGATCCCAAAGAAACCTGGGCCTTGATCTGCTGGCTGGTCTATGCGGCCTATCTCCACACCCGCTTGATCCGGGGCTGGCAGGGTCGTCGCCCTGCGCTCGTGGCCTCTGCTGGACTGGTGGTGATTGTGGTGTGTTACATCGGCGTCAATCTTCTCGGCATCGGCCTGCACAGCTATGGCTGGTTCCTAGGGGCTTGACATGCCATCAGAGAGAGGCGTCCTCGCAACGGCTCAAACCAAAAGAAAGCCCCCTGGAACCAGGGGGCTGAATCGTAATTAGATTGTCAGCCTGTTGGTGCTGAGCAACCAGTCCGATTCAGACCAAGGCCGGCTGGGGCCGCTTGCTGTTGCGGATTCCGGTGATCGCTTCGGCATAGCTGGGCTGGTTGAACACCCCGGAGCCACTGACGATGGCGTTGGCTCCAGCCTCGATCACCATCCAGGCATTCTCAGCCTTGATGCCGCCATCCACTTCGATCCAGGGATCCAGGCCCTTCGCGTCACACATGCGTCGCAGGTCCCGGATTTTCTGCACCTGGCTCTCAATGAAGCTCTGACCGCCAAAGCCGGGGTTGACGCTCATCACCAGCACCAGGTCGCAGAGCTCGAGGCAGTACTCGAGGGTGTCGATCGGTGTGCTGGGGTTCAACACGGCTCCAGCCATCTTGCCGAGATCCTTGATCTGGGCCAGATTGCGATGCAGATGGGGGCAGGCCTCGACCTGAACGCTGATGATATCGGCGCCGGCCTTGGCAAAGTCAGCCACATACTTTTCCGGCTCCACGATCATCAGGTGCACGTCGAGAGTCTTGGAGGTGACCGGCCGCAGGGCCTGAACGATCAACGGACCGATGGTGATGTTCGGCACGAAGCGCCCATCCATCACGTCCACATGGATCCAGTCGGCTCCGGCTTCGTCCACCGCCCGCACGTCGTCGCCGAGGCGGGAGAAATCGGCCGACAGGATCGATGGGGAGATCACCAGGGGCTTGGTGCTCATGGTTGGGACCTGTCGGACGAAGGGGTGCTCCGATTGTAGGAAGCGGCCCTTCCTGGCCCTGGCTGGAGGGCAATGCAGGGGTCTTGCAGTGGGCGCTGATACAGTTGGCCCGCTTCAAGTCTGAGAGGCCCTGCAGCGGCTGGAACCTTCCGCCGAGACCGGCCATCCGCCGGACCTGGCCCTGGTCTCCGAAGCGTTTGCACAGCAGCTCCGAGGTCAGGCGTTTCTCCGCCTGCCCGGTCTGCCGGTCCCCTCGTTGAGGCAGTCACCCCTGCCGCACTGCTGTGGATCGCACCCTTATCCAGGAAATTCTCGAGGTCGTCGAACAGGCCGCCATCGCCTCCGCTGAGCTCACCGGCCTGGGCAAGAAGGACGAGGCCGACGCAGCGGCGGTGGAAGCCATGCGCAAGCGCATGGGCCAGATCCAGATGCAGGGCCGCATCGTGATCGGCGAAGG
Organism: Synechococcus sp. CBW1002; assembly: GCF_015840915.1. Taxonomy (NCBI): domain Bacteria; kingdom Bacillati; phylum Cyanobacteriota; class Cyanophyceae; order Synechococcales; family Synechococcaceae; genus Synechococcus; species Synechococcus sp. CBW1002. Next base: position 3,192,486 of record NZ_CP060398.1, read on the forward strand.
CGAGCGCGACGAAGCGCCGATGCTTTACATCGGTGAAGAGGTGGGCAGTGGCACCGGTCCCGGCGTCGACTTTGCCGTTGATCCCTGCGAAGGCACCAACCTCTGCGCCAACAGCCAGCGTGGCTCCATGGCCGTGCTGGCCGCCTCCGACCGCGGTGGCCTGTTCAATGCGCCCGACTTCTACATGAAGAAGCTGGCCGCGCCCCCGGCAGCCAAGGGCAAGGTGGATATCCGCAAGAGTGCCACCGAGAACATCGCCATTCTCAGCGAGTGCCTCGGCCTCGCCACCAGTGAGCTGGTGATCGTGGTGATGGACCGCGCCCGCCACAAGGACCTGATCGCCGAGATCCGCACCACCGGCGCCCGTGTACAGCCCATCTCCGATGGCGATGTGCAGGCTGCCATCGCCTGCGGCTTCGCCGGCACCGGCACCCACTGCCTGATGGGCATCGGTGCGGCACCTGAGGGTGTGATCTCCGCCGCCGCCATGCGGGCCCTGGGTGGGCATTTCCAGGGTCAGCTGGTCTACGACCCGGCCGTTGCCCAGACGTCCGAATGGGCCGACTACACCAAGGAAGGCAACATCGCCCGCCTCAACGAGATGGGCATCACCGACGTGGACAAGGTCTACGAGGCCGAGGAGCTCGCCTCGGGTGAGAACGTGGTCTTCGCCGGCAGTGGCATCACCGATGGCCTGCTGTTCAACGGGGTGAAATTCGAGAAGGACTGCACCCGCACCAGCTCCCTGGTGATCAGCACCCTCGACAGCACCGCCCGCTTCACCGACACCATCCACATGAAGCCCGGTGCCCAGAGCATCGCGCTGCGCTGATCACCCCAACTGTCCGCGTCAATCCGTCCGCGACAAACCGTCCGCGCCAAGAGGTCTGCCTCCATGCACATTGCCGTTGTCGGCCTGAGCCACCGCACGGCTCCTGTGGAGATCCGGGAGCGCCTGAGCATCCCGGAGCAGACCATGGAGGCCTCTCTCCAGCAACTGCGCTCCGATGAGCAGGTGCTGGAGGCCTCCATCCTCAGCACCTGCAACCGGCTGGAGATCTATGCCCTGCTGCGGCATCCCGACCAGGGCATCTCGGCTGTGGGCTCCTTCCTCAGCCAGCATTCCGGCCTGAGCGTCGATGAGCTCAGCCCGCATCTCTTCACCTTTCATCATGAAGATGCCATTGCCCACCTGCTGAGGGTGGCTGCCGGCCTCGACTCGTTGGTGCTGGGCGAGGGCCAGATCCTCTCCCAGGTGAAGAAGATGGTGCGGCTCGGCCAGGAGCACCGCTCCCTCGGCCCGATTCTCAACCGCCTGCTGAACCAGGCGGTGAGTACCGGCAAGCGGGTGCGAACCGAAACCAATCTCGGCACCGGGGCCGTATCGATCAGCTCAGCGGCCGTTGAGCTGGCCCAGCTGAAGGTCGGCCAGGCCCGAGGAGTGGACGACCTGGTCCCGCTCGACCAGGAGCAGGTGGCCGTGGTGGGGGCTGGACGCATGTCCCGGCTGCTGCTGCAGCATCTGGCGGCCAAGGGCTGTCGGGGTGTGGTGCTGCTGAACCGCACCGTGAGTCGGGCCGAAACCCTGGCGGCCGATTTCCCGGATCTGCCCGTGCAGTGCAGACCCCTGGTGGACCTGGATCACTGCCTCAGCACCTGCTCACTGGTGTTCACCAGCACCGCCGCTGATGACCCGATCATCGATGCGGAGCGACTGAACCGGCTGAACCGCCGATCCAGCCTGATGCTGGTGGACATCGGTGTCCCCCGCAACATCGCCTCCGATGCCGGCGACCTGGCTGGTGTCGAGGCTTTTGATGTGGACGACCTCCAGGAAGTGGTGGCCCGCAACCAGGAGGCCCGTCGAGAGATCGCCGCCGAAGCCGAAGGCCTGCTGGAGGAGGAGGCAAGGCTGTTTCTGGAATGGTGGGATGGCCTCGAAGCCGTGCCCGTGGTGAACCGGCTGCGGATCCAGCTGGAGGACATCCGCGAGCAGGAACTTCAGAAAGCCCTGAGCCGCATGGGCCCGGATCTCTCGGCAAGGGAGCGCAAGGTGGTGGAGGCGCTCAGCAAGGGAATCATCAACAAGATCCTCCACACTCCCGTGACCAACCTGCGGGCCCCCCAGCCGCGTCAACAACGCCACACGGCGATGAAGGTGCTGCAGGATCTGTTCGAGCTGGTCGACGGCAGCAACGAGACCTGATCTGGTGATCTGGGACAGGCATCGAAGTGCTGCGGAGACTCGCCTGACAGCAGGTCACTCAAGTACGGTCGACCAAGACGACGAACATTGAGAGGCGCTGATTCATGAAGCGAGTTCTGGCAATTATTCTCGGCGGAGGAGCCGGAACTCGCCTGTACCCTCTCACCAAGATGCGGGCCAAGCCTGCTGTTCCTCTGGCTGGTAAATACCGTCTGATCGACATCCCGATCAGCAACTGCATCAACTCGGAGATCAACAAGATCTACGTGTTGACCCAGTTCAACAGTGCCTCGCTCAATCGTCACCTCACGATGAGCTACAACCTCTCGGCTGGCTTCGGGCAGGGTTTTGTCGAGGTGTTGGCTGCTCAGCAGACCCCAGACAGCCCCAGCTGGTTTGAGGGCACGGCCGATGCGGTGCGCAAATACCAGTGGCTGTTCCAGGAATGGGACGTGGATCACTACCTGATTCTGTCCGGTGACCAGCTCTACCGGATGGATTACAGCAAGTTTGTCCAGCACCACATTGATACCGGTGCCGATCTGTCTGTCGGGGCTCTGCCGGTCAATCCGGCAGACGCCGAAAGTTTCGGCCTGATGCGCACCAATTCAGCCGGGCAGATTCAGGAATTCCGCGAGAAGCCCAAGGGAGAGGCTCTTGAGGCGATGCGAGTGGACACCCGCAGCCTTGGGCTCTCCGAAGAGGAAGCCGCGAAACGGCCCCATCTGGCGTCGATGGGCATCTACGTGTTCAGCCGGGACACACTGTTTGATCTGCTGGCATCCCATCCCAAGTCCACGGATTTCGGCAAGGAGATCATTCCGGCTTCCCTGGAGCGGGGCGACAATCTGCAGAGTTTTCTATTTGATGACTACTGGGAAGACATCGGAACGATCGGTGCCTTCTACGAAGCCAACCTTGCGCTGACCGATCAACCTAATCCTGCCTTTTCATTCTACGACGAAAAGTTTCCCATCTATACACGCCCTCGCTATCTACCCCCCAGCAAGCTTTGGGATGCTCAGGTCACGCAATCGATCATCGGGGAAGGGTCGATGCTGAAAGCCTGCAGCATTCACCACTGCGTCCTCGGGGTTCGTACCCGGGTGGAAAACGAGGTGGTTCTTCAGGACACCCTGGTGATGGGATCGGATTATTTTGAATCGAGTGAAGAACGGCTGGTGCTTCGGGAACGTGGCGGGCTGCCGATCGGTATCGGCAAGGGCACCACGATCAAGCGGGCAATCATCGACAAGAATGTGCGGATCGGCTCCAATGTGGCGATCGTGAATAAGGATCAAGTGGAGGAAGCCGATCGTCCTGAGCTCAATTTCTATATTCGCAATGGCATTGTGGTGGTTGTGAAGAACGGCACGATTCCCGATGGCATGGTGATCTGATCACCGTCCAGCCTGTATCGCTCTGCGGCTCAGGCGACCAGTCGCCCAAGCCAGGAATCGCTGACATCCCAGCCCAATCCTGTGACAAGCCTGACCATTGGGCCTGAGCCTGGCCACACTTGAGGTCTACGGTTTTTCGACCGGATCCTCAATTTCGAATTCATGAGTAAGGCGCATTTCGGCCTCATCGGTCTCGGCGTGATGGGAGAGAACCTGGTGCTCAACGCCGAGCGCAATGGCTTCTCCAGCGTCGTCTACAACCGCACCACCGCCAAGACCGACGAATTTCTGGCCGGCCGCGGTGCCGGCAAGGACATCGTGGGCGCCGCCACCCTCGAAGAGTTTGTGGCGGCCCTGGAGCGGCCGCGCCGCATCCTGATGATGGTCAAGGCGGGGGCACCGATCGACGCGATGATCGCCCAGCTTTCACCGCTGCTTGAGGAAGGCGACCTGCTGATTGATGGCGGGAATTCCCTCTACACCGACACAGAACGCCGGGTGGCGGAACTCGAGAGCAAGAGTTTCGGCTACATCGGCATGGGTGTGAGCGGTGGCGCCAAGGGCGCGCTTGAGGGTCCCAGCATGATGCCGGGGGGCACCCGCGCCGCCTACGACGCCATCGAGTCCCTGGTACGCAAGATGGCCGCCAAGGTTGAAGACGGCCCCTGTGTGACCTACATCGGGCCCGGCGGTGCCGGCCACTTCGTCAAGACCGTCCACAACGGCATTGAATACGGGATCGAGCAGATTCTGGCCGAGGCCTACGACCTGATGAAGCGGGTGGCCGGCCTCAATGGCGATGCCATGGCCGACGTGCTTGGCCAGTGGAACAGCATGGAGGAGCTCGCTTCCTTCCTGGTCGAGATCACCGAAGTCTGCCTGCGCACCAAGGATCCCGAGAGCGGAGCCGATCTGGTGGAGTTCATCGTCGATGCGGCCGGCCAGAAGGGCACCGGCCTCTGGACGGTGGAGAGCGCCCTGCAGATGGGGGTGCCGGTTCCCACCATCTACGCGGCTCTCAATGCCCGTGTGCTGAGTTCCCTGAGGCCGGAGCGCCTGGCGGCCGAATCCGTGCTGGCGGCACCGGCACCCCACAGCTTTGATCTGGGCGAACCGGCCTCGGGGATGGAGCCCCTCAGGGATGCCTGCATCCTGGCCTGCATCGTGAGCTACGGCCAGGGCATGGCTCTGCTGCAGGCGGCCTCAACAATCCACGACTACCAGCTCGATTTCTCGGCCATCGGCCAGATCTGGAAGGGAGGCTGCATTATTCGGGCCCGCCTGCTCCAGCGGATTCAGGATGCCTATGCCACTGATCCAAACCTGCCCAACCTGATGCTCGATCCCTGGTTCGCCGACCAGGTGAACCGCCGCCTGCCGGGCCTGCGCCAGGTGGTGGCCGGCGCCGCCCTGGCGGGCATTCCGGTGCCCTGCCTGAGCAGCAGCCTCGACTACATCGACAGCTATCGCACCGGCCGCCTGCCCCAGAACCTGGTGCAGGCCATGCGCGACTGCTTCGGCTCCCATACCTACGAGCGCACGGATCGCCCGGGGAGTTTCCACACCGAGTGGCTCGATTGAAGACAAGCCAACCGACGGCAACACAGCCATCGGCAACACAACGGAACGCCACGCACCGGAGCTGGAGCTGCCTGCCATGACCACCTACCGCCTTGTCGTTACCTCCTCCGCTGACGACCTCGCCCGTCGTGTTGCCGAGACGATCGCCTCTCGCCTCGATCTGGCACTGGCCGAACGCGACCGCGCCCTGATCGCCCTGGCGGGTGGCGAAACACCTCGGGCGGCTTACACCCTGCTGGGACAGGAACACCTGCCCTGGGAGCGGGTGGATGTGCTGCTCGGCGATGAGCGGATGGTGCCCCCGGATGCTGCGGCCAGCAATGCGCGCATGCTGCGGGAAACCTTGTTGGAGAGTGGACCCGGTCACGGCGCCCGCTTCCACCCGGTTCCCACCGAGGTCGGCTCGGCTGAGGCCTGCGCCGAGGCCTACACCGCCCTGCTGGCTCAACTCAGCCCTGGTGCCATCCCCATCTTTGATGTGGTGCTGCTGGGCCTGGGCGATGACGGCCACACCGCCTCCCTGTTTCCTGGGACGGCAGCCTGCCTGGAGCGGGTCAAGCCGGTCACGATCGGCGAAGGCAAAGGGCTGCCGCGCCTCAGCCTTTCAGCCCCGGTGCTCTCGGCGGCACGGCAGGTGATCTTTCTGGTGAGCGGCGCCACTAAGGCGGAGGCCCTGCGGCGCTTGCTGGATCCCCAGGAATCCGTGGAACGCACCCCAGCCCGGCTGGTAAGTCCGGCCACTGAGGTGCTGATCCTGGCCGATGCCGCTGCCGCCGGCACGGCGACTGCCTGAGAGGCGCCAGGATTGGCTGAAGCCAGTTCTGGTTCCTTCGTCATGGCGTCTTCCAGCCCCTCCACCGAAAAGCCCGCGTCGCTCACCCTGGTGGCCGGCGATGGCTTCAGCGGCTGGCATGCCCTCAACGACACCGTGATGGGGGGCCAGAGCCGCGGCAGCACTCAGGCGGGCAGCGGTGGGCTGGTGTTCGATGGCGAGGTGATCGAAGCGGGCGGTGGCTTCATCAGCTGCCGCTCCCCCGTGTTCGGCCCGCCGCTCGATCTGTCGGCCTACGCGGCCTTTGAACTGGATCTCAGGGCCGATGGCCGCCGCTACAAGCTGGCGGTTGCCTGCGCCGATGGCCTGGGTGGCATGACGGAGCTGATCCCCGGTGGTCTGCGCTGGGTCGCGGAGTTCGCCACCCAACCCGCCGGTGAGCTCAGCCGGATCAGGATTGCCTTTGCTGATCTGCGGCCATCGGTACGGGCCAGACCCCTGGGGCTGCCCCTGCGCTTCGATCCCAGCCGGATCACGCGCCTGCAGCTGCTCCATTCCCGATTCGCCGATGATGGCGGCTCCAACAGTGGCTTCCGTGCCGGGCCGATCCACCTGGTGATTGAAGCGATCCGGGCCGTGGCCTGAGGCGATGGCCACCGATCTGTCCCAACTGGTGGCTGCCGCCGCCGACCTCTGCCGCAAGCCCCTGCGCCATGCCGTGCTGCTCGATCGCGAGGCTGATCAGGTAGCTGGTCCGCCGCACGAAGACCTGGGCGACTGCTGCCTGCGCCTGGAGGCACGGGCGATCGATGGGGAACGTCGGCCAGACGATGACCTGGATCTGGAGCTCTACCGCAGTGGTGGAACCCTGAACCTCACTCTGGCCTGGCGCCACGACCCGGATCGACCGATGCTCTGGCATGGCAACCATCCGGTCTGGATGGATGGGGTCACCGGTCTGCGTTGTGAGAGGCCCGCCGACGGCGCAGGGCTTGAGGCCCTGGCCCGGCGGTTGCGAGCCCTGCTGGGCTCAAAGGCAGACCCTCAGGCTTGAACTCTCGGAGCTGAGCGCAAGGGTCAGACCGGATCGGTCACAGCCCCGAGGCTGCTGCTGCTGACCAGCCGGGCGTACTTGCCCAGCACACCCGTGCGGTAACGAGGTTCAGGCCTGACCCAGGCGGCACGGCGCCGCTGCAGTTCGGCCTCATCCACGTTGAGCTGCAGCAACAGCTGCCTGGCATCCACGGTGATGCTGTCGCCCTCCTCCACCAGAGCGATAGTGCCTCCCACGGCGGCCTCTGGGGCGACGTGACCCACCACGAGGCCGTAGGAGCCACCGGAGAAGCGGCCGTCCGTGATCAGGGCCACCGATTCGCCCAGACCCTGACCGATGATCGCGGCGGTGGGGCTGAGCATCTCGCGCATGCCGGGACCGCCAACGGGGCCCTCGTAACGGACCACCACCACGTCGCCGGGTTGAATCTGGCCATCGAGGATGGCGGCCAAGGCGGCTTCCTCACTTTCGTAGACCCGGGCCGGGCCAGTGATCACCGGGGTCTTCACTCCTGAGATCTTGGCCACCGCACCCTCCTGAGCCAGGTTTCCCTTGAGGATGGCCAGGTGTCCCTTCGCATAGAGAGGGTTGGAGAGGGGACGGATCACGTCCTGATCGGCGGGGGGCTGGCTGGGAACGTCGGCCAGCACCTCCCGCAGGGTCTTGCCTTCGATCGTGCGGCAATCGCCATGCAGCAGGCCGGCATCCAGCAGCAGCTTCATCACCTGGGGAATGCCTCCGGCTTGGTGCAGATTCACCGTGACATAGCGGCCGCTGGGTTTGAGATCGCAGATCACCGGCACCCGCTGGCGGATCTGCTCGAAATCATCGATCGAGAGTTCCACGCCGGCCGTGCGGGCGATCGCCAGCAGGTGCAGCACTGAATTGGTGGAGCCGCCCACCGCCATGATCACACTGATCGCATTCTCAAAGGCCTCGCGGGTGAGCAGGTCGCGCGGGCGGATGTTGTTGGCGATCGCCTCCACCAGCACCTCGGCTGATCGGGCCGCACTCTCGGCTTTCTCCGGATCTTCGGCCGCCATGGTGGAGCTGTAGGGAAGGCTCAGCCCCATCGCCTCAAATGCGGAGCTCATCGTGTTGGCGGTGAACATGCCGCCGCAGCTTCCAGCACCCGGGCAGGCGTTCTTCTCGATCGCCACCAGTTCCTCCTCGGCGATGCGTCCGCCGGAGAACTGACCCACCGCCTCAAACGCACTCACCACGGTGAGATCGCAGGGGCCGAGCTTGCCGGGCTTGATGGTGCCGCCATACACAAAGATGGCCGGAATGTTCATGCGGGCCATGGCCAGCATGGCGCCTGGCATGTTCTTGTCGCAGCCACCGATCGCCAGCAGCCCGTCCATGCTCTGGGCGTTGCAGGCGGTTTCGATCGAATCGGCGATCACCTCCCGGCTGACCAGGGAATATTTCATCCCCTCGGTACCCATCGAGATGCCATCGCTCACCGTGATCGTGCCGAAGGTCTGGGGCATGGCCCCGGCGGCATGGGCAGCCTGCTCGGCGCAACGGGTGAGATCGTTCAGCCCCAGATTGCAGGGCGTGATCGTGCTGTAGCCGTTGGCGATGCCGATGATCGGTTTGTTGAAGTCGCCGTCTCCAAAACCAACGGCCCGCAACATGGCCCGGTTGGGTGAACGCTGGATGCCCTGGGTGATGGCAGCGGAGCGGAGCATGGCGGGCGAGCGGAACTGGCTGTGAGAGCAACCTACCGATCCGGCTCAGCTGTCTCCGTTGGAAGCCCGATTCACAGCACGATTACCGTTGGTGGTGAGGCTTTCGAGCTGTCGCCGCACATCTTCAATGGCCTGGTTGAGCTGCTGCACCTTGTCGTGCAACTGGGCCTCGCTGGGGCTGCCATCGCCTGGTCTGGAGGTCAGGCCCTCATCCGAAGATCCGCTGTCCCCGGCTCCAGCGCCCTGCAGGCGTGAGAGGCGCAGCAGTCGCTCCTGCCGCAGTCGCTGGCGGCGGCGATCCGCTTGATTGAGCAGCCACCAGCCCAGTCCTGCCGCCCCCAGTGCCGCACCGGCGAAGGCGCTGAGCACCAGACTGCTTCTGCCATAGCCAGGGTTGCCGCCTGCATCCGGACCCGAGGAACGGCGAGAGGTGGACATGGGCTCTTCCGGTACGGGAGCGACAAACCTGAGCCTAGGCAGCAGCCCCGAGACTGCCGAATAAGCGAAGGACAACGTCGCCGATTCCCGGTGAGAGCCTGCCGGCCGGATCCAGCTCAGCGTCGATGCAGGCGCAATAGATGGTGAGATCCGGGAAAGCTTCAGCGATGGCACTCAGACCGGGACGGGCCGCCAGGGTGGAGATCACCCGCAGCCGCTGGCCCTCCACGCCCCGCTGCTGCAGGCGCTGCAGCACGGCGATCAGGTCGCGCCCATCGCCGATTTCCGGGGCGTAGACCAGCACCCCCACCCGGGAAGCGATCACCGCGGGCAGGGCGTCGAGTGCCCAGAACAGATCGCCGGAGCCGGTGGGTTGCACTGCCACATGGGCCACCGTGGCGACGGGCAGCACGGTCTGGCCTCCCTGCCAGAGCCCCAGCCCGCCCCGCAGCATCGGCACCACCAGCACCGGCACCGAGGCATCCACCACCGTGCCTTCGGTCGAGGCCAGGTCGGTCTGGACGGTCACCCGCTGATGGGGCAACCAGTCGCGCAGGGCTTCGTAGGTGAGCCAGCGTCCCAGCTCGGCCATGCCGGTGGCAAAGAGGGCGGGCGGGGTCTGGGCATCGCGCAGCAACGTGAGCCAGTGGCCGATCAGGGGATGGGGTGGCACCACCACCCGCAGGGACATGCTCATGAACAGGAGGCCGTTGCCAGGGGTGCTCGCGCTGGCGAACCCCTTGGCATAACTTGAAGGGCCACCGTACCCGCGCCGTGATGCTCCGCCGTTGTCTGCGGTTCCTGGCCCGTTGTGGCGGCTGGATGCTCAGCAGGAAGGCCCCACTCGCTCTGCTGCTGAGCACGTCCGTGCTGCTCGCCGGACCCGCCTGGCTCGGCGGAGCCCTTCCAGCTGGGGCGATCACGGCGCCGGAGCTGCGCGGCCAACGGTCCGTCCAGGACCTGCAACCGGACATGCACGGCCGCGACCTGAAGCAGCAGGAATTTCTCAAGGCCGAGCTGCAGGGCTACGACCTCAGCGACACCGATCTGCGGGGTGCCGTGTTCAATTCCAGCAACCTGCGCGGCGCCAATCTGCAGGGGGCCGACCTGGGCGATGTGGTGGCCTACGCCAGTCGGTTTGATGGTGCCGATCTGCGGGACGCCCGGCTGCGCAACGCCATGCTGATGCAGAGCCGCTTCCGCGATGCCGAGATCAGCGGCGCCGATTTCAGCGATGCGGTGCTGGATCTGACCGAACAGAAGGCCCTCTGCAAGCGAGCCAGCGGCTCCAATCCAGTCACAGGCGTCAGCACAGCCGAAAGCCTGGGTTGCCGCTGAGCAAACCTAGCCGAGGCCAGTCGAGCTATGGCCAACCAGACCGAAGCCGACCAAGCCCAGGTGAGACGAATCCCTTGATGCGTTGGATTGCCATGGCGACCGCTGCAAAGCCCGCTGCTTGTCTGACCGCATAGATTCGAGCTCCGGTTTCGGAGGGGAACAGCCTCCGGAGGTAACGGGGAAAGTCCGGTGAAAATCCGGCGCTGTCCCGCAGCTGTGATGGCTCCAGTCCTGGAGCCCAGCCAGAACGCCCACCGGTTGCTCTCTCGATCCCGGCGCGGACCGGACCCCTGCATGTCTTTCCCTGGTTCCCAGGAGGGCTCCGGCCCCCTCTGGCTTCGCACGCCACAGCCCCCGGAATCTGTTGCCCCAGTCCGACGTCTTCGCTCCAGTCTCCTGCCGCTCTGTGGCCTGCCGATCCTTCTCCTGGCTGGTCTGTTGCTGTCGGGGCCGGCACAGGCGCACCATGCCATGGAGCTGATGGGGCTGAAGCCCACGCCGATCCATGGACTGATCAGCGGCCTGGCCCATCCGCTTCTGGGTCCCGACCATCTGCTCTTCCTGCTGGCCCTGTCGCTGGTGGGGCTGCAGCAGCGTGCCACCTGGATGGTGGCCCTGCTGGCCACCGGTCTGGGTGGCAGTGCTCTGGGGCTGGCCTTGCCCAACCTGCCCGGAGCCGAAGCAGCCGTGGCGTTCACCCTCACCCTGGTGGGCCTGGTTCTGCTCGACAGGCTGCCCCGATGGGTTCTGGTGCCTGCCTTTGCCTTGCATGGCTACGTGCTGAGTGATGCCGTTCTGGGTTGGACGGCCGGTCCGACCGGCAGCTATCTGATCGGCCTGATGCTCAGTCAGATGGCTCTGCTGCTGGTGTCGCTCTGGGCGATGCGCCGGGCCGCTGCCAGCCTCACCCCGACCCGCCAGCGCCTGATTGCGGCCGGGCTGATCGGCTGCGGTGGCGCCTGGGCCTGGTCGAGCCTGGTGGGCTGAACCCAACCATGGCCCCCTTGAATTCCCGCCTTCCAGTCACGGTGGTGACCGGCTTTCTTGGCGCCGGCAAGACCACCCTGCTGCGCCATCTGCTTCTGAACAGCGGTCAGCGTCTCGCCGTTCTCGTTAACGAATTCGGTGATGTGGGCATCGATGGATCGCTGCTGCGCGATTGCGGCTTCTGCCCGGAAGAGGAAGCCGAAGGCCGGTTGGTGGAACTGACCAACGGCTGCCTCTGCTGCACCGTGCAGGACGACTTCCTGCCCACCATGACGCGGCTGCTGGAGCGCTCGGACCAGCTCGACGGCATCGTCGTCGAAACCAGTGGCCTCGCCCTGCCGGCTCCGTTGGTGGATGCCTTCCGCTGGCCTGAGATCCGCACCCGCACGCGGGTCCATGCCGTGGTCACCGTGGTGGATGGTGAAGCGCTGGCGGCTGGCCATGTGGTGGCGGATCCGGCTGTGCTGGAGGCGCAACGCCTGGCGGATCCGAGCCTGGATCACGCCACGGCGATCGAGGACCTGTTCGAAGACCAGCTCGAGGCGGCGGATCTGGTGCTGATCAGCAGAGCCGATCGCATCAGCCCAGACGATCTCGATCGCCTGCGCCAGCAGCTCCATCCACGCCTGCGCAGCGCCACGGCCGTTCTGCCGATGCAGCGGGGTGACATCAGCCCGGAGCTGGTGCTGCAGCTCCGCCGGCCAGACGAGGCTGACGCTCATCAGCACGGCGAGCACCTCGACGACGACCACGACCACCATCCCGACGACCACGATCAACACCACGACCACGCCCACGTGGCGATGGGATCGGCGGTGTTGCGCCTGGCCGGCGACTGGTCGCGTCAGCAGGTGGAGCCAGCCATCGCTGAGCTGATCCAGCGCCAGGGGCTGATCCGGCTCAAGGGTTGGTTGTGGCAGCAGGGCCGACCACGCCCCCTGCAGATTCAGGCCGTGGGTCCGCGTCTGGAGTGCTGGTACGAAACCGCCCCCTCCAGCCAGCTGGCCGGCGAGCCTGGGCTTGAACTGGTGGCCCTGGGGCTGGGTCTCGACGCGGAGGCCTGCAAGGTCTGCCTGCTCGATGCACTCGACTCTGCCCCTGCACCTTAAGAGTTTGCTGAAAAACCCGGCCATCTCTGCGAGAATGGGCCAGCTGTCCAGCCCAGATGCGAGGTCAACGGGAGCGCAGCGGCTCCCTGTTCTCCTACGTGTCGATTGAGGATCGGATCCCGGCCGGCCATCCGCTGCGGCGGATCCGCAAGCTGGCCGATCAGGCCCTCGATCGCCTCAATCCCACCTTCTGTGATCTGTACGCCGCAGAAGGCCGGCCATCAGTGCCGCCGGAGCAACTGCTGCTGGCCTCGTTGCTGCAGGCGTTCTACGGCATCCGCTCGGAGCGGTTGCTGCTCGAGCAGCTCCACTACAACCTGCTGTTCCGCTGGTTTGTGGGGCTGAGCCCAGATGATCCGATCTGGCATCCCACCACATTCACAAAAAACCGGGAGCGGCTGCTGAACGAGCAGGTGATGGGGAAGTTCCTGGAGAAGCTGATGGGTGCTCCGGAGGTCAAGCCGCTGCTCAGTGACGAGCACTTCTCCGTCGATGGCACCTTGCTGCAGGCCTGGGCCTCCCATGCCTCACTGGAGCGGATCGATGGGCAGGACGATCCGCCGCCACCGCCGTCAGGCCCTGGCGAGGGTTTTGGCGCTCCAAAGCCCGGCAAGAAGCGAGCGAAAGGGGATTTCCGAGGCATCAAGCTCAGCAACAAGACCCACCGCTCCGGCAGTGATCCCGACGCCTTGCTGGCCCGGAAATCCAACGCCCACCCGGCTCAACCGAGCTACCGGGGTCATGTGCTCATGGACAACCGCCATGCCCTGATCGTCGATTGCAAGGTCACGCAAGCCACGGGCACCGGGGAGCGGGATGCCGCCAAAGCCATGGCCGCGGATCGTCCCGGTGCCCACCAGAAAACCATCGGTGCCGACAAGCACTACGACACCAGGGGCTTTGTCGCCGAGATGCGCCGCATCGGCGTGACGCCGCACGTGGTGCAGAACACCGCCCGATCTGGTGGTTCCGCCATCGATGGCCGCACCACCCGCCACGTGGGCTACGCCAAGTCGATCCATGCCCGCCGCGGCATCGAGAAGGTGTTTGGCTGGATCAAACAGTGGGGAGGTCTGCGCCAGTTCAAGCTGCGCGGCACCGAGAAGGTGAGTGCGGTGTTCGGCCTGAATGTGATCGCCTACAACCTGATCCGCCTGGGCAACCTGCTCAAACCGGCGATGGCGGCGGCGTGAACAGGTGGTTGCCCAGAAGTGTGCCCAGACGGCAGTGATCAGGGAGCCCCAAAGGGGCAAAACACACCAAAAGGGGAGCTCTGAGCCGCTGAAACTCTGAAAACCAGACCGAAATGAGCTGCACCAGCTCTCAGGAGGGAAAAACGCTGCTTCTCAGGCGGTTTTTCCGCAAACTCTTAACGGTGATTCAGTCGAGGGGGATATCACCTCGGGCGCAGAGTCCATCCCAGCAGAGGGAAGCATCGGCGCTCCAGGTGCTCTCCACCTCGCGCCAGCCTCCAGCGGCCTGGTCCTGGCGCATGCGCACGCTGCCGGATCCGTCGTGCTGGAAGTCGTAGCGGCGCTCACCCACCTGCAGCTGCCAGCGCTCACCGATGCTCATCACCGTCATCGCGCAGGGTTGCCAGGGCCCATCGGCCAGGCGGCAATCAAGACTCACGATCGGAGAGCTGGAGCTTGGTTCCGGATCGGAGCCGCCAGGATCCGCCTGGGCCGGCAGTGCAGCGATCGGTCCAAGCAACAGCGCCAGCATCACCACCGGTTGCCACAGATCCAGCGATGGAGACACGGGCAGCACGGCAGGGCAGCTGGTACCCCTTCAAGCTGACTACCGCGGCTGTCAAGGGGGCGATGGGCTGCCAAGATTTAACAAATCTCCGACAGCCCCGGTGCCCCTCTACAGCGCTCGCGTTCAGGTGTCCCTGCGCCCCTCGGTGCTCGATCCGGCCGGCGAAGCCACCCGGGCCGCCGCTGCCCGCCTGGGGGTCGATGGGGTGACGCGGTTGCGGATCGGCAAGGCGATCGAACTGGAGCTGGAGGCGCCGGACCGCGCCACGGCCCAGGCCCAGGCTGAACTGCTCAGCGATCGGCTGCTGGCCAACCCGGTGATCGAGAACTGGACCCTCGACCTGCAGGAGCTCGGTTGATCCAGGCGGCTCCAAAGCGCTTCGGACCAGGCTCGGCTTCACCCACTCGCAGTACCCGCACCCCACTTCCCCCTCATGACCATCGGCATCGTGGTGTTCCCCGGTTCCAACTGCGACCGGGATGTGCGCTGGGCCATGGAGGGCTGCCTGGGTCGCTCCACCCGTTTCCTCTGGCATGAGGAGCGCGATCTCGCCGGGCTGGAGGCGGTGGTGCTGCCCGGAGGCTTCAGCTATGGCGACTACCTGCGCTGCGGCGCCATCGCCCGGTTCGCGCCGGTGCTGCAGGAGGTGCTCGCCTTCGCGGAGCGGGGCGGACCGGTGCTGGGCATCTGCAATGGCTTTCAGGTGTTGACGGAACTGGGCCTGCTGCCTGGGGCGCTCACCCGCAACGAGAAGCTGCACTTCCTCTGTGAACCCAGCCGCCTGGAGGTGCAACCGGGTCACTGCCGCTGGCTCGGCGGCTATGGAGCCGGTGAGAGCATCACCCTGCCGATTGCCCACGGTGAAGGTCGTTATCAGGTGGAACCCGAGCGGTTGAAGCAGCTGGAGGATCAGGGCTGCGTGGTGTTGCGCTATGCCGACAACCCCAACGGCTCCGTGGGCAACGTGGCCGGCCTTACGAATGCCGGTGGCAATGTGCTTGGTCTGATGCCCCACCCGGAACGGGCCTGCGATCCCGTCACCGGCGGCATGGATGGACGGCGCCTGCTGGAGGCGGTGGGCTCCTGAGCCAGCCCGTCTGCAGATGACGTTGCACCGCCGTTCCTTTCTGGCTGCGCTGGGGGGGGCTGGTGGTGTTGGGATGGCGGCGGCGGTCCGAGCGGCAGGGGTTGGCCCAGCAGATGCCCTTTCCCAAGGACCCGCCGGGCAGGCTCCGGCCCTGCCCATGCCACCGCCCCTGACGGCCGGCAGCCGGCTGGTGGCGATCGCACCCGGCACCTGGTGGGAGGATCCCGAATCGGAACAGACCAGCCTGGAAGCGCGAATCGCGAGCGCCGGCTGGGAGCTGCTGGTGCCGCCAGCGACCCGTCAGCGCTGGCACTGGTTCTCGGGTACAGACCGCCAACGCTGCCTGGCCTGGGAGCAGGCGATCGGTGACCAACGGGCGGAGGGCGTACTGGCCGTCACAGCCGGCTGGGGCAGTGCCCGGCTGCTCGAGAGTGGCTGGCAACCGCCGCCTCGGCCGATCTGGCTGATGGGCTTCTCCGATGCCAGCGCCTTGCTGCTGGCCCAGTGCGCGGCTGGTCTGGGCGGCGCGATCCATGGGGGCCTGCACGGCGACGCCGGCCAATGGCAGCGGCTGGTGCACCTGCTGCGGCGCCAGCCGGTCGACCCCCTCCAGGGACAGGGCTGGCGCAGCGGCATCACGGAAGGGCCCCTGGTGGTGACCAACCTCACGGTGGCGACGCATCTGATCGGCACCGCTTGGTTGCCGGATCTGCGGGGGCGGATTGTGGTCTTTGAGGATGTGGGTGAGGCCCCCTACCGGGTGGATCGGATGCTCACCCAATGGAGGAGCGCCGGGCTGCTGGCAGGGGTGACCGGGATCGGACTGGGCCGCTTCCAGTGGACGCCAGACGACGTGATGCCTGGCGATCTCTCGATGGAGGAGGTGCTGCGGGAGCGCCTCGGTGATCTGGGCATCCCCCTGGTGGGTCGATTGCCCGTGGGGCATGGCAGGCCGAATCTGGCCCTCCCACTGGGCCATCGGGCCCGACTGGACGGCGGCGCCGGAACCCTGACGCTGCTGTGAAGCAGCGCTGCGGCGCCAGGTCTGGACGCCAGACATGAAAAAGGGCCCTTTCGGGCCCAAAACCTTGAAAACAAACGACGAGTAGCTGATGAAATCAGCAATGTGGGGCAAAGTTAAGCTGCCACCAGGAGAGAAGCTGCCTGATCTGCTGAGTTGCGATCAGTTCACAGCCGCAAAGAAGTCCTTGCTCTTGACGGGATCCGGATTCATGGTCTTATCGCCAGGGGTCCAGTTAGCGGGGCAGACTTCATCCGGATTGTTGCGGATGTGCTGGAAGGCCTGCAGCAGGCGCAGGGTTTCATCGACGCTGCGGCCCACGGGCAG
Organism: Synechococcus sp. CBW1002; assembly: GCF_015840915.1. Classification (NCBI taxonomy): domain Bacteria; kingdom Bacillati; phylum Cyanobacteriota; class Cyanophyceae; order Synechococcales; family Synechococcaceae; genus Synechococcus; species Synechococcus sp. CBW1002. Next base: position 3,209,261 of record NZ_CP060398.1, read on the forward strand.
GTTGTTGATCGTGCTTTGCATGATCACACCATCGGGATCGATGATGAACAGACCCCGCAGGGCCACGCCAGCCTCTTCATCCAGCACCTCGTAGGCGCGGGCGATGTCCTTTTTGAGGTCTGCCACCAGGGGGTAGGCGATATCGCCGATGCCGCCGCTCTTGCGCTCGGTCTGAATCCAGGCCAGGTGGCTGAACTGACTGTCGACCGAAACACCCAGAACTTCGCAGTTGCGGCTGGAGAATTCGCCGTAACTGTCAGAGAAGGCGGTGATCTCCGTGGGGCACACGAAGGTGAAGTCGAGCGGGTAGAAGAAGAGCACCACGTACTTGCCGCGGTACTGGGACAAGGTGACCTCCTGGAACTCCTGGTCGATCACGGCGGTGGCTGTGAAATCAGGAGCGGGCAGACCGACGAGCCGGGACATGGCGGAAGCGAAGTGGGAATCAGAAGGATTGAAAGTCCAGCTGGCAGAAGCGAACAGACTCGAAGCGCGGTCCCAAAATCCCGACCTCGGGCCTGTCCCAATGCGAAGTCGTATCGGCTTCCAGTTGGACTTCAACAATTTATCACGGATCTCGCGTGCCTCGGCGAAGCAGGGCCTAGCGGCGCCGCCATAGGCTGGTGCTACAAGACGCGATGACCCCATGGGCTGGGATCCCCTGATCCTCCGTAAATTCAGCACCACCGGTCATTTCCGGCTGCTGAACCAGCTGCGCAGCGAACTGCAGGCCCATCCCCTGGAGCGGCAGGTGGAGACCGATCCCGCCGCTGGAGCCGGACGGGGCAAAGCCGTGATCCGCACGGTGGCCGTCCGTCGGGGCGGTCAGAGCCAGGGCCGAATCCGTCGCCCCCAGGCCCGTATGGACAGTGGTGGCGCAAGCCTGACCTCCTCAGATGCCGGGCAGTCCTTCCGTGATCGGCTCAACGCCATTGAAATGCGCTGATGGGCCGGCAGGTTCTGCTTGGTCGCCAGGATCTGAAAAGAGTTGTTTGCGGTTCCTGTCCGTCACATCACGATTCTGAGACCGCTGGCCTGCCAACGAAATTCTTGAATTTGCCGTCTGCTTGCCTGGTAGATTGTTAATCATTCAGCAGGTCAAAGATGGCTTTCTGCAGATCCTTCGACTGCTCCAGCTGGTCAAACACCCAGGCCATCGCCGTGGCAGGTTTCTCAAAACCAAGCTCTTTGCAGAGCTTCTGAATGATGACAGAGTGATCCTCATAAAGCGAAAGATCACTGACATTCCGCACGCTGAGGTGGCTACCAACAAACTGCCGCGAGCTGGATTGAATCGGGGAGAGGTCTGACGAATTCATGGCCATCATGAAGGATTTCCTAATTTAGATCAGCTCTCGCAACCAATGCCAAGCCTTTCAGTCGCGTGAAGGCCGCATTCAGCAGACTCAGCGAGGAAGCAGACATTCCAGCTCCCGCAGGCGGTGTTCCAAGGCCTCGATCTTTTCCAGGTAAGTGAGGGCAAGGGCCATGCCGGGGGGGTTGAGGCCAAACGTATTGCGCAGGTCTGCGGCACGACGCGCCTGGTGAATCGTGCAGGAATGAAAGCTCCAACCCGACGCACTCACTCTGGTTTCGAAAACACCGAACTGCACCAACTCCACCACTTCCCCATGCTCCAGGCCTGAGGCCGCCAGTAACTCCTCCAGCTCGACTCGGCTTTCGCTCTCCACCGGAATCAACAGGTCATCAGCCATGGGTCGTAGCTCCAGGGAATGAGGTGCGCGGGTTGAAGGAGGTGGCAGCAGCCAGCTCACGATAGAGCTCCCGTTCGCGGTCGTCGATCTGCTTCGGCATCACGATCTGCAGCACGCAATAGAGATCGCCCGCCCCCTCCTTGCGCTTTGGCAGCCCCTTGCCGGTCAGGCGAAGCTTCTGGCCGGCCTGAGCGCCCTCCTTCACCGTGACACGCACCTGGCCATCAAGGGTTGGGACCTCGATCTCTCCACCCAGGGCCGCTTCCCATGGGGTCACCGGCAGCTCGAGGTAGAGGTCATGCCCCACGGCGCGAAAAAGTGGATGGGGCTGGAGGTGGATGTCGAGATAGACGTCTCCCGCCGGCCCGCCGCCACTGCCTGCCAGGCCCCGCCCGGGAATCCGCAACCGCTCTCCATCGATCACTCCCTTCGGCACCCGAATGCGCACCGTGGTCGAGGCACGCTCCATGGTCCCGTCGGGGCGCAGGCGAGGCTCCTTCCGCTCCAGGGTCACCTGGGTGCCATGGCACACCTCTTCAAGGCTGAGGTTGGCCACAGCCTCCACATCCTGACCGCGGATCGGAAAGCCAGGCCCCCCCTGGTGTCGCCGCTGCGCCGAACGGAAGCCCATCTGCTCGAACAGATCGGCCAGATCCACCTCCTCGCCGGCCTGGCCCTGCCAGAAGCGGGTATCCCAGTCTGGTGATGGTCGGAAGTCTTCACCGGGGCGATGGCGACCCAGTTCGTCGTAGGCCCGGCGCTTTTCCGGGTCGGAGAGGGTCTGGTTGGCCTC